>NZ_JACMYO010000125.1 GCF_020889685.1 Bradyrhizobium oropedii
CGCGGCCGCGATCTTCGCCGCCCAGGCGCTGGTGATCCTGATGTCGCCCGCGGTGTCGCTGACGCGGCAGCCCGACATGGTCGGCGAGCCCGCGCGGTGTTGAACGGCCTCTGCCCCCGTCGTCATTGCGAGGAGCGAAGCGACGAAGCAATCCATTTCTCCACAAGCGGATCTGCGGCCGGTGTTAGCTAGCTCGACCTGCGCGAGAGCCTGTACGGGTAAAGACTGCACCACGCGAAGATTACACCGCAAATAAGCGATGCAATCATGACTGCTCCCCTGCCGTATCCCAAACTGACCATGACGAACACGACCGGCAGGAGAACGACGAACACCCCGGGGCGGAGTTTTGTGGATCGCCGAATGCGAGCGTCCATCAGTTGGCGCTGCGCCGGCGTGCCCGTCCGAGTCCACGACCCGATTGTCAGGCGGTTGCGCATAGCCGCGATTGCGAGAGCTATGGCGAAGAGCCGAGCGCTATCGGCAGACCGTAGCGGGGGCAATGCCAGGCAGGTACATCAGAAAGACGAACAGGATGAGCGAACCGACGAGCGGCGCGCCGATAAAGATGTTCCAGACAAGGGCCTGCATAGTGTCCTCCCGGGTTGCTGTTCTACCGCGTTCAACTGAAACGCCAGTAAACCCCGCAGCTAAAATTTTCCGAGACGTCGCGCCCTTAGTTGATCCGTAGCCGACGATTCCTCTGACCGTCCCGGAGGTCGGTTCACTGAGGTAGAGCGGACTTCGTTCAGTTCAATCGTCATCGACTGCTGGTGACCCGTAGCGGTCGAGGCCAGACAGACTACTGGGCAGGTAGCAAGCGAAAGACGCGAAGCCCACAGAGGCCATTCAATCCAAACTGTAACGAGGCTATTTAAAGTCCCGCCAAAGCCAAAAACTGACAAATACCGTTTCCCCACCAATTATCCGAAAATCCTGTCCAGCAAAACCGCCAATCGTTTCAAAGTGGCCTCCGACATAGTAGGTGCCCTTAGCGAACTCATCAAACTTCGCCTTGTCATTTAGAAAGCGCTGTCCGCATCGATCTTCGTCCCAGCCAATTTGGACAACGAAGATTTGTCCCTCGTTGAAACCTTTAAGCGCTTCGACAACGCGAACACGGATGCGCCCCGTAGCGGGCCAGCTATCATCGCGCGCCCAACTTGGTCGCGCGAGTTCTAGTGGTTGAACTCTAGCGACCTGCGGTTTGCTTTCCCATTTGGTCGGCAAGTTTGGGGACATAGGGACCCCCGATACTACACAGGCGGAAACCGGCCGAGCGACCAACAGTGTTGTCGCAATCACAGCAAGCAGTTTCATGCCCATAGCCTTAGTCCGACCTTGCCTACATGAAGCGTCAATATTGAGCCAGCCGTAGTCGATTAGACTACTATTTTCGAGCCCAGGTCGCGACAGTCTCCATTTTGCCCATCTGCGAAGTTAGGCCGCGCCCGACAGAGGTCCGCTCATCGCGCCAGAGCGGACCAGATTTGCTCAACCTGAGTTCTTCGCATTTTGACCCGAAGCGGAAGTCGCGCGAGCTTTCATTCAAAATTGAGCATTCTACGCAGAAACGGTTGCCGCACAGTATTTTGCAACCTAACCATGTTCAGTGTGGTACCCAATCAATGGCCAGTGGGCGATGTCTGCTGCCTTAACCCCGGTCCAATCTCATGAAACAAGAGCTTGTTTCATTAAGCCCTTCCATAGTCACACTGTCGCGGAGGGCCGTGGTCGGAGCGATGCTGTGCGTGCCCTTGGTTGCTTGCGGCGGTGAGACACAGCCTACGAACCAAGCGTCCTCCTCGCCGCCGGACGCTCGTGAGTCAGAGCCCGAGAACCAGCCACTCCCTGTTCCGGCCGATCAAGCCAATTTCCAACGTGTGTGGAGCGCATCTCGGATCAATAATCGCACTTATCACGGACCGGTATTGAACGAAATACCGAGGGATTTGAATAAGTGGACTGGCAAGCTGCTTGTCAGAAACATCGCTAACGACCAAGTCCAATTGATAGTAATCCGGATTGCGGACAACCTTGCAGTTGTCGGTTACGGCTACCAAGAGAGAGTTCTGCGTGCCTATGCAGGGAACTACGTCGAGTTTAGCGCAACACAGCTCGACAACTCGACCGTTTGGTATAACTCGGATGAATTGCAGGTCGCTGGAATTTGGGCTCTCGTGAAAGTGAAACTGAATAGGATCACGACGCCTCGGCTTGGTCACGGACCCGGGTGGTGACGACGCCACCGGACGCTAAGAATTGGTTGCGTACACCATATAAAGCGCCATCGCCCTAAGCCAGCAGCAGCAGGCAAGCCGATGTCGCCTTGTGGCCCTTCAGCGACCTCGGGAGACGTCCGCTTTCCCGCCGCTGTTAGGGGTTGAGCGGACATCAGGCGGCCAGCCGCTGAATGAGTACACGCCTAGCTCGCCAGATACCGCTCATACTTGCCAGCGACGACCTCGTCGGCGGCAACCGCCGGATCAAGCGTGTAAAGATCCTGCGCGTGGCTGATGCCGCGCAACACGAAACGGCCGGTGGAGACCAGATAGTTGCGGCCGGCAGCGTCGAGCCCGGTGCGGAAGTCGGTCGAGGTCAGCAATTCCCGATCGACCGAGGCGCACATCGAGGCGATCCGGCTGACCTCGTTGACGGCGGGCCCAACCACGGTGAAATCGAGCCGGTCTTCGCTGCCGATATTGCCGTAGAAGACCTCTCCGACATGGAGACCGACATAGGCCGTGGTGGTCGGCCGGCCCTCGTTCTCGCGACGATCGTTCAGCACGCGGATGTTGTGCCGGAATCTGTGCTCGGCCCGCAGTGCGCCCCGCTTGGCCACGGCCATGTTTTCGCTGGTGAACATCGCCAGCACGCCGTCGCCGATCAGCTTCAGCACCTCGCCGCCGGCATCGTGGATCGCATCGATCGAGGCCTGCGCGTAGTCGTTCAGGAACGGAATGATCTCGTCCGGGCCGATGCGCTCGCTGATCGCGGTCGAGCCGCGCACGTCGGAGTACCACAGCACGGCCTTGATCTTCTCGGTGATGCCACGCTGCATGCGCCCGCGCAGCACCTGCTCGGCCGTCTCGCGGCCGAGATAGACCCGGCCCAGCGTGCGGGCGATCTCGACCTGCGCGGCTGATTTGATCGCGAGCCCGAGCACCGGCACCAGGTCGCGCAGCGCCGCCATATGGTTCTCGTCGAAGCCGTCCGATCGGCGGGTGGTGTAGTAGGAATAGAAGCAGTCCATCTCGCCGATCGTGCCGGCCTCGCCGAAGCGATGCACGAACGCTGCGAAATGCTTGTGGCCCTTCTCGGCAAGGTCGCCGATCATCGAGAAATCGTGCGTCTCGGCGAGGTCGATCACCATCTCGTCATGGCCGTTTTCGAGCATGTGGTGGAACGCCGAGCGCCGCCAATTCTGGCCGGCCTCGCCGGTGCTGGTCGAGCCGTATTCGAAGATATCGGCCTCGTTGCTCTCGCCGTCGTTCCAGCGGAAACCGCGTCCCTCGAAGATCGGATGCAGGGTATCGATGAAAACGATCGCCCGTGACAGCGGCATGCCCGCAGCCCGGCAGCGCTCGCAGAAGCCGCGCAGCAGGTCGTTTTCCGGCAGGCCGGTCAGACCCTGGCGGACCAGCCAATTCATCAGGCGCAAACGGGGCGTCAGTTCCATCAATGGATTATGCCGGGCAATTGGTGCGGGAGGAAGGGCTGGTCGTCGCGTGACAGATGCGGACGCCAATCCGGCATTGCAAGGCCGCCCGCCTCACCATTTCGCGTGGAACGGCGCCGCCCGAGCCAGCGATTCCGCTTTCCTTTGCCCCGGCCTTCGCGCACAAGGGCGCATGGACAACGACACTGGCCAGCCGAACTCGATCCGACGCCTCGTGCGATGGGCGATCACCCCGCCACAGTCATACGGGGTCTATCTGGCCGCCCTCGCCCTGATGTTCACCCTGTCGTTCTACGCCGGCACGCTGAAACCGAAACACGAGCCCACCCCACCCGTCACCGCGCCCGCCGCCCCGCGCGGCTGATCAGGCTGGTCGAAGGCGCGCGGTCCCGAAGCAGCTCAATCGTAGAACTCCGGCGACAGCTTCAGCCCGTCGCGCTGGGACTTGTCGTGATTGATCCAGAGCTGCGCCTTTTCCTTGGTCAGCGTGTCGGCGATCTTCTGCATCGAGGCGACCGTCTGCTCCTTGCTGGCATTCAAGCTCGGCACGCGCCGATTGTCCCAATTGTCCCTGAAGTGAACGGCGTCGCCGGTCAGCACGACCGCGCCGGTCTTCGGCAGCTTCACCAGCAGCGACTGGTGGCCGGGCGTGTGGCCCGGTGTCGACAGGATGGTGACGCTGCCGTCGCCGAACACGTCGCGATCACCCTCGAGCTTGGTGACGGGATGCTCGGGCTTGAAGCGCGGCGCGTTGTTGGCGCCGGGCCATTCATACTCCGCCTTCTGCACATACAGCATCGCGGACGGGAACAGCTCGACATTGCCGACGTGATCGGGATGGGTATGCGGCGGCGGCTAGACCATTTCCGCCGGCGCCAACCGGCAGGTCTCGCTGCTGATCTCCACCTGCAGCGTTGCGTGGTGAATGCTGAACCGCTCCGAAAGCTCCGCGCAGACGCGATGCAGGAAAATATCATCATGCCCGCCAGGCCGAACCAGATGCGCGGTCAAGGCGGTCTCGCTGGTGCTCATCGCCCAGATGTGCAGATCGTGCACCTCGGTCACACCCTCGAGCGCGGCGAGATAGTCCCTCACCTGCTTGAGATCGATCCCCTTCGGCACGGCGTCGAGCGCGAGGTTGACGCTGTCGCGGGCAAGCTCCCAGCCGCTCAGCAGCACGACCACGGCGATGGCCAGGCTGATCGCCGGATCGAGCCACTGCCAGCCGGTCGCCATGATCAAGAGCGCGGCGATCACGACGCCGAACGAGACGCCGGCATCCGCCGCCATATGCAGATAGGCGCCGCGGACGTTGAGGTCGCTGTCGCGGCCGCGCATGAACAGCAGCGCCGTGCCGCCATTGATCAGGATGCCGAGCGCCGCGACCCAGACCACGGTCCAGCTCGCAACCTCGGCCGGCTCGCGGAAGCGGTTGATCGCCTCGACGGCGATGCCGCCGACCGCGATCAGCAGCAGCCCGGCATTGAACAACGCCGCCAGGATCGAGGCACGACGGTAGCCATAGGTGTGGGTATCGGTCGGGCGCCGGCCGGCGAGCCACGCCCCGCCCCAGGCCAAGAGCAGCGCGATGACGTCGGAGAGATTGTGAACGGCGTCGGAGATCAGCGCCAGCGAGTTGGCGGAGTAACCGAAGATCAGCTCCGCAATGACGAAGGCGGTGTTGAGCGACGCGCCGACCGCGAAGGCCGTGCCGAAGCTTGCGGGCGCATGGCTGTGCCCGGCATGGGAATGCCCGGCGTGGGAATGTCCGTGAGAATGACCGCTATGGTCATGATCGTGGTCGTGATCGTGATTGTGCGCCATGGCAACCGTCGCCCGAGATCGTCGGCGACGGTTATAGCGCGGCGAAATGTGGATACTATCACACCGCTGGTGACGAAGGCGCACGCAACCCGGATAGAGACCGTAGGGCGGATTAGCCCACCGGGTCCGCGCGAAGCGCGGCCCGATGACAGGCTCCGGCGTAATCCGCCACGCCACGGCAAGAACGGCGGGTTACGGCTGCGCCTAACCCGCCCTACGCATCAACTACTCCACGCCGCGATTGAACTTGTTCGACTTCGGCAGGCCATGGGCGAGCCGGCCGGCATCGGCGCGGTTGCCGCGCCAGTCGGCCAGTTCCTTGATGGTCATGCTGTGCTCGCGGCCGGCGGAGTCCTTCCAGGTCAGGCCGGTCTTGGCATCGAACACCGCGACGTCGGACAGCTCCGAGCTGGTGTATTTCTGCAGCCGCACGCCACGGCCGCGCGCCATCTCCGGCACCTGGTCGAGACCGAACAGCACCATCTTGTGGTTGGTGCCGATCACGGCGACGGTGTCGCCCATCACGGTCGTGATCGCGCGGGCCTCGTTCGGCATGTCGACATTGAGCACCTGCTTGCCCTTGCGGGTGTTGCCGACGCAGTCCTCTTCCTTGACGACGAAGCCCTGCCCCTCGCTGCTCGCGATCAGGAACTTGCGCTCGCCCTTGTTGACGAACAGCGAGATGATCGCCGCGTCCTGCTCGAGGTCGATGAACATGCGGATCGGCTCGCCATGGCCGCGGCCGCCCGGCAGCTTTGCGACGTCGAGCGAGTAGAACTTGCCGTTGGTGGCGAACAGCAGCAGCTTCGAGGTGGTCTCGGCAAAGAACGAGTGCTCGAGCTTGTCGTCGGTCTTGAAGGCAAGCCCCGAGAGATCCTCGACATGGCCCTTCAGCGTCCGCACCCAGCCCTTCTCGGAGATCACGACGGTGCACGGCTCGCGCTCGACCAGCGCCTCCTCGATCGCGGCGAGGTCGTGCTCGGGCGCATCGGCGAAGGTGGTGCGTCGCTTGCCGAGCGGCGTCTTCGGTCCGAAGATGTCGCGGACCTTGCGGACCTGATCGCCGACCTTGGCCCATTGCTCGGTCTCGGAGCCGAGCAGCCCCTCGATGCCCTTCAGCTCCTTGCGAAGCTCCTTGTCCTCGGTGCGGATCTCCATCTCCTCCAGGCGGCGCAGATTGCGCAGGCGCATGTTGAGGATGGCCTCGGCCTGGATCTCCGTGAGATTGAAGGTCTTGATCAGGACCGGCTTCGGCTCGTCCTCGGTGCGGATGATCTTGATCACCTTGTCGAGGTTCAGATAGGCGACGAGGTGGCCGCCCAGCACTTCCAGCCGGTGCTCGATCTGCGTCTTGCGGAAGTTGGAGCGGCGAACCAGCACGTCGCGGAGATGGTCGAGCCATTCACGCAGGCACTCGGCAAGGCCGACCACCTTCGGGATACGGCCCTTGATCAGCACGTTGAGGTTCAGTGAGATCTTGCTTTCCAGCTCGGTCAGCCGGAACAGCGACTCCATCATCAGTGCCGGATCGACGGTGCGCGATTTCGGCTCGATCACGAGGCGGACGTCCTCGGCCGACTCGTCGCGGACGTCGGCCACCAACGGCAGCTTCTTCTCGTTGATCAGTTCGGCGATCTTCTCGACGATCCGCGACTTCTGCACCAGCCACGGAATCTCGGTGACGACGACCACCCAGGTGCCGCGCGCGCCCTCCTCCTGGGTCCAGCGCGAGCGGGTGCGGAACGAGCCGCGCCCCGTGGTGTAGGCCTCGATGATCGCTTCCTTGGAATCGACGACGATGCCGCCGGTCGGGAAGTCCGGGCCCTTGACCCATTTCAGCAGCGCCTTCGACTTGGCGTCGGGCTTCTCGATCAGATGCAGCGCGGCGTCGCAGAGCTCGGCGGCGTTGTGCGGCGGGATCGAGGTGGCCATGCCGACCGCGATGCCCTGCGCGCCGTTGGCGAGCAGGTTCGGGAAGCCGCCTGGCAGCACCACCGGCTCTTTGGTCTGGCCGTCGTAATTGAGTCGAAACTCGACGCCGTCCTCGTCGATGCCGTCGAGCAGGAGCCGCGCGACCTCGGTCATGCGCGCTTCGGTGTAGCGGTAGGCGGCCGGATTATCGCCGTCGATATTGCCGAAATTGCCCTGGCCGTCGACCAGCGGGTAGCGCGAGGAGAAGTCCTGCGCCAGGCGCACCATCGCGTCATAGATCGCCTGGTCGCCGTGCGGATGGAACGAGCCCATCACGTCGCCGACGATCTTGGCGGACTTCTTGAATGCGGCGCGCGGGTCGAGCCCGAGCAGGTCCATGCCGTAAAGGATGCGCCGGTGCACCGGCTTCAGCCCGTCGCGGGCGTCCGGCAGCGCACGATGCATGATGGTCGAGAGCGCATAGGCGAGATAGCGCTCCTCGAGCGCATCACGCAGCGGCACCTCGTGAATTTCGGCCGGCTTTTCCGGCGGGGTCTGTCGCTTTCCCATGGGGAGGCGTTAAACCTTGGCGCTGAATCGGGCAAGCCGCGAATCGCGTCAAATGCACGCCGATTCACCTGATTCGCGCAATTATTGCGCAGTCCGGTTGGTCGTCTGCAAGGCGATTTCGTTCCGGTCTCTGCGCGCATGAGGGGCGCAAGAAGGTCAGCGCTTCACGTTTCCGCCAACCGGCTCCGGCGCTTCGTTACGGCGTTGATGAACCCGTCGCGGGCGTCGGAATGGCCCTGGCCGCGGGGCTCCAGCACATGGCGGAGCAGGAACAGGCCGGTGATCTGGAAACCGTCGCGCAGATCCTGCTCCGACCAGCTGTTGGCGCCGCCCTCGCCTTCGCGCAGGAACGCCGGCAACGGCAACAGCCGGTCACGCCACGGCTCGCCGGCCGCCCGGGACACGGCGCCGCCGGATTTCGGCGACACGTAGATCAGGTCGGTGGTCTCGCCGGTGGCCGCGCAGTTTTCCAGGTCAAGCCCGAAGCCAAGCTCAGTCAGCATCGCCAGCTCGAACCGGATCAGGTGCACGGCGGCAATGCCGGCGTCATCGAAATCGTCGAGCGTTCCCTGCAGCATCTCGTAGATGTCTTCGTGGGGATCGCGCTCCGGCAACAGCCGGGCCAGCGCCGCCAGATGCGTGACGCCATAGACGGCGTGCGACGAGGCCAGCAGCGTCGCTGCCCGCAGCCGCGTGCCTTCCAGCGCATACATCCCGAGATGCTCGTCGAGCCGCGCCCGCCACACCGCGGTGACGCTGTTGCCGGGCTGCAGCAGCGGCCGCATCCGCGAGCTGGCGCCGCCGCGCACCAAACCGAGATGACGGCCGTGCTCGCGCGTCAACAGCTCGACGATGGCGGAGGATTCGCCATGCCGCCGCACGCCCAGCACGATGCCTTCGTCGGTCCATTCCATGGCTGAAGTCTATCAGGATTCCGAGGCTGAACGCAGCGACATCGGCGCGTCATTCCGGGGCGATGCGAAGCATCGAACCCGGAATCTCGAGATTCCGGGTTCGCGTCTTTCGACGCGCCCCGGAATGACGTTGGGCCCCTACGCGTTGAACCAGCCCTGCGCGTCGCCGGTGAAGGAGTAATACAGCCCGGCCGCGGTCAGGATGCAGGACACGATCTCGATGGCGCTGTCGATCTCCAGACCCTTGTCGCCGATCAGCTGCACCAGCGAGATCACCGACAGCACCAGCATCGCGGCCAGCGCCCAGCGCGGCCAGTTCTTGCGGTGTCGCGCGGCGAGCCGGACGAAATACACCAGCAGCAGGATCATGCAGCCGGCCGTCAGGGTCTCGCCCATGATCACCTGATCGGTTCTGACATCGGTCGGCGTGCGGTCCTGGAACGCCACCGACAACGCATCGAGCGTCAGCGACAGATAAAGCAGCACTTCAAACCACAGCACGTTTCTGGGCACGTTCATCGCTCTGGGCACGCTCATCACAAACGCCGGCTCTATTCCTTGGGGAAATCCAGTCCCATTTCCTTGTAGCGGTCGGGATCGTCGCCCCAGTTCTCGCGCACCTTGACGAACAGGAACAGATGCACCGGCACGCCCATGATCTCGGCGATCTCGGCACGCGCCTGCGCGCCGATCGACTTGATGGTGGCGCCGCCCTTGCCGAGCACGATCTTGCGCTGGCTCTCGCGCTCGACAAAGATCGTCTGCTCGATGCGGATCGACTTGTCCTTGCGGTCGGTCCAGCTGTCGGTTTCGACCGTCGACTGGTACGGCAATTCCTGATGCAGATGGCTGTAGATCTTCTCGCGGGTGATCTCGGCCGCCAGATGCCGCATCGGCGCATCCGACATCTGGTCCTCGGGATAGAGGAACGGGCCCGCGGGCACCATTTTCGCCAGCGCCTTGCGCAGATCGTCGACGCCGTCGCCGGACAGCGCCGAAATCATGAACGTGTGCTCGAAGCGCATCCGCTCGTTGGCGGCCTGCGCCAGCGCCAAGAGCTTCTCGCGCTGCACGAGGTCGACCTTGTTCAGCACCAGAATCTTGGGATGCGCGACGGTTTCCAGCTTGGCCAGGATCGCGTTGGCCTCCTCGTCGATACCCGATTTCGCATCGAGCAGCACGCAGACGAGATCGGCATCGTGTGCGCCGCTCCAGGCGGTCGACACCATGGCGCGGTCGAGCCGGCGCCGTGGCGCGAAGATGCCGGGCGTGTCGACTAGGATGATCTGCGCGTTGTCCTCGATCACGATGCCGCGGATCAGCGCGCGCGTGGTCTGCACCTTGCGCGAAACGATGGTGACCTTGGAGCCCACCAGCGCGTTGACCAGCGTCGACTTGCCGACATTGGGCGCACCGATCAGCGCGACGAAGCCACAGCGCGTCGCGTCTCCCGGCTCTTTGATTTCGTCAGTCATGGGTACCGACGCCTTCGCGCTCGATCATCGCGGATGCTGCTGCCTTCTCTGCCGCACGCTTGTTGCCACCGACGCCCTCGGCGGAGACGAGGCCCGGCAGGTCGACCGCAACGCGGAATTGCGGATCGTGGTGCGGGCCGGTGCGTTCGACCTCGCGATAGACCGGCGTCGGCAATCCCTTGCCCTGCGCCCATTCCTGCAACACGGTCTTGGGATCGCGCAGCGGCCGGCGCAGCTTGTGCATCCGCTCGGTCCAGTTGCGCTCGACGAACTGGCGCGCGGCCTCGTAGCCGCCGTCGAGGAAGATCGCCCCGATCACCGCTTCGCAGATATCGCCGAGCACGGACTTGCGCAGCCGCGCGCCCTCGACCGCCTTGACCATGCCGAGCTTGATGTCCTCGAGCAATCCGAGCGCCTTGGCGACGTCGGCGCAGCTCTCCTTGCGCACGAGGTCGGCGAGCCGCTTCGACAATTCGCCCTCGTCGGCCTTCGGGAACGCCCGGAACAGCATGTCGGACACGATTAGCCCGAGCACGTGGTCGCCGAGGAATTCCAGCCGCTGGTAGCTGTCGGCGCGGTTGCGGGTGGCGGGCTTCAGCGCGGACACGTGGGTGAACGCGGTGGTCAGCAGTGCGGCATCGGAGAACGTGTACCCGATGCGCGCCTCGGTGCCCGCGATCGCGGCCTTCTCTTCGGCGGCCTTGGCCGCCTTGCTGCGACGTTTCTTCGGCGCGGCTGCGCTATCGGCGGCTGGCGTCTGGCTCGGCTCGCCGGTGGGCGCTTGATCGTTGATGGCTGCGGTGTCGTCGTTCATCGCACGATGGAGAATAGGCGGTTCCACCGCACGGCGAACGGCCAGCGCCAGATCATCCAGGCCTGCTCACCCTCGGCGATCGAGAAGAAGATCATCTGGGCTCGCCCGATGATGTTCTCGAACGGCACGTAGCCGACCTGCGACAGGAAGCGGCTGTCGGTGGAATTGTCGCGGTTGTCGCCCATCATGAAATAGTTGCCGGGCGGAACGGTGTAGACGATGGTGTTGTCCATATAGCTGTTGTCGGTGCAGTCCAGCGCCTCATAGCTGACGCCGTTCGGCAGCGTCTCCTTCCAGCGCTTGACGCGGGCGGTGGCATCCGCCGAGCCGCAGGGATCCTCGCCGACGAAATCGCTCAGCCGCTCCCGCTTGATCGGCTCATCGTTGATGTAGAGCAGCCCGTTCCTGACCTCGATGCGGTCGCCCGGCAGCCCGATGACACGCTTGATGTAGTCGGTGGAGTCATCCCGCGGCAGGCGAAACACCACGATGTCGCCGCGGTTCGGCTCCGAGCCGAAGATGCGGCCCGAGAAGATGTTCGGCGAGAACGGGATCGAATAGTGGCTGTAGCCGTAGGAATATTTCGAGACGAACAGATAGTCGCCGACCAGCAGTGTCGCCTTCATCGACCCCGAGGGGATGTTGAACGGCTGGAACAGGAAGGTGCGGATAACGAGCGCGATCAGAAGGGCATGGATGACGACGCGGATGGTCTCGCCCAAGCCGCTCTCAGATTTGGTCCCGGTGGTCACGCTCATTGCTTTCCCAATTCCCGTGGGCCTTGAAGTCCACGCGGTGGCAGAACGTTCTCTTCGCGCGAAGCGTTCGACCCTCGCGTGAGGAAAATGGCCTTGATTCTGATCTTGAGGGCAAATTCCGGTCTAAACCCGGAATCCGCGTCTCGCTCGATATACCCTGCGGCGTTTTAGACGGTTGTTCGCAGGGGCGCAATCAATCGCCTCCTCAAAACTTCGCAATTCATTGAAATCTCAGTGATTTTTTAGTTTGCTGAAGTTTTCTGGCAAGTTCCGGCGCCGGCCGCTCATCTGGCGGGGGCAACCGCCGAAATTATGACGAAGGCCTGCGCCAACGGCCAATCGTCCGTGATCGAGAGGTCGATCTGCGCCTGCATGCCCTCGGGCGTCAGTTCCTGGAGCCGGGCCAGCGCCCCACCGGTCAGCCGCATCGACGGCCGCCCCCCCGGCAGGTTCACGACGCCCATGTCCTTCCACCACACCCCCCGCCGGATACCGGTGCCGAGCGCCTTGGAGCAGGCTTCCTTGGCGGCGAAGCGCTTGGCGTAGGTTGCGACCACCATCTTCTCGTTGTTGGCACGGCGCATCGCCTTGGCGCGCTCGGCGTCGGTGAAGATGCGATCGAGGAATCGCTCGCCGTGGCGCTCGATCACCTTCGCAATCCGGGTGATGTCGATCAGGTCGGAGCCGATGCCGATGATCATGCGCTGACGGCACCTTGCGCCTTGGCGCGGCCGCGATCCATGGCCGCACGCATCTCGCGGACCGTCTCGCCGATGCCGACGAACAGCGCCTCGCCCATCATGAAATAGCCGATGTTCAGCTCGCGGATCTCGGGCAGCGCCGAAATCGTCTCCGCGGTCTCATAGTCGAGCCCATGGCCGGCGTGGACCTCGAGCCCGGCTGCCTGGGCGAGCTTGGCGCCGGCGACGATGCGCTGCCATTCGGCGTCCGCCTTGTCCTTGTGGCCGTCGACCACGGCGTCACACCAACCGCCGGTATGGATCTCGATCACCGGCGCCTTCAGCTTCGCGGCCATTTCGATCTGCCGCGGGTCCGCTGCAATGAACAGCGAGACCCGGATGCCGGCGTCGTTGAGCCGGGCGATGAACGGCGCCAGCGCATTGTGCTGGCCGACCACGTCGAGGCCGCCTTCGGTGGTGAGTTCCTGGCGCCGCTCGGGCACCAGGCATATGGCGTGCGGCTTGGTGGCAAGCGAAATCCGCAGCATGTCGTCGGTCGCCGCCATCTCGAAATTCAGCGGCTTGGATATCTCGGCCTTGAGCCGCGCCATGTCCTCGTCGCGGATGTGACGGCGATCCTCGCGCAGATGCGCGGTGATGCCGTCGGCGCCGGCCGCGATCGCGGCAAGTGCCAGCCGCACCGGGTCGGGCCGTGCCCCGCCCCGCGCATTGCGCAGGGTCGCGACATGATCGACGTTGATACCGAGACGCAGCGGAGCAACCTTTGACATTTCTCTGACCCGTAATTCTAACCCGTCATGCACGGGCATAGCCGTCCGAAGGACGGCGTCGCTTCCGCTCGCCATAGCCGTCCGGAGGACGGCGTCGCTTCCGCTCGCCATAGCCGTCCGGAGGACGGCGTCGCTTCCGCTCGCCTATGAGCCGTGCATCCATCTTCAGCCATTGACGCGCTCGACCCGTGCAACGACGGCCTTGGCGCGCAATTGCGCGATGATAGCGCTGAGATGCTTGAGGTCATAGACCTCAAGATCGATGGTCAGCTCCGTGAAATCAGGCGATTGGCGCGACATGTGGATGTTGTCGATGTTGCCGTCGTGCTCGGCGATCACGGTCGCGATCTGGGCGAGGCTGCCGGGCTCGTTGACATTGTGCACCAGGATGCGCGCCGGGAAGCGTTGCGGCATGGTCTCGTCGATGTCCCAGCGCACGTCGAGCCAGCGTTCCGGCTCCTCCTCGAAATCCTTCAGCGCCGGCGACTGGATCGGATAAATCGTGATCCCCTCGCCCGGCGTGACGATGCCGACGATCCGGTCGCCCGGCACCGCGCCGCCGTTCGGCGCGAACTTCACCGGCAGGTCGGAATTGATGCCGCGCACCGGGATCACCGAGGTGGCGCGCGCCGGATGCGGCGGGTTCTGCGTCTTCAGCTTGGCGGCGAGCCCCTTCTTGGCGCCGTAGCGCACCAGCCGCTCTTCCTTGTAGTCGGGATACATCGCGCGCGCGACGTCGGACGCCTTGATCTCGCCGCGTCCGACCGAGGCCATCACGTCCTCGATCGAGGTCCGCGCGAGCCGCGGCAATGCGCCCTTCAGCTTGTCGTCGGCATATTCGATCTTGGCGCGGGCAAACAGGCGGTCGACGATGCGGCGGCCGAGGCCGGCATACTGATCGCGCACCGCATCGCGGGTGGCACGGCGAATCGCGGCGCGCGCCTTGCCGGTGCGGGCGAGCGCTTCCCAGGCCGACGGCGGAGCCGACTGCGCCTTCGAGGTCAGCACCTCGACCTCGTCGCCGTTCTGCAACTCGGAGGACAGCGGCGCGAACTTGCCGTTGATCTTGCAGCCGACCGCGCTGTTGCCGACGGCGGTGTGCACGGCATAGGCGAAGTCGATCACGTTGGCATTGCGCGGCAGCGCGATCAGCTTGCCCTTCGGCGTGAAGCAGAACACCTGGTCGTGGAACAGCTCGAGCTTGGTATGCTCGAGGAATTCTTCCGGGTTAGCGCTCTCCGAGAGGATGCCGATGGTGTGGCGCAGCCAGGCGAAGGCGTTGGATTCATGCTTCAGCCGCTCGTTCGGCGAGCCCATGGCTTCCTTGTAGATAGCGTGCGCGGCGATACCGAACTCGGCGATCTCGTTCATCTCCTCGGTGCGGATCTGCAGCTCGACGCGCTGCTTCCCGGGCCCGATCACCGTGGTGTGGATCGACCGGTAATCGTTCTGCTTCGGGGTCGAGATATAGTCCTTGAAGCGGCCCGGCACGACCGGCCAGGTGGTGTGAACGATGCCGAGCGCGCGGTAGCAGGCCCCGACATCGTCGAGGATGACGCGGAAGCCGTAGATGTCGGACAGCTGCTCGAAGCCGACCGACTTGCGCTCCATCTTGGTCCAGATCGAAAATGGCTGCTTGCGGCGGCCGAACACCCGCGCGGTGATGCCGTTCTTCTGCAGGTTCTTGGAGAGCTGGGTTTCGATCTCGCCGATCAGGTTGCGGTTGCGCTCGGCCAGTGAATCGAGCCGCTGCTTGACCACGGCGTAGGCCTCGGGATCGAGCACGAAGAACGACAGGTCCTCCAGCTCCCCGCGCATCTCCTGCATACCCATGCGGCCGGCCAGCGGCGCATAGATATCCAGCGTCTCCTCGGCGATACGGCGGCGCGAGGCCGGCGGCACGAATTCCAGCGTGCGCATGTTGTGGAGGCGATCGGCGAGCTTGATCAGCAGCACGCGGACGTCGTCGGCGATCGCAAGCAGCAGCTTGCGCAAATTCTCGGCCTGCTTGGCCTCGCGCGACACCAGTTCCAGCCGCTTCAGCTTGGTCAGGCCCTCGACCAGCGCGCCGATCTCATGGCCGAACACATTGTCGATCTCGGCCCGCGTCGCCTCGGTGTCCTCGATCGTATCGTGCAGCAACGCCGCCACGATCGTGGCATCGTCGAGCTTGAGGTTGGTGAGGATCGCGGCGACCTCGAGCGGATGCGAGAAATAGGGATCGCCGGAAGCACGCGTCTGCGTGCCGTGCGCCTTCATGGCGTAGACGTAGGCGCGGTTGAGCAGGTCCTCGTTGGTGTCGGGGTTATAGGAACGGACGCGCTCGACTAAGTCATATTGTCGCATCATGCGCGCCCGCGGCTTGGCCGGCCTCCCTGCCGCGGACGAGGCCGGCGCCACCGCGACCGTTTCGGTTGCAGCCTGCATCTGGATGGAACTGCGGCGTCGATACGCCATGAACTCGTTGCCTCTCGCGCGGGACTGGAACGTCCCACCTACCTCAATCTAGTGCGCTTTCGAATGAAGCTGCACCCCGCGCGGGCCCTGGAACCATTCAATTTCCCGCGCCCGCATAGGACGCACCGTAACAGCAAAATTGTCAACAAAAGCAAAGGCCCGGAGCGATGTCCGGGCCTTTGGCAAATCTATTCGAAAATGGAGGGCTGAACGACGAGTTTACTCGTCTTCCTCGGGCTGCTCTTCCGGGGGCGCCAGGCCTTCGAGGCCCTTCAGCAGCTCTTCCTCGGTCATCCGCTCGACCGCAACCTCGGTGTCGTCGGCATCAACGCTGGCACCAGCGGAACCGATCAGCGGCACGGTGTCGGGCTCGGGCTCGTCGACCTCGACGAACTTCTGCAGGGAGTGCACGAGTTCCTCTTTCAGGTCTTCCGGCGAGATCGTCGAATCGGCAATCTCGCGCAGCGAGACGACCGGATTCTTGTCGTTGTCGCGATCAACCGTGAGTTGCGATCCCGAGGAGATCATCCGGGCGCGGTGCGCGGCCAACAGGACGAGGTCGAAGCGATTGTCGACCTTATCAATGCAATCTTCGACGGTGACGCGAGCCATCTCGAGGCGCTCCGTGGTAAAAGGGACCGAACATGTAGGTTATGAGGGTTAGTTATAGGGCTAGCCCCGGTTTCGCAAGGTAAAATTTGTGATTTGCCTTCCGAACAGGCTCTGATAACCCGGTCTGCCGGGGCCAGAAGGGCCGGAGCGTCTGACGACATGGCCAGGTTGCTGTCCCAGACAAGTAAATCTCTTCATTGCAATGTCGAAGGTCTAGGCTTTTTGCCCTCGCCTCACCATAATTCCGGTGGTGACTGTCGTGGGGAAAGATTCACTGAACTTTAGGCAGCAACGCCGGAAATTGCGCGCGGTCGTTTGCCGCCGCGCTAAGAACACTAACAACCACGCGAGAACACTTTGATGTCGTCACCTGTTTCCAACAAGATCGCGCTCTTCATCGACGGAGCCAATCTTTATGCAACCGCAAAGACGCTCGGCTTCGACATCGACTACAAGCGCCTCCTGAAGGAATTCCAGAGTCGCGGCACGCTGCTTCGCGCGTTCTACTACACGGCGATCATCGAGGATCAGGAGTATTCGTCGATCCGTCCGCTGATCGACTGGCTCGACTACAACGGCTACACCGTCGTCACCAAGGCGACCAAGGAATTCATCGACGCCAGCGGCCGCCGCAAGGTGAAGGGCAACATGGACATCGAGCTCGCGGTCGATGCCATGGAACTCGCCGAGCACATCGACCAGATGATTCTGTTTTCCGGCGATGGCGACTTCCGCTCGCTGGTCGAGGCCGTGCAGCGCCGCGGCGTTCGCGTCACCGTGATCTCCACCATTGCCAGCCAGCCGCCGATGATCGCCGACGAGTTGCGCCGCCAGGCCGACGTCTTCACCGACCTCGTCGAGCTGCAATCCAAGCTCGGCCGAGATCCGTCCGAACGTCCGGCCCCGCGCGAACCCCGCGAACCGCGTCACCACTCCCCGCAATTCCTGCAGCGCGCGACCACCATGGCCCCCCGGGGAGCCGATGACGAATTCGACGAGTAATCTCGTCGCCGCACCCACGCGCCCCGACAGCAACTGTCAGCTCTGTCCAAGGTTGGCCGACTTCCGCTCGGAAGCCCGCGCGAAAAAGCCGGACTGGTTCAACTCCCCCGTGGAATCGTTCGGCGATCCGAATGCGCGGCTGCTGATCGTCGGGCTCGCGCCGGGCATGCAGGGCGCCAACCGCACCGGCCGTCCCTTCACCGGCGACTACGCCGGTGATCTGCTCTACGCGACCTTGCTCGAATATGGCTTCGCCAGCGGCGTCTACCAGGCGCGGCCGGACGATGGCCTGAAGCTGGTCGACTGCCGGATCAGCAATGCGGTGCGCTGCGTGCCGCCGCAGAACAAGCCGCTGCCGGCCGAGATCAACACCTGCCGGCAATTCCTCCGCGCCACCATCGCCACGATGCCGAAGCTGCGCGCGATCGTGCTGCTCGGGCGAATCGCCCACGAATCGACCTTGAGGGCGTTGGAAATTCGATTGGCCGCAGCACCTTTTGTGCATGGTGCAGTGCATAGTGCGGGTAAATTCAAGCTCTACGACAGCTACCACTGCTCGCGCTACAACACGAACACGGGCGTGTTGACGACCGACATGTTCCGCAAGGTGTTCGCGACCGTCCGCAAGGAGCTGGGCTAGCGCCCTTTCCGCGGCTCCCGCAAGGACACCTCTTCAAGGCCGGGAACAGTGACCGTGTCGAATTCGCCGGCGCCAAACTTGGCATTGTAGCGGCCGACGACAAACGTCCGCTCTTCCGCGCTCTGAACCACAGCACTGCAGAGTGAGCCCGCTCGATCGCAACAATACGCTCTCGAGCGGGAGCATGAAAGGCGGCGGCAGCGGGGCAGTTTCTTCAGCAAACTGCGCCGCAGCAGCCGCTGCACCCGCCAGCCTTACCCGCATGGTGTACGACCAAATGTCAGGCTGCCGTATTCCGCTCGGTTAGCGATCATGCGACAATTTCGAGAGCACTTTGGCTTGCTGAATGACCGGTGGAATACCCCCGTCTGCTTCGGAAGGTGCGCATTTGGTCTCCGAAAGTGATCTGGAGCTTGCTCTTGATTTCGTCCGGGCTCGGGCCGCCGGTCCGGTCGAGGGCATTTTTGGTCCAGGCTCGATGACCTGGCGGATCGACCGAGAAGCCATCACCTTTTTGGGCGCCGGTCGAGCCTTGCTGCTTCAGCTGGCGCATCCCTGGGTCGCCGCCGCCGTGGCCGAGCACTCGCGCACCTTCGCGGATCCGATAGGTCGCTTCCATCGAACCTTTGACGTCGTGTTTACGATGGTGTTCGGCTCGCTCGATGCGGCCCTTACCGCCGCCCGGCACCTGCATCGCCGCCATACCATGATCGTTGGGCGCCTGCCCGACGCCATCGGACCGTTCGAGAGCGGCTCGCCCTACCGCGCCAATGAGGTCTCAGCGTTGCGCTGGGTTCACGCGACCCTCGTCGACACCGCCCTGGCCGTCCACGACCTGATCCTGCCTCCGTTCTCGGTCGAAGAGCGCGAGCGCTATTGGGCCGAAAGCCGGCTGTTTGCGGCATTGTTCGGGCTGACGTCGAGCGACTTGCCGGCGGATTGGGATTTATTCGCGGCCTACACCGCGGCGATGATGCAATCGGATACATTGTCCGTCAGCACCGCCGCGCGTGTGGTGGCCCGACAGATCTTCGCCGGTGAACGGCCATGGTTGCGGCCGCCGCGCTGGTATCAGACCCTGAGTGCCGAGCTGCTGCCGGACCGATTGCGCACCGGCTTCGGATTTGCCTTTAGCGAACGCGACAGGAAGGCTGCAGAGCGTGCCGTTGCGCGGATACGACGCATCTATCCCAAAATACCGACCCAGCTTCGCTACGTCGGCCCCTACCAGGAAGCTCAAGCGCGACTGCAGGGAACGCCGCAGCTGGGCTGGACAACGCAGTGCCTGAACAGGGCCTGGATAGGACGAGCCAGGTTGGATGACCACTGGAACAGGTGAAGCTGCCCCCGGGACAGCCGCGAAATGACCTGACCAAATTCCCAAGGGATTTTTTTTTGCGAACGCTCTTGAAACTGACCGCCGTTTTTCTAATTGGATTTTTGCCGCTTGCGGGCGGTGCCGAGCGCCAGGTTGGGCTCGGCTAAGCAAACAGGGCGCCGGACAGGTGTCTTGCACCGAACGTCTTGCGCTCCTTCGTATCCATCTTGCTCTCTAGAGGACTTGGCTATGAGGACATACGATTTCACTCCGCTCTGGCGTTCGAGCATTGGATTCGACCGCCTCTTCGATCTTCTCGACGAAACCCAGCATCGGTCCGAAGACAATTACCCGCCCTACAATATCGAGCGGCTCGGAGAGGACCGTTACCAGATCTCGGTGGCACTGGCCGGCTTCAACCAGGACGAGATTTCGGTGACGGCTGAGCAGAACGCACTGACCGTGGAAGGTCGCAAGGGCGACAAGGACCAGCACGAATACCTCTATCAGGGTATCTCGGCGCGTCCGTTCAAGCGACAGTTCAACCTTGCCGACTACGTGCAAATCAAGTCGGCGATAGTCGACAACGGTCTGCTGCGGATCGAGCTCGTGCGCGAAATCCCCGAGGCCATGAGGCCTCGGCGCATCACCATCGGAAGTGGCGCTCCTGCCGGACAAATCACGCAGAAGGCGGCCTGAGCCCGCTTCTTATTGGGCCAAAGCAGGCATGGACAGCAACCGTCCGTGCGCTGACCAGCTGCATGTCAAGTCAAGGAGGATATCATGGGTATTCGGGATATCGTTCCCTGGACCAAAGGGCAAAAACTCTCAACCGGACGAGAGGCGTTCGATCCGTTTCTCACGCTTCACCGCGAGATGAACCGTCTGTTCGATGACGCCTTCCGCGGCTTCGGCTCATTTGGTCGCATCAACACTCCGTTGATGGAGGGCCAGTTTAGCTGGCCGCGCCTGGAACTGAATGAGACCGATAAGGAGGTTACGGTTTCCGCCGAGCTTCCAGGTCTCAGCGAAAAGGATGTCCAGGTTGAAATCGCCAATGGCATCCTTTCAATCCGGGGTGAAAGGAAAGCCGAACGCAGCGACGATTCCAAGTTCGTCAGCGAGCGATACTACGGCTCTTTCGAGCGCCAGATTCCGCTTGATGGCGTCGAGGAAGATAAGGCGAAGGCCCACTTCAAGAACGGCGTCCTCACCGTGACGCTGCCGAGGTCCGCAGCCGGCATGCGCTGTTTGCGATTCCGAACGGCATGCTGCGACGAGGCGGCATCGGCCGTTGAAAGTATCCCGCGCGGAAGCTCGGTGGACTCGCGAAGCAAATGTCCGGCGATACCGAAGGCTGTTGGACACTCAACTGACTGACGCCGAACGCAACTTCATCAGGCGGCGTCTTGTCGAGGAATTGACGGGCCTGATCGCCTCCAGGAGCGAGCGTCGTCACACAAACTGAGCCCAGGAATCGCGCAGTGTACGATTACGAAACTGTGGAGGCAAGAAAAGATGGCAGCAGATCCGTTAGCTCAAGCGAAGATGGGTGTGGAGGCCCTTGCACTATGTATCGCAGGTGTCTTGTGCGAACGTGACCCATCGCTTTTGCCCGTATTCCAAGAAAGTGCGAGGACGCTTCATCGCATTCTCGATGATCGTGGAGATCATGACGCGGCAGCAATGATCGGCGCATTTGGTCGAGCACTAATGAAACGTCCTCCAATCCCCAATTGACAACAGTGGCTCGCCAGAAGCGTTCAAAGAACGCTCGACCTAGGCGCTCTCTCGCTGAACTGGATGGCGGTGCCGGCGATGAGCTTCTTCAGTACGGCCCTGCGCTCCTTCCGCGGCAACTTCCGGAGATCGCGGCCGTTTAGATAGAGCAGATCGAAAGCGACCAGCACGATCTTGTTCGAAGTACGGCGCAGCTCGTGCAGCACGGAGAAGTCGGTCATTTCGGAATAATAGAAAATATCCCTGAGTTGCCCGACGTGTCAAGTTGCCTGGTCGTACGCCGGCCGCCGCCGGCTACTTTGCATGGGGTTGTTTTCGATATTTCTGGCAGCGGCCCCTGCGACGGCGCCATAAATTCATATTGCTCCAGCTAGTCCCTCCGCGGATTGTGCTTCAGCCATTCCAGCACATCGCCGGCGTTCCGGTCGGGCGGAAACACCGGATAGAAAACGTGCGTGATGCGCGCATCGTCGATGATGAGCGCAAGCCGCTTGATCAGCGTCAGGCCCGCCACCGACATCGTCGGCAATCTCAGCGTGTGCGTCAGTTCCAGCGCTTCATCGGACAGCACCGGGAACGGCAGATGCAGCCGCGACGCCATCTCGGTTTGGTAGTCATTGCTTTGCGTCGACAGCCCGAACACCTGGGCAGCACCGGCGGCCTTCAGCTCGGCGAACAGATCGCGGAATGCGCAGGTCTGCGGCGTACAGCCGCGGGCGCCCGGGATCATGTCCCAATCGTCGACCAGCCCGATCTTACCGGGTTCGCCGGTTCGCGGATAGGCGAACACCACGGTGCGCCCCTCCAGCGCCGACAGCGCCACCGAGGTGTCGTCGGTGGCGCGCAGCCTGACCGGCGGGATCGTCATGCCGGTCAGATGCGCCGCGCCACCATCGTCCTTGGGCGCCGGGATCTTGCTCCAGTCGACTTCGGTGAGGCTGCTTTGGGTCATCGGACCATCTCCATCGACCGTCAGCGCGGTGACGGCGGCTCGAACAGGCTATCCCCGCGACCGCATCAGGCGGCCCTTCTCCCGACTCCAGTCCCGCTTCTTCTCGGTCTCGCGCTTGTCGTGCAGCTTCTTGCCCTTGGCGACTGCGAGCAGCAGCTTGGCACGGCCGCGCTCGTTGAAGTACAGCTTCAGCGGAATGAGCGTCATGCCCTCGCGGTCGACGGCGCCGAGCAGCTTGTTGATCTGCTTGCGATGCAGCAGCAGCTTCCGCGGCCGTTTCGGCTCATGGTTGAAGCGGTTGGCCTGCAGATATTCGGGGATATTGGCGTTGATCAGCCATATCTCGCCGTCCTTGGAATCCGCATAGGATTCCGCGATCGTGCTCTTGCCGCTGCGGATTGATTTCACCTCGGTGCCGGTCAGCGAAATGCCGGCCTCGATCGTGTCCTCGATTGCGTAGTTGAAGCGGGCCTTTCGGTTTTCGGCGACAACCTTGATCGGGCGTTCGTTCTTTTCGGCCACTTTAGCTCTTCTTGAGGAGGTCGCGGATTTCCGTCAGCAGCACGACTTCGTCAGACGGCTTCGGCGGCTCGGCGGGCTTGGCCTCATCCTTGCGCTTGAACTGGTTTATGGCACGAATGACCAGGAACAGAACGAAGGCGATGATCAGGAAGTTGAGTGTCAGCGTCAGGAAGTTACCCCAGGCCAGCACCGCGCCCTGCTTCTTGGCGTCGGCCAGGTTGCTTGCCGTCACCTTCGCAGAGAGCGGGCTGAAATAATTGGAGAAGTCGAGACCGCCCGTGATCGCGCCGATGATCGGCATGATGATGTCGCCAACCAGCGAGGTGACGATCGCGCCGAAGGCCGCACCGATGATGACGCCGACGGCGAGGTCGACGACATTGCCCTTCATGGCAAATTCGCGGAATTCCTTCAGCATGCCCATCCCCTTCTGTTCGACATTGCGCACGGCATTGTTCACGGCGAGACCGGTCCGGCTCAGTTGATCAGGCCGGCATGCACCATGGCGCTGCGGACGGCCTGGCGCGTGGATTCAGCGACCGGCACCATCGGCAGACGCAGCTTCTCGTCCAGCTTGCCGAGCAGCGACATCGCGTACTTCACCGGTGCCGGATTGCTCTCGATGAACAGGTTGGTGTGCAGCGGCATCAGCTTGTCGTGGATCTTCAGCGCAGTGCTGACGTCACCCTTCTGCCAGGCGGTCTGGAATTCCGAGCACAGCCGCGGCGCCACGTTCGAGGTCACCGAGATGCAGCCATGGCCGCCATGCGCCATGTAGCCGATGATGGTCGCGTCCTCGCCGGAGAGCTGGTTGAAGTCCTCGCCCATCGCGGCGCGCTGCTGCGAGACCCGCACCATGCTCGCGGTCGCATCCTTGACGCCGGCGATGTTCTTCAGCTCGAACAGCCGCTTCATGGTGTCGACCGACATGTCGATCACCGAGCGCGGCGGGATGTTGTAGATGATGATCGGAATGCCGATCGCATCGTTGATCGCCTTGAAGTGCTGATACATGCCTTCCTGGGTCGGCTTGTTGTAGTACGGCGTCACGACCAGCACGGCATTGGCCCCTGCCTTCTCCGCGTGCTCGGCGAGCTCGATCGCCTCCTTGGTCGAATTCGAGCCGGCGCCGGCGATCACCGGCACCCGGCCCTTGGCCTCCTCGATGCACCACTCGACCACCCGCTTGTGCTCGTCGTGGCTGAGCGTCGGGCTCTCACCCGTCGTGCCGACCGGCACCAGGCCGTGCGTGCCCTCGGCGATCTGCCAGTTCACGAGGCCGCGGAACGCCGCCTCATCCACCGAGCCGTTTTTGAAGGGCGTCACCAAGGCAGTGAATGATCCCCGGAATTTTGTCTTGGCTGCCATGGACTTCCTCCAAACGCTTCAGGCTAAAGGCTAGGTCGACGGACCCTTGTTGTGGTCGTGCTTCACGTCCGTGCAACCGGCACCCGGTTGATGCGAAACGCCATGAAAGGCAATTCATATCGGGTCTGACCGACAGGCGAAAGGGCCGTACCGTACCTATTCCCAACGGTAATCTGCGGCGTGCGAAACCGCTTCCAGCCGCGATTTTGCCGTTGTGCTGGCGCAAACAGCCGCACCGGCCGACTTCTTAGTATTTTGTCTACGTTTTCAATCAAATAAGAACCCATGGCCCAAACGACCAGATGATTCGGGGCCGCAGAGGACTTCTGTGATCCGTTCCTCCCGCGCAGGCACATTGCGATCGACGGCGCTGGCGACGAGCCTCGCGCTCGTTGTCGGCCTTGCCGCCATCACGGCCGATGCATGGGCCGCCGAGGATGTTCCGGCCGCCAAGCCGGCGACCCAGGACACGGCTTCCAAATCCAGTGCCGCGAAGCCTGCCGCGCCGAAGACTGCGGCTTCCAAGACTGCAGCTTCCAAGACCTCTGCTTCGAAGCCGGCAGCTACCAAGCCAGCCACGACCAAGAACAGCGAAGCCAAGAGCGGCGAAACCAAGCACAGCACTGGCAAGACTGACGGCGCCAAGGCTGCTGCTGCCAAGACCGAAGCTCACAAGGCAGCGGCTCCGAAAGCCACCGAATCCAAGAGCACCACGTCAAAGACCAACTCGTCAAAGACCAGCGCGTCCAAGACCACTGCGTCCAGGCCTGCCTCTCCGGCTGCAACGGGAACGGTCTCGAGCAGATCGGTGCCCGCCCCTGCGCTGGTTCCGGCGACCCGGCAGCATGCCGCACCCGCCGTGCGCAAGCCGGTGCTGCCTGCGGCCGTGGCCGCGACATCGTCGACGTCGCAGTCGGACAAGGAAGCGCTCGCAAGCGTCGTCGAGCTGCTGCGCAAGCGCAAGCCATCGGATGCCACCGAGGCCGAGGCCTCGATCTCCGATCCGGTCGCCCGCAAGCTTGCCGAATGGCTGATCCTGCGCAGCGAGGACAATGGTGCATCGGTCGAGCGCTACCGCGCCTTCCTCGACGCCAATCCGAGCTGGCCGTCGCAGATCTTCCTGCGCCGCCGCATCGAGGCCTCGCTATGGGACGACCATCGCGACGACTCCGCGGTCTGGGCCTGGTTCCAGAATGAATCGCCGGTGTCGGCCAAGGGCCGGCTCGCGCTCGCCAAGGTGATGATCGGACGCGGCGACCGCGGCAATGCCGAGCGGCTGGTGCGCGAGGCCTGGCGCAACGATCCGATGAGCGAGGACACCGAAACCACCGCGCTCGATCTGTTCGGCTCGTTCCTGACCGCCGGCGACCACAAGGCGCGCATGGACACCATGCTCTACGGCACCGACAACGAGGCGGCCGGCATCCGCGCGGCCAAGCGTCTCGGCTCCGGCTATGTGGCACTGGCGAAAGCGCGCATCGCGGCCAACCGCAAGGGCTCGAACCTGCGCGCGCTGCTCGAGGCGGTGCCGAGCGAACTCTCCGGCGACACCGGCTATTTGTTCGCCAGGATCCAGCTGCTCCGCCGCGAGGAGAAATTCGCTGAAGCCGCGCGGCTGATGCTGAGCGCGCCCAAGGACGCTTCGCGTCTCTTCAACGTCGACGAATGGTGGGTCGAGCGCCGGCTGCTGGCGCGCAAGATGATCGACGTCAACGAGTTCCGCACCGCCTATCTGATCGCGCGCGACGCTGCGCTGCCCGCTCGCGACATCTACAAGACCGAGCAGGAATTCACCTCGGGCTGGATCGCGCTGCGCTTTCTCAACGATCCCGCCCTTGCCTCCCAGCATTTCGCGCGGATCGGCGTCGGCAGCGCCAACCCGACCGCGCTCGCGCGTGCCGGCTATTGGCAGGGCCGCGCCGCGGAGGC
>NZ_JACMYO010000126.1 GCF_020889685.1 Bradyrhizobium oropedii
GCGCCGACGAGATCATCGTGCTGGACCAGGGCCGGATCGCCGAGCGCGGCACCCACGCCCGGCTTTTGGCCGCCGACGGCCTCTATGCCAGCATGTGGAACCGGCAGCGCGAGGCCGAGGAGGCCCGCGAACGCCTCGCCCAGGTCGATGACGACGGCACCACGCCGAATCGCCTGCCGCCGGTGGTCACTGAATCCTCAGAGGATTCCACCCCTGACGCGGGCGAGAAACCCTTGCCGACCGCCGCGGAATAGTCGATTTAGGGCTTCTCCCGCCGCAGGGGTGGGGTACCACAGCGAGTTCTGATGTCGATCGCCCATTCCATCCGCGCGCAGATCCCGCCGATCCATCCGGAGGGCTATCCGTTCATCGGTGGCTTCGCTCTGGCGAGCCTGATCCTGTTCTGGATCTGGACCCCGCTGGGGTGGATCGGGACGCTGCTCACGGTCTGGTGCGCGCTGTTCTTCCGCGATCCGGTGCGGGTGACGCCGTTGCGTGACGGCATCGTGGTATCGCCGGCCGATGGCCGCGTCTCCATGGTGGTGCAGGCGCTGCCGCCGGCCGAGCTCGGCCTCGGTGACAAGCCGCTGCCGCGGGTCTCGGTGTTCATGAGCGTGTTCAACTGCCACGTGAACCGCAGCCCGGTGGCCGGCCGCATCGACCGCATCGCCTATCGCCCCGGCGCCTTCATCAACGCCGAGCTCGACAAGGCGAGCGAGGACAATGAGCGTAATTCGCTGGTCATCTCGAGCTCGAACGGGCGCATCGGCGTGGTCCAGATCGCGGGCCTCGTGGCGCGCCGCATCGTCTGCTTCGTCAAGGAAGGGCAGTCGATCGGCGCCGGCGAGCGTTTCGGCCTGATCCGTTTCGGCTCGCGGCTCGACGTCTACCTGCCCGAGGGCACCAAGGCGCTGGTCTCCGAGGGCCAGACCGCGGTCGCTGGCGAGACGATCCTGGCGGATTTCCGCGGCGCCGATCCCGGCCGGACCTACCGGGCTGATTAACGCTGTTTCGGCCGGTTGATCAGCCGGTTCCCGCCGCGATGGCGGAGCCGGGCCATGCTTGCTATATTCGGAGGCCATGATGCCATCCGATCCCAATTCCTCCGAGTTTCGCCGCCGCCGGTTCCGCCCGATCCCGGTGCGGATGCTCGTGCCGAACATGATCACGCTGCTGGCGATCTGCGCCGGCCTCACCGCGATCCGGCTGTCGACGGAAGGGCGGATGGAGCTTGCGGTCGCCGCCATCGTGTTCGCCGCGATCCTCGACGGCATCGACGGCCGCGTCGCCCGCATGATCAAGGGCCAGTCGAAATTCGGCGCCGAGCTCGACAGCCTCGCCGACTTCGTCAATTTCGGCGTCGCGCCGGGCCTGATCCTGTATTTCTGGCAGCTGCATGAGTTGAACAATGGCGGCTGGATCGCCGCGATGGTGTTCGCGATCTCCGGCGGCCTGCGCCTGGCGCGCTTCAACGCCTCGATCGACGACCCGAACAAGCCGGCCTTCGCCGCCAATTATTTCACCGGCGTGCCGGCGCCGGCCGGCGCGATCACCGTGCTGCTGCCGATCTATCTCGCCTTCCTCGGCGTGCCGGCGCCGCCGGCGACCTTGACCGCGTTTTACACGCTGTTGATCGCCTTCCTGATGGTGTCGCGGCTGCCGGTGTTCTCCGGCAAGACCGTGAAGATGCGCGTGCCGCCGGAGATGGTGCTGCCGGTGTTCGTCGCCGTGGTGTTCTTCGTCGCGCTGTTGATCGGCTATCCCTGGCACATCCTGTCGGCGGGCTCGGTGCTGTATCTGATCAGCCTGCCGTGGGGCTGGAAGTCCTATCGCGACGAGGAACGCAGTCTCGCCGCGAAGACGCAAGACACAAGCGCGCCACCGCCGGCCGCTGCGGCTCCTTACACGGCGCCGGTCACGGACACGGACCACGACGATCGTCCGGCGCATCTGCACTGATCTCTCAGCCTAACCCGTCATCCTGAGGTGCGAGCCCTTGCGAGCCTCGAAGGATGTACGGCCACCGGCAGGGCCGTCGCCCTTCGAGGGCCGCTGAAGAAGCGGCCACCTCGGGTGACGGTGATGGAGCGGTGTGAGTCTACTCTCCCAAATATCAGCCATGAGCGTGGCTCGGTTGGGTTCGCCTGCGATCTCGGCTATAGGCTGAGACGGCCCGCTCGAGCATGATCCGGAAAAGTGGACACCGGTTTTTCCTCGCGACAAACGCGTAGCGTTTGCACGGAGATCATGCTCGAACAAAGAAATGAGATCATGATACGTTTCCGTGGAAACGCATCATGATCTGACGCCAAAAATCAGGAGAGAAACGCCGTGACGACATCCGCTTCCGCCCCGCTTCCTGCTTCCGTCCTTGAAGCGTTGGCGCGCTATGACACGCCGACGATCTGCAACGCGATGGAGATCGTGGCGCCGGAGCGCCGTCTGATCGGCTACACCGTGAAGCCGTTGGTCTGCCCATTTCCGAGCCTGCCGCCGATCGTCGGCTATGCGCGCACGGTCGCGATCCGCTCGGTGCTGAAATCCGGCCTCTCGGCCGAGGAGCAGTCGAAGCGCCGCATCGAATATTACGAATATGTCGGCACCGGCTTCGGTCCGCGCATCTCTGTCATCCAGGACATCGACGGTCCCGACGTCGGCTACGGCGCGTTCTGGGGCGAGGTGCAGAGCGCCGTGCACAAGGCGCTCGGCTGCCTCGGCGTCATCACCGACGGCTCGATCCGCGATATCCCGCAATGGGGCGCCGGGCTTCCAGGCGCTGGCCGGCTCGATCGGCCCGTCGCACGCCTGGGTGCACGCCGAAAGCTTTGGCGGCGAGGTCCGCGTCGCCGGCATGACGGTGCGTTCCGACGATCTGATCCACGCCGACAGCCACGGCGCGATCGTGATCCCCTACGACATCGCGGCCAAGCTGCCCGAGGCCGCCGAGCTTTGCGGCCGCCGCGAGACCCCGATCCTGGACATCGCGCGCTCCAAGGACTTCTCGCTCGAGAAGCTGAAGGAAGCCCTGAAGCGTTCGTCGGAAATTCACTGAGGTGCATTGGGCTGACGCTGTCCGTCATTGCGAGGAGCGATAGCGACGAAGCAATCCATGTCTCCGCAAGTGTCGAGATGGATTGCTTCGCTTCGCTCGCAATGACGGAAAAGGACGTTGGCTAAGGTCAGGCCGGCGCGACCTTCGCAATCTCATGCGCGCCGCGAACGGTCATGTCGATCGCGACATAGAGGATCACGGCAAGGCCGACATAGGCGATCCAGCGGTGGCTTTGCAGCAATCGCGCGATGAAGGTGGCGGCCGCGCCCATCATCGCAATCGAGAGCGCCAGCCCGAACACCAGCACGATCGGCTGCTCGCGCGCCGCGCCCGCGACCGCCAGCACATTGTCGAGCGACATCGAGACGTCGGCAACGATGATCTGCGTCGTGGCCTGCCACAGCGTCTTGCGCGGCACCTCCGCGCCGCCGGTGCCATCCACGGCCGTGGTCTCGTGCGCGGAGACGCGCAGCTCGCGCCACATCTTCCAGCACACCCACAGCAGCAGGATGCCGCCGGCCAGCAGCAGGCCGACGATCTGCATCAGTTGCGTGGTGAGCAGCGCGAACAGGATGCGCAGCAGCGTCGCGGCACCGATCCCGACCAGGATCGCCTTGCCGCGCTGCTGCGCCGGCAGGCCCGCCGCGGCAAGGCCGATCACGACCGCGTTGTCGCCGGCCAGCACGAGGTCGATGACGACGACTTGCAGCAAGGCGCTGAGGGCGTCGAGTGAAAACAGTTCGGACATGGATCATGTTCCCCTTGAGGTCGGGGAGTGGACCCGTTCGACGAAGCAGGATTTGCCGTCATGCCGACGGCAAATCCGTCACGACGTTGTCACGTCGCGGGTCGAGGCAGGGCCACTCCAACTGAGTTCCAGTCCGACATCGCAGCTTGTGGCTGCCAGAGGGGCCCGGCCTGGGATTACGGTCGTGACGCCGGACGCAGTGCTGCTTCTTCCTCGAAGAACAGCGCCGCCTGATCCGGCTCGCCGAGGATCGCCGCCGCACATCCCATGAAGGTGAAGGCTCCGGCAAAATCCCACAGCGTCAGGTTCGCCACGCTTGCACGCATGTGGATCATGCGCGCTGCAAGCGCGGCAATGGCTGCCTCTGCGAATAACACCAGGCTGAGCGCGGGCAGCACGAGTGCGGGCTCAACCAGGCGAACGGTCAGGATGATCGGCAGCGCGGTCAGCACCGCGAATGACAGGAGCATGCCGAACGGCTCCAGCGAGGGAGCCTTCCGCGAGTACCTGCCTGGAATGGTCGAGGACATTCCGGTCCCTTTGCCGATCCCTGCCGTGTCGTTCGTCGCGACGATATCAGAAGGCATTCACGTTGACGCGCGGCGCGGCGCCGCGCGACCGCAGGCCGCGCGACAGATTGTACGCCCGAAGGTCATGGCGGAACGTCGCGGGTGGGCCGTTTCGGCGCCGTTTTGGGGCTGATGGCGCCGCGGCATGCCATGGCAAAGTCCGCAGCGGGCATTTATCTTTGCTGGCAGCGCTGGGCAAACGATCGAAAGGCAATTTCGATGAACATGGCAGGCAAGACGGTGCTGATCACCGGTTCCACCGACGGCGTCGGCCGCTACGTCGCGATGAAGCTGGCCGCTGCCGGCGCCCGGGTCCTGATCCATGGCCGCGACACCAAGCGGGCGCAGGTCCTCGCCGACGAGATCAAGCGGGTCTCCGGCCGCGAGCCGATGTTCTATCAGGCCGACCTGTCCTCGCTCGCCGATGTCCGCGAGTTCGCCCAGCTGGTGCTCGACGACCAGGAGCGCCTCGATGTGCTCGTCTGCAATGCCGGCATCGGCTCGCAGAACGAGGGGCCGGCGCGGCAGACCAGCAAGGACGGCCATGAGCTGCGCTTCGCGGTGAATTATCTCGCCGGCTTCCTGCTCGCGCATCTGTTGCTGCCGCGGCTCAAGGCCAGTGCGCCGGCGCGCATCGTCAATGTCGCTTCGCTCGGCCAGCACCCGATCGATTTCGGCGACGTGATGATCACCAAGAACTACAGCGGCGCGCGTGCCTATGCGCAGAGCAAGCTGTCGCAAATCATGTTTACGATAGACCTTGCCGAGGAGCTGCAAGGCTCCGGCGTGACCGTCAACTCGCTGCACCCGGCGACCTACATGAACACCACGATGGTGCGTGCCAGTGGCGCGACGCCGATCTCGACCGTCGAGCAGGGCGGCGATGCCATCCTGCGTCTGGTCCAGGACGATGATGTCGCTGATAAGAGCGGGCTGTTCTTTGACGGCAAGCGCGAGGCGCGCGCCCATGCGCAGGCCTATGATGCCGAGGCGCGCAAGCGGCTCAAGGCGTTGAGCCTTGCGCTTACCGGGCTGCGGATTTCCTGACGCGGTGCGCCACTGGCGCGCCTTCGGTGCGATCTTGGGCGCGGATCGCCTCGAACAGACGCTTGCAGGCGGCCGCAACGCCGCGACCGGGCACCGTCGCAATGCCGAGCAGCAGACCGGACTGTGCGCACTTTGGTGAGATATACCAGGGCGAGAGCGGGGCGGGCGCCAGCCCATGCGCAAGCACCTGTCGCGCGATCTCGACATCGTCGGTCTTGTCCGGCAGCGTCAGCATCACGGCGAGGCCGGCGACCCGCACGTCGTTGCTCCAGGGACGCAGTGCGGCCGTCAGCGCGTCCCGACTGTCGCAATAGGCCCGCTTGGTCCGCCTGAGATGGCGAATGTAGTGGCCGTCGCGCATGAACTCCGCAGTCGAAAGCTGCACGGCCGGTCCGGGCGCAGGGACGAGGCACGTCGCGACATCGGCAAACTGCGCCGCCAATGACTCGGGCGCGACCAGGAAGCCGAGACGCAGCGTCGGAGAGATCGTCTTGCTGAAGGAGCCGAGATGGATGACGCGGCCGGCCTGGTCGAGCGAGGCGAGCGCGGGCGCGGCGCGGCCATCGAGCTGCAACTCGCCGAGATAGTCGTCCTCAATGATCCAGCCGCCGCTCTGTGCGGCCCAGTCGAGCAGTTGTGCCCGACGCTTCGGCGATAGCGGCGGGCCGAGCGGAGCCTGCTGGCCCGGCGTCACGACCGCAAGCGCCGCGTCGGGGGCGTGACGCAGGCCGTGCTCGACGTCGATGCCGCTGGCATCGACGGGGATCGGCGCCGACGCCAGCCGGGCAAGTTCGAGCCCTTTTCGGGTCAATGGAAACCCCGGGTCTTCCATCCATGCGCGGCGGCCTTCGAGGCCGAGCACGCGCAGCGCGAGGCCAAGTCCGCCGCTGAAGCCGGAGGTGATGACGATCTGCGCCGGCGAGCATTCGATCCCGCGGGCGATCGCGAGGTGAGCTGCAATCTCCCTCCGCAGTTCGATCTCGCCGCGCGGATCGATGGTGCGGGTCACCGCGCTCAATTCCGCCCGGACGGCGCGCGCGTGGATGCGCGCCAGCAATTTCGCGGGGAGGGAATCCTGCGCGGGCACACCCATTCGGAAGTGTCCCTGGCCGCTGAGATCCCTGAACATCTCCACCGCCGATCCGGGAGCCACCGGCGCATCGGGCTTGGCAATTTTACGTGGCCGCCTCGCGACCGTGGTGCCGTTCGCCTTCGACGACACGATGTGCTGGGCGTCCGACAGTCTGTCGTAGGCCGCCCGCACGGTGCCGCGCGCGACGCCGAGCTGCGCGGCGAGGTCGAGCCACGACGGCAGCCGGGCGCCCGGCACCAGCACGCCATTATCGATCGCCGCCGCAATCGCCTTGCGGATCTGCTCGGAGAGCGGCGTCTTCGCTGACCGGTCGAGCGCGATGGGAAGCGGGTTTAGCATGGCCCGTGGTACACCAATTCGGTTCATTCTTGGTGCTTCTTTTCAGGCCCGCGTGCCCGCATTGATCGGACAGCAACGGAGGCACGAGATGAAGACCTTACGGACGATGCTGCTTGCCTGCGCCGCGCTTGCGACCCCGGCCCAGGCGCAATCGGTGACGCCGAAGTTCGAGCACGTCATCACCAACATTCCCGGCAAATCGCTGATCGCGGTTGAAGTCAATTTCCCGCCGGGCGAGCCCTCGGCGCCGCACCATCATGCCAAGTCGGCGTTTCTCTATGTCTACGTTCTCCAGGGCGCGATCGAGAGCCAGCTCGAGGGCGAGGCCGCGCATGTCTATCGCGCCGGGGACAGCTTCTTCGAGCCGCCGAGTGCGCATCATGTGCTCGGCCGCAACGCCAGCGCGACCGAGCCGGCGAAGATCCTTGCGGTGTTCGTCGTCGACAGCAACGACAAGGCGCTGACCGTCTTCGACAAGGCAGGACAAAAGTAAGGACACAAGCAGTGAGCATGCGGATCGATTACAACAAGGTGGCGCCCGCGGGCATCAAGGCGCTCGGCGGGGTCTATGGCTACCTCACGCAATGCGGCCTCCCGGCGACACTGATCGAGCTCGTGTATCTGCGCATCTCGCAGATCAACGGCTGCGCCTATTGCCTCGACATGCACACGCGCTCATTGCAGAAAATGGGCGTCAAGGTCGAGAAGCTGGCGCTGTTGCAGGTCTGGCGCGAAGCCGAGGCGCTGTTCGACGACGAAGAGCGCGCGGCGCTGGCCTGGGCTGAGACCGTCACCCGCGTGTCGGAGACCGCAATCCCGGACGCAGACTATCGGGCCGCGCGGGCGGTATTCGCCGAGAAGCAACTGGTCGACCTGACCATCGCGATCGGACTGATGAACACCTACAACCGGATCGCGATCGGCTTCCGCAATCGGCCGCAGGCCGTGGCCGAGCATTCCGCAGCGGCGTGATCTCGCGGGCATCGAATCAGAACGACGGCAAGGCCGCCTAACTTTGCCGTTGTGCCAGATAGAATCCGGCCAATACGGTCACCAATCCGGCCGCCTGCACCGCGGTCGGCGGCTCGCCAATCAGGAGCCAGCCCAACAGCAAGGTCAGCACCGGCACGGTCGCGGGAAATACCGCCGCGCGGGCAACTCCGAGGTGCTGGATCGACAGCGCGAACAAGTACATTGCTGCGGGCCCGGCCAGGATGCCTTGGGCGACGGCCTGTAGCGCATTCTCGTTCAGTCCGATGGCCGCATCGCGCGCCAGCCCGCCCGAGGCGGCGTACAGCGGAAACAGCGAGAGCGACAGCACGCTGATGACCGTCGCCACAGAGAACGCCGACACTCGCCAATAGCGCACCAGCGTGGCGAAGCCTGCAAACATCAATCCGGTCGTGACGAAGATCAGATCGCCCAGCACGGCGCTCGATCCCATATGGCCGATCGACTCGCTGCCGATCACCGCAAGGCCGACAACGATGACGACGGCGCCGGCGACGCGAGAGAGTGAGATCGATTCCTTCAGCAGGACGACTGCGAGAAACAGTCCACCCAGGGTCGCGCAGGAAGGCTGGATCACGCTGCCGTGCCCGAGGGGCACGAACATGAAGCCGGTATAGCTGATGAGCGACATCACCGGTCCGCCCAGTATCATCAGCGCCATGCCGCGGCTCCATCCGATGCCGCAGAGATCTTTCAGGCCGGCGCGTACGACGAGCGGGATGAACGCGATGCCCGACCACAGGAAGCGATGCATCAAGAGGTCGACCGGTGTGAACCCGACTTTCAGGCCGTGCCGGGTCGCCACGAAGCCGAGCGCCCAGCAAAGCGCCGCGCCGAGACCGCACGCGACCCCGAGCAGGATGGCTTTCGTATCTGGAAGGGCTGCCGTCTTGGCGCCGGCCGGATGTTCGTTCATGCCGGACGACTACGTGAGCTGCGGGAACGGATCAACCCATCGCGATGCAGGGCTGATTGGCACGACAGCGAATTGCGCAGTCTATTTCGGTCGCGGGTGTATCCGCTTGCAGGTCTCGGGTTTGCTATCGATCTCCCGCCGCTGCGCGCCATGCACGGGCCTTGGCTGTCGTCTCCTGGACGAAGGCGTCCTTGCCGGTTCGATAGGCCTCGATGTTGTCTTTCGAAGCGGCGGCGAGGGCCCGCTTGATGTCGGCGTAGGCACGGGCTGCCTCCGGGTGCGTGCGCAAATAGTCGCGAAATACCAGGCGGGATTCCCACCGCGGATGCGACGGCTCCATCATGTGCAGATGGTGGGTCCACGGACCCGGAGGCCCCTTGCGGAAGAACAGCTCGCCGGGGATCCATGACGCGTAGTCCGGCATGTAGACATAGCCGAGTGCTTCAAGCGGCTTGATGCATCGCTGGCTGGCTTGCTCGAGGCTGGGCACGCCGACCAGCAGGTCGATGATCGGCTTCGATGGCAGCCCTGGAACGGCCGTGCTGCCGATATGCTCTATGGCCAAAGAGAACGCGCCGAGTGCGTTCTCGATCCGCATGCGCTCCTGCGCGAACAGTGCGGGCCAGTTGGGGTCATAGTCGGAGACGACGATCGACCCGGCGCCGTACTTCTCCACGCCCACCTCCCGATTGCTTCTTGCAGAGTATCACGCGGGGGGCGGCCGGGGTATCGCTCACGAACCCTGCTTCACCTCGGCAGGGTGCTTCGCGAATTGCGGGAATGTCTCGGCTACAACAGGTCCGTCCAGCCGCCACGAATAGCAGCCGCCGACGAAGAACGGCGGCTCGGTGGCGTCACGCTGGTGATCGAGCGCGCCGCGGCCCTGCGGGTCCTTGCCCGAGGTCGCGGTCTGGAACAGGGTCGTCACCGCAGGACCCAGCAGCTCGGCGAGATGGGTGCAGGTCTCCAGTCTGCCGATCTTGCGACGGACCAGCTCGCGCCAGCCCTTGCCGATACGTTCGCCGACCAGCCGCTGCAAGATGCCTTCGACGTCGAGGCAGGACGGGTAGGGCGTCGAGGCCATATTGGTGCCGGTCTCGCGGATCGTAAAGCTGTCGTCGACCGCGAGCCGCAGGCGGATGTCGTGCACGGGATCGTCGGGCTGCTGCAGGCCGCGATGCTTGTCGTGCCGTGCATAAGGCTTGGTGTCGACCAGCCGCGCCTCGACCTCCCACAGTCCGTCGTCACGGAGATAGCCCAGACATTCGACGGAGCGGCGGTGCATCAGGCGGCGGGGCTTGCCGTCGGCATTGGTATCGGGTGCGGACATCGGAACTCGCTGGATTGAATCTCGAACCGATCCAATCGGCCGCGTGCGGCGATGTCAACGGCCGCTGCCGCGCGGCGCCATGCAGCCAGCGTCAAGGTCCGCGCCGCACGAGCGCCAGCTCGGGGTTGTCCTCGTCGAAATAAATCAACCCGTATTTCGTGAATTCGATCATGACGCCGCGCTGCAGATATTCCCAATCTGACTTTGGAAAGTCGGCGGCGTACTCATTTGTGTCGATTGAAAAGACCACAATGCCCTCGGCGTCGCCGTCCATGCGGACGGTGTCGCCGAGCCTGATTTGTTGTCCGTCTGGGTATTTCAGCGCAGACTCCGTTGTCCTGCGGTCGAGAGTCCGGTTCAGCTCACCCGCCGCTCCCGGTTCTCCCAATACGGCTTGCGCAGCTCGCGCTTCAGGATCTTGCCGGCGCCGGAGAGCGGCAGTGGGGTCGCGGTGACGTCGACGCTGCGCGGACATTTGTAGCCGGCGATCAGCGCCTTGCAGTGCTCGATCAGCTCTTCCGGCGTAGCGCTGGCGCCGCTTTTCATCACCACCACAGCGTGGACCTGCTCGCCCCAGCGCTCGCTCGGGATGCCGATCACGGCGCATTGCGCCACGGACGGGTGCTGGGCGAGGGCGTTCTCGACCTCGGCCGAATAGACGTTCTCACCGCCGGAGATGATCATGTCCTTGACGCGGTCGACGACGTAGACGAAGCCGTCCGCGTCCATGTAGCCGCCGTCGCCGGTGTGCATCCAGCCGTCGATCACCGCGCGTGCGGTTTCCTCTGGCCGCTCCCAATAGCCCATCATCACCATATCGCCGCGCACCGCGATCTCGCCGACGGTACCGAGCGGCACCACCTGATCCAGGGCGTCGACGATCTTCACTTCGGCGCCCAAGGTGGCACGGCCGGCGCCGCGATGCCGGCCCTTGGCGCGGCCGTCGCCGATATGCTCCTTCCAATGCAGCAGCGTCGCGATCGGCGACAGCTCGGTCATGCCGTAGGCTTGCGTGAACTCGACATGCGGCAGCGCCTTCATGGCGCGCATCAGCACGGCATCGCTGATCACGGAGGCGCCGTAGGCGATCCGTTTCAACGACGACAGGTCGCAATTGCCGAGCGTCGGGTGATCGACGAACATCTGGATCATGGTCGGCACCAGCAGCACGTCGGTGATGCGCTCCTTCTGCACCGCGGCCGCAACGCCGTCTGGCGTGAAGCCCTGGACCACGACATTGGAGCCGCCCGACAGCAGCACCGAATACATCGCCGCGCCGTTGGCGAGGTGGAACATCGGCGCCGCGTGCAGGTAGATCGTGCTGCTCGGCCACAGCCCTTCGCCGAGCGCGTTCAGCGCGTTGGCCATCAGATTGCCGTGGCTCAGCATCACGCCCTTGGAGCGGCCAGTGGTGCCGCCGGTGTAGAAGATGCCGGCGAGATCGTCGCGGGTGCGCATCGCATCCCGAATGGGTTCGCTGCGCGCGATCAGCGTCTCGTAATTCTCCATGCCGGCGGGCGTCTCACCCTCGTCGGCATAGACCAGTTTCAGGCCGGGGATCGCGCTTGCCAGCGTTGCGCCGACTGCCGCAAACGCCTTGTCGACGAACAGGATCGTTGCGCGGCAATCGCGCAGCGCATCCTCGTTCTCGATCGGAGACCAGCGGATGTTGAGCGGCACGATCACGGCGCCGGCCCAGCCGACTGCGAGGTAGAGTTCGAGGTAACGGTCGGAGTTCAGCGACAGGATCGCGACGCGGTCGCCGTCGTCTGCGCCAAGCGCGCGGATGGCGGAGGCGAGGCGGGCGACACGCTCGCCGACCTCACGCCAATTGCGCCGCCGCTCACCGCAGACGACTGCGAGCCCGTTTGGATTGACCTGCAGCGTCCGCCGCAGTCCGTGCGTGATGTTCACTCGTCTCCTCCCTTGATGCGTTTCCCTTGCGAGGCGGTTTGTCCGCCTTCTGTGCCGCCGGTGCGGCTGCTTTGCGCGTTGTTGTCTTGCGCGTTGATGTCACTTGCGTTGTTGTTTCGGCGATGCCTTCGGTGAGGCGGATCGCGAATTCCTCGGCGACGGCGCGTCCAGTCAACTCGCCGTCGGGTTGGAACCAGTGTCCGATCCAGTTCAGCGAGCCCGCAATCGCAAACGCCGCGAGCTTCGGGTCGCAGGCTTTCACCGAACCGTCTTTGACGCCATCGGTAATATAGTCGCGGAAGGCGCGGTCGATCCGCCGCTTGGCGGTCTGCACGATCTTGCGGTTGTCCTCGCTGAGATCGTGGATGTCGAAGCGGACCAGGCTCTTGCCGTAGTCCGCGGTCATCAGCTCGGCATAGCGGACGATCAGCTTGCGCAGCTTGTCGAGCCCCGAGCCGCCGCCGGCCGAGGTCTCGGCAATGCAGTCGTCGACCAGCTCGTTGCCGATCGACCAGCATTCGTAGAGGATCTCGTCCTTGCCGCGGAAGTAGTTGTAGAGCGCCGGCTTGGTGATGTTGAGCCGCTTGGCGACCTCGTTCAGCGTGGCGCCGTGATAACCCTGTTCGAGGAACAGGGCGACGGCCGTGCGCAGCACCGCCTCGCGCTTCTCGTCGCGGGCGCGGCGCCGGCTCTCGAAGGGCAGCCAGGGTGACTCATTGTTGGAAGAGGGGATGCGGGCGTCCATCGCGTGGCTGTTGTCGCATTGACTCCGGAAGGTCGCCCGTATATTACCCATGGGTAAGAAATAGTCCAGTGGGTAATTTCCGGGAGGACACGCGATGACGTCACGCACCTATGTTGCCGGGGTCGGCATGATCCCGTTCGTCAAGCCGGGCGCCAACGCGCCGTACCATGTGATGGGCGCCGAGGCCGCCAAGCTCGCGCTCGCCGACGCCGGGCTTGATTACGGCAAGGTCCAGCAGGCCTATGTCGGCTACGTTTATGGCGACTCCACCTGCGGGCAGCGTGCGCTCTATCCAGTCGGCATGACCGGCATCCCGATCGTCAACGTCAACAACAACTGCTCGACCGGCTCGACCGCGCTGTTCCTGGCGCGGCAGGCGATCGAGTCCGGCGCCGCCGATTGCGTGATGGCGCTCGGCTTCGAGCAGATGAAGCCCGGCGCGCTCGGGGCCGTGTTCACCGACCGTCCGAGCGCGTTCGATGATTTCGACGCCGCCGCCGACAAGCTGGTCGATGCGCCCGGCGTGCCGCTGGCGCTGCGCTATTTCGGCGGGGCCGGCCTCAGCCATATGAAGAAGTACGGCACGCCGCTTTCCGCGTTCGCAAAGGTGCGCGCCAAGGCGAGCCGTCATGCCAAGAACAATCCGCTGGCGCTGTTCCGCAAGGAAGTCACCGCCGCCGACGTGATGAACGACCAGGTGATCTGGCCCGGCGTGATGACGCGGCTGATGGCGTGCCCGCCGACCTGCGGTGGTGCTGCCGCGATCCTAGTTTCGGAGAAGTTCGCCGACCAGCATGGCCTGAACAAGAGCGTCCGCATCGCGGCGCAGGCGATGACGACCGACACGCCGTCGACCTTCGGTGCTGATGACATGATGCAGGTGGTCGGTTACGACATGGCGCGCGATGCCGCGAGCAAGGTCTATGAGGCCGCCGGCATCGGGCCCGGGGATCTCGACGTCGTCGAGCTGCACGACTGCTTCGCGCACAACGAGCTGATCACCTATGAGGGGCTCGGCCTGTGCGCCCAAGGCGAGGCCGCGAAATTCATCGATGACGGCGACAACACTTACGGAGGGAGGATCGTCACCAATCCCTCCGGCGGCTTGCTGTCGAAGGGGCATCCGCTCGGTGCCACCGGCCTTGCGCAGTGCTATGAGCTGACGCGGCAGCTGCGCGGCACCGCCGCGGCGACCCAGGTCGACGGCGCGCGGCTCGGGCTGCAGCACAATCTCGGCCTCGGCGGCGCCTGCGTCGTGACGCTCTACGAACGCGCCTGAGGCAGCCATGGTCGATCAATCCGCCGTCGGGCGTAGCTTTACGCCCGTGACCGCGCGCGTCGAGCCGGGGCGCCTGCGCTTCTTCCTCGACACGCTCGGCGAGACCAATCCCGTCTACCGCGACGGGTCAGCGGCACCGGTGCCGCCGACCTATCTGTTCTGCCTCGAGATGATGGACGCAACGGTGCCGTTCGAGTTCCTGACCGCGCTCGGCATCGATCTCGCCCGCGTGCTGCATGGCGAGCAGCGCTTCGACTATCACGCCCCCGTCGTGGTCGGCGACACCCTGACGTTCCACCCGCGCGTCACTGGCGTGACCGACAAGAAGGGTGGGGCGATGACCCTGATTGTCGTCGATACCCCCGTCACCAACCAGAACGGCGTCCACGTCGCCGACGTCTCGCGCACCATCGTGGTGCGCAATGCGAGGCCATCATGAGCAGCGCACCCGCAGTCGGCGACCGCATCGTCCACAAGGAGTTTCCGCCGATCACCCGCCATCGCCTCGCGCTGTATTGCGGCGCCTCGGGCGATCACAATCCGATCCATGTCGACATCGACTTCGCGAAGGCGGCCGGTTTCCCCGACGTGTTCGCGCACGGCATGCTGGTCATGGGCTATCTCGGCCAGGCGCTGACGGACGCGGTGGCGCCGTCGCGCATCCGCTCGTTCTCGACCCGCTTTGCCGCGATCACCCAGCTCGGCGCGGCGCTGACCTGCGAGGGCACGGTGACCGAGCTGATCGAGCAGGGCGGCGAGAAACGCGCAAAGCTTGCGCTGACCACCAAGGATCAGAACGGCGAGATCAAGCTCGCCGGCGAAGCGATCATCGCGCTCTAGGGAGAGATCATGTCGAAACTGCAAGGCAAAGTCGCGCTCGTCTCCGGATCGGGCCGCGGCATCGGGCGCGCGATTGCGTTGAAGCTCGCGAGCGAGGGCGCCCGCGTCGTGGTCAACGACCTCGATGCCGAGCCGGGCAATGCCGTCGTCGCCGAGATCAAGGCCATGGGCGGCGAGGCGATCGCGGTCAATGGCAGCGTGACGGAAGCAGGCTTTGCCGATCGTTTCGTAGGTAGCGCCATCGAGCAGTTCGGCGGCCTCGACATCATCGTCAACAATGCCGGCTACACTTGGGACTCGACGATCCAGAAGATGTCGGACGAGCAATTCCAGGCGATGCTCGACGTGCATCTGGTCGCCCCGTTCCGCATCCTGCGAGCGGCATCGGAACCGATCCGGGTGATGGCGAAGCAGGAGGCCGAGGCCGGGCGCGAGGTGTTCCGCAAGGTCGTCAACATCTCTTCGATCGCAGGCCTCTACGGCAATGCCGGGCAGGCTAGCTACTCATCGGCGAAGGCGTCGCTGATCGGGCTGACGCGCACGATGTGCAAGGAGTGGGGCCGCTACAAGGTCAACGTCAATTGCGTCGCGTTCGGCCTGATCAACACCCGCCTGACCCAGCCGATCGAGACCCAGCAGAAGACCATCGACGTCGCCGGCCGCGACATCAAGGTCGGGGTGCAGCCGCAGATGCTGGAGGCGATGGGCCGCATGATCCCGCTCGGCCGCGGCGGTACGCCGGAGGAGGCGGCGGACGCGGTCTATCTGTTCTGCGCTCCGGAATCGAACTACATCAGTGGTCAGGTGATCGTCGCCGGCGGCGGTCTGCTGATTTGACGATAGCGTTTTCAAGCGAAGTGGGTACCGGTTCGCGTCAAGAAAACGCGTCAAAAAGAGAATGCGTAGCGAGGGCATGATGCACTACCGATCGTCATGGATGACCGAGGAGCTGGACACCTTCCGTGACCAGTTCCGCAAATTCCTCGCCAAGGATCTGGCGCCGCACGCCGAAAAATGGCGGGAGCAGAAGCTGGTCGACCGCTCCGCCTGGCGTGCGCTCGGCGAGATGGGCGCGCTGCTGCCGAGCGTGCCCGAGGCCTATGGCGGCCTCGGCGCAACCTTCGCTTACGACGCGGCCGTGCTCGATGACATCGAGAGCACGGTGCCGGAGCTGACCACCGGCGTTTCCGTGCACAGCGCGATCGTCGCGCATTACATCGTCAATTACGGCTCGGAGGAGCAGAAGAAGCGCTGGCTGCCGAAGATGGCGTCCGGCGAAATGGTCGGCGCCATCGCGATGACCGAGCCCGGCACCGGCTCCGATCTGCAAGCCATCAAGACCACCGCCAAGAAGCAGGGCAATTCCTACGTCATCAACGGCCAGAAGACCTTCATCACCAACGGCCAGGCCGCCGACCTCGTCATCGTGGTGGCGCGCACCGGTGCGCCCGGCGCCAAGGGCATCTCATTGATCGTGGTTGAAACCGCGGGCGTCGAGGGCTACCGGCGCGGGCGCAACCTCGACAAGATCGGCCTGCATGCCTCGGACACGTCGGAACTGTTCTTCGACAATGTCACGGTGCCGCCGGAAAACCTGCTCGGCAATGAGGAGGGCAGCGGCTTCGTGCAGCTGATGCAGCAACTGCCGCAGGAGCGGCTGTCGCTTGCGATCGGCGCGGTCGCTTCGATGGAGCGTGCGGTGAAGATCACCGCCGAATACACCAAGCAGCGCACGGCGTTCGGCAAGCCGCTGATCGAGTTCCAGAACACGGCGTTCACGCTCGCCGAACGCAAGACCGAGGCGATGATCGCCCGCGTGTTCGTCGATTGGTGCGTCGAGCGTCTGGTCGCCGGCGATCTCGACACCGTGACGGCGTCGATGGCGAAATGGTGGTGCTCGCAGAAGCAGGTCGAGACCGCCGACGAATGCCTGCAACTGCACGGCGGTTACGGCTACATGCAGGAATATCCGATCTCGCGGATGTTCATCGATTCCCGCATCCAGAAGATCTATGGCGGCACCAACGAGATCATGAAGGTCCTGATCGCGCGCTCGCTGTAGGCAAGTCGGCCGTCATTCCGGGGCACGCGAAGCGTGAACTATGGTGCGCAATTGCGCACCTGAGAATCTCGAGATTCCGGGTTCGATGCTTGCGCATCGCCCCGGAATGACACCGAGGCGAGAGTGCGCTCATGTCCGCCGCGCAAGCGCTCTCCTACATCGCGCGGACATTCTTGAGGAACTTGTCGACCTGGACTTCCAGCTCGGACGCATTGCTGGCGAGCTCTCCGGAGGCCGACAGCACGCTCTCGGCGGCCTTGCTGGCATCGTCGATGGCCTTGGTCGTGCCGTTGATGTTTGCGGTCACCTCCTTGGTGGCCGCGGCCTGTTCCTCGACGGCGCTGGCGATCACGGTCGAGATCTCGCTGATCTGGACGATGACCTGCGAGATCGCCTTCAGCGCGGTGGCGGTGTTGCCGGTCGCGGTCTGCATCTCGTTGATCTGCGCCGAAATGTCTTCCGTAGCTTTGGCGGTCTGGTTGGCCAGCGCCTTCACCTCGGATGCGACGACGGCGAAGCCGCGGCCGGCCTCGCCGGCGCGCGCGGACTCGATCGTTGCGTTGAGCGCGAGCAGGTTGGTCTGGCCGGCGATCTGGCTGATCAGGGCGACGACGTCGCCGATCTTCTGCGCCATGGTCACGAGGCCAGCGACCAGCTTGTCGGATTTCTCGGCCTCTTCGACCGCCATGCGGGCGATGCGGCTTGCTTCGGCCACCTGGCGGCTGATCTCGTTGACCGAGGAGGAGAGCTCCTCGGACGCGGACGCCGCGCTTGCCGAACGCTGATTGACGAATTCGGCGGTTGTCGTCAGCGATCGTGCCGTGCCCTGCATTTGCGTCGAGGCTGACGCCAGCATGCCCGCAAGGCCCTTTACGTCCTTCTCGAAATCGTCCGCCAGCTTCACATTGCCGGTCACGACCGACCAGCTCAGCATCGCGCCGGTATAGTTGCCGCGTTTGTCGGTCAGCCCGGAGACCCTGAGGTCGAGCGTTTCCGGGCCGAGCTTGATCTTGGCCGCATGCGGCAGGTTCTTGGGATCGCCGACGATGCGGCGCTGATGCTGCGGGTTCTTGTGGAAGATGTCGAACGAGTTGCCGAGGATCTTGTCGGGCGCCACCGGAAGCAGATGCTTCACGGTGTCGAGTGTCTTGAGGCTGGTCTGGTTGATGTAGGTGATGTTGAAATCGGTATCGCACATCATGATGTTGATCGGCATGTTGTCGAGCATCTGCAACAGCCGCTCGGTCTGGGTTTCAAGCCGCGCCTTCTCAGTCGCGAGCTCCCAGGTCAGCATCGGCCCCGAGTAGCGGCCGCGCGAATTGGTCATCGCCGTCACGGTGAGATCGAGCGTCTCGCCGCCGATGGTGATGCGCGCCTTGTGCGGCAGGTTCTTCGGATCGGACAGCAGCCGGCGCTGATTCTGCGGATTCTTGTGAAAGATATCGATCGACTGCCCGATCAGTGCATCGACCTTCACCGGCAGCACATGCTCGATCTTCTTCAGGTTCTGCCGTGTCGACTCGTTGATGTAGGTGATCCTGAAATTGTCCAGCTCGCAGAGCATGACACTGATCGGCATATCGTCGAACAGCCGGTACGAATGATCGGAGCCGATCACGCTTGCGACGCTCTTCATCCCCAACATGCATTGCCTCCAGCATTGATATCAATTTGGTGAACTGAAAACGTTGCACCTGATCGGCAGCAGAAAGCCTTCCGCCGCCGGACGGCGGGCAGGTGCGACACACGATTTACAATTTCTGACTGCATGGAACCGTAGGCGATTCGAGTTCCGTCCAGAAGTGCATGCAGTGTGCCTTGCGCGATCGCGCAAGATGCAACGCGCGATGCATGCGATGAGTGAAGCCGAAATCGACGTGCGAGACGACGGTTTGCCGTGAAACCCGCGCGATCCGCTGCAAAAGGCATGAAGCGATCGATCGCTGCACCGTAGTCTTACGGGCGTGCACGCGCGCGCTGCAAATGATTGTTGTCGTGCATATAGCGACGAAGTGTATGCAGATTGTGCCACGCGATCGTTGCGCGCCGCAACGAGCTTGACGTCAATCGTCACGCGCGATGGTCGCGCGGCTTTGGAGTTGTGGATGTGGCTTGCTGATCATCTCACGCGCATGCGCGCTGCCGTGGCAGTCGGCGCGTCGCGATGAGCGCGAGGCTGCTCCATCGTCGGTGCGTCGATGGAGTATTCTTGGAAGAAGCACGCACAGATTGCGTGGTCGTGTTGCGATCCCAACTCAGGCCCGCTGACTTCCGTCGGGCCGTCTCATCCGCGAGTCGGCGGCGAGATCGGCGGACGATGACTGGCTTGCTCGCCGGCCGGGTCGCTTCGTTCCTGCGGGTGATCGTCCGCTCTGCGGAAATCGATGACGAAACAACGTTGCCCATTGCCTACCGCATGGCTTGACGCAGCTTCGCCCTCGAAGCGCGGCTTCGGCCTTGCGCCATATTTCCGTCTATCATACCCCCGTGGGACCACGATCCGCGCGAAGCCAAGGCGCGCGCCAGTAGCCGCAGGGAGCCCTCATGACCAAAAGCAACGCCCGCACCGGAGGCCAGATCCTGATCGACCAGCTGGTCGCGCAGGGAGTGGAGCGCGTCACCTGCGTGCCGGGCGAGAGCTATCTGGCGGCGCTCGATGCCCTGCATGACAGCCCGATCGATGTGGTGATCTGCCGCGCCGAGGGCGGTGCGGCGATGATGGCGGAGGCCTATGGCAAGCTCACCGGGCGGCCCGGCATCTGCTTCGTCACCCGCGGCCCCGGCTCGACCAACGCGGCTCATGGCGTGCACATCGCGATGCAGGATTCCACTCCGATGATCCTGTTCGTCGGCCAGGTCGACACCGGCATGCGCGAGCGCGAGGCGTTCCAGGAGCTCGACTACAAGGCGGTGTTCGGCACCATGGCGAAATGGGCGGTCGAGATCGATCGCCCCGACCGCATTCCGGAGCTGGTCGCGCGCGCGTTTCGCGTCGCGCTGCAGGGCCGCCCCGGTCCGGTCGTGATCTCGCTGCCGGAGAACATGCTGACCGAAACCGCGGCGGTCGCCGACGCGCCGAAGGTCGAACCTGCGGCCAGCTGGCCGGCACCTTCGGATCTCGAGCGCCTCGGCACCATGTTGGCCGGCGCCAAGGCGCCGCTGGTGGTGCTCGGTGGTTCGGCCTGGACCGCCGAGGCGGCCAGGGGCATCGCGCGCTTTGCCGAGCGCTTCGACCTGCCGGTCGCGACCTCGTTCCGCCGCGCCTCGCTGTTCGACGCCGACCACTCGCATTATGCCGGCGACCTCGGCATCGGCCCGAGCCCCAAACTGAAGGATCGATTCACCGGCGCAGACGTCATTCTGTTGATCGGCGGCCGCATGTCGGAGATGCCGTCCTCGTCCTACACGCTGCTCGACATCCCGACACCGAGCCAGCAGCTGATCCATGTCCACCCCGGCTCCGAAGAGCTCGGCCGCGTCTACCAGCCGGCGCTGGCGATCCAGGCGACGCCCACGGCGTTCGCTGCGGCGGTCGAGACCATGAAGCCCGCATCCGTTCCCGCCTGGAAGGGCGAGGCGGCGAAGGCGCACGCGGATTATCTCGCCTGGACCGACAAGCCGCGCGAGCTGCCGGGCAGCTTCCAATACGGCGAGGTCGTGACCTGGCTGCGCGATCGGCTGCCGAAGGATGCGATCGTCTGCAACGGCGCCGGCAATTACGCCGGCTGGATTCATCGCCACCATCGCTTCCACGCTTTCGCCGCGCAGCTTGCGCCCACCTCGGGCTCGATGGGCTACGGTGTGCCCGCGGCCGTGATGGCCAAGCGGCATCATCCCGATCGCGTCGTCGTCGCGTTCGCCGGCGACGGCTGCTTCCTGATGAACGGGCAGGAGTTCGCCACCGCCGTGCAATATGACGCGCCGCTGATCGTTGTCGTCATCGACAACGCGCAATACGGCACCATCCGCATGCACCAGGAGCGCGATTATCCCGGCCGCGTCGTCGGCACCCAGCTCAAGAACCCGGACTTCGCGCTCTACGCCAAGGCGTTCGGCGGCCATGGTGAGCGGGTCGAGCGCACCGAAGACTTCGCGCCGGCGTTCGAGCGTGCGCTTGCCTCCGGCAAGCCGGCGATCCTGCATTGCCTGGTCGATCAGCGCGCGCTGTCGGTCGGCAAGGATTTTGTGCCCGAGACCGCGAAGCGCTGATGACCGGAACGGGCCGTCACGTCGCGATCATCGGTGCCGGCGTGGTCGGCGTGATCAGCGCCATCGAGGCGCTGCGCGAGGGCCATCGCGTCACGCTGATCGATCCGGGCGAGCCCGGTGGCACCCAGGCCGCGAGCTATGGCAATGCCGGCTGGCTGTCGTCGCATTCGGTGATCCCGCCGGCTGAACCCGGCACCTGGAGGAAGGTGCCCGGCTATCTGATGGATCCGCTCGGGCCGCTTTCGATCCGCTGGTCGTATCTGCCGAAGGCCCTGCCATGGTTGGTCAAATACCTGCTGTCGAGCTGGACCGAGCAGCAGGTCGAGGCCACCGCGCGGGCAATGCGCGATCTGTTGAAGGACGCGCCGCTGCTGCACCGACAGCTCGCCGAGGAAGCCGGCGTGGGTGAACTGATCGAGCGGCGCGGGGTGATGCACGTGTTTCCCTCGCGCGCGCCGTTCGACCGCGACCTCGGTTGGCGCATCCGCAAGCGCGTCGGCATCGAATGGCTCGAGCTCGATGAAGACGAGATGCGCCAGCGCGAGCCTGACCTGCATCCGCGCTACAAGTTCGGCGTCGTGGTCGAGGAGGCCGGTCGCTGCCGCGATCCCGGCGCTTACGTCGCGGCGCTCGCCGCGCACGCCGTCGCCAACGGCGCGAAGCGTGTCGCCGCCAAGGCCACAGGCCTCCTGCTTGCTGGCGACAGGCTGGTCGCTGTGGTCACCGAGAGCGGCGAGATCGCCTGCGATGCGGCGGTGGTTGCCGCCGGCGCGCGCTCCAAGCAACTGACCGCGTCGATCGGCGATTCACTGCCGCTGGAAACCGAGCGCGGCTATCACGTCATGATCGAGAATCCGGAATCCGGACCGCGCAATTCGATGATGGCCTCGGATGCCAAGATGGTCGTCAACTGGACCGACAAGGGTCTGCGCGCCGCCGGCACGGTGGAGATCGCGGGGCTCGACGCCGAGCCGAACTGGAAGCGCGCCGAGATTCTGCGCGAGCATCTGCTCAGCATGTTCCCGAAACTGCCGAGGGATATCCCGCCATCACGGATCAAGACCTGGTTCGGCCATCGCCCGAGCATGCCCGACGGACGGCCGTGCATCGGCCATGCGCGCGCCTCGCGCGACGTGATCTATGCTTTCGGCCATGGCCATGTCGGCCTGGTCGGCTCGGCTCGCACCGGCCGGCTGGTCGCGCAGCTCCTTAGCGGCAAGGCACCCGAGATTCCGCTTCAGCCGTTCGCGCCGTCACGCTTCCTGTAAGGGGACGCGGATCTCAGCTGTCGCCGGCCCAGGCCGTGATCGCCGCCGGCGCGATCACGCGTCTCGGCATATGCGGATTGATAGTGCCGGCGCTGACGTCCTGCGTCTGAACGAGCAGGGTGCGCGCAAACGCCTTGGCATCCTCTTCGGTCGTGAAGGTCCGGGTCTGGCGCGCGAAGCGGTGGTGTCCGGCGTCAGGGCTTCTCACGGCGAACGAGACGTACCAGATGGCCTTGTCCGACTTCATCGCGCAGCTCTGGCGGCGGTGGTCCGCCCGCACGATCGCGACGTCTTGTGCGATACCCGATATGCAAAAAGTGCCAAGAGAAGAATCCTGAAATACAACAGACGACGGCTAACGAGCTCCACGGCGGACAGCTGACGCTACAGGATCGGCACGCATACCGATACTGGCGGCATAATACCGCTCAACCGATGGGTGAATGACAATGCACCGCTGCGACGATGGTTCCTAGGATCCAATGCGGCGCTCTTCCAGTGACTTGAGTCACTTCTCGGGGAGCGCAATCAGGCTGCAAGGAGCCTGTGAGGTTCAAGCATCTTGTTAATCAGAACATGGCCGGCGTTGACCCATGCCAGGAGTCACGCCTTCGGATGATCCATCGCGTGGTGACGTCATGAGCATTGAGACACCCACGCATCTCGCGTCAGTCGATAGAGAATTTGCCGACGCAATGGGTTATCTTCCGGGATGCGGGGGTGGTCAAAATCCTCTGCGTTGTCGTGGCGCATCCCAAGCTTCACCATCAGGCGTCTGGATCGAACGTTTCGAATGCTCGCATGCGCCACGACCTCCGCGAGACGAACCTCTTCGAAGCCAAACTGAAGAGACGCTCGCGCAGCTTCCATCGCAAACCCCTGTCCCCAGAACTGCCTCGCCAGCCGCCAGCCGACTTCGACAGCGGGCGTGAAGCGGGCGACAAAGCCGATGCGCAATAGTCCGACGGCTCCCATGAATACGCCGGATGCTCTCGATTCAACGGCCCACATGCAGAACCCGTGAGAGGATTGATGGCTGATCTGGAAGTCGATCCAGGCGTCGGAGGCGTCCCGCGATGCGAGCGGGCGGAGATATTCCATGACGTCGGCATCCTCAGACATCGCCGCAAACGGCGGTCTGTCTGAATCGATCCATGGGCGGAGGAGGAGCCTTGCTGTCAACAGCTGCATCCGGCTCTGCCTCGGCTCAGCGGTAACGGGTCAATGAAGCCATCGATCATACGTCGCGCAATCCTGACTGCACGACACTACGAATAATTCCATGTGGCGTCACTCCGCTGTCCTGGCCGCTCCCGGGAATTGCAGGGGAGCGCGACCCTACGAGTTACGCGCCATCCATGCTTGATCAATTCGTTCGGCTTTTCAGAATTTAGCTTGACGCCGGACCCAACTCAGATGTTCAATGCGCCCGTCTCACCCGATCGAGGGGCGCTTCGCGATCGTCACGAGCGCGGGTCTAGATGCGGTGGACGCGGATCGCGCAGTTGACGAATGCGCATGAAGCGGACGGCGAAATCGTGCAGGCCTGACGCCCTAGTGGTAGGTGTCTCCTTGTAGAACGCGCAGCGTTCTATGAAGACGGTGACAACAAAGCCCAGTCTCGCCGGGGAGAGCACGTATTAGCCGTAACCCATCGCGCAGGGAAAGCCGGGTTGTTTCCGGTTACACCTGTGGTCCTACCCCCGAGCTTTCTATCCAATGCTCGGGGCCCATGGGTGCGATCGGCACCCGGCTTTCCCTGCGCCCTCTATGAGAGAGGGCGGAACGAAGAGCAAAGCTCGGACAAATCATGTCGCGAGAACGCGGATGTATGCACGCGTTATGTATGCACGCGTTAGCGGGCCGGGCCGAGCGTCTTCATCGCTTCCGCGACGATGACCTCGCCGGCCTCCTGCACGAAATGCCCGGCGTCAGGCAGTTCAAGCGGCGGCGGACAGTTTCGGATCACCTGCCGCAATCGGCTCATCACCGGCGGCCCGAGCACCGGGTCCTTCATGCCGACAGCCATGAAGCTTTGTCCGGTCCACTGCTGCGACCAGAAATCGCGCGCGCGCCGCGAAAGCGCCGCGCCACCAGCGTCCGGCTGGTCCGGTACCAGATTGGGAAAGCGCCGGACGCCGGCCTTGTACCGCTGGTCCGGATAGGGCGCGGCGTAGGCGGCAGCTTCCTCGTCTGCAAGACCGGGGGCCGCTCGCTGCATCAAGGCTGCGATGTCCATGTCCGGGCTGCGATTGGAGAAGGCCCGCCATGCGAGAAAGCCTTCGCCGAGCGGCACGTCACCGGTGCCGAGCATCGTGTTCATCACAAGCAATCGATCGAAGCGATCGGTCATGTCCATGGGTATCGTTAGTCCGATCAATCCTCCCCAATCCTGGCAGACCAGCATGACGCGGCGCAGGTCGAGCGCCTCGATCAGCGACATCACCGCCGATCGATGGAAGTCGAAGGTGTAGATGTCTTCGTCGACGGGCTTGTCGGAACGGCCGAAGCCGAAGAAATCCGGCGCGATGACGCGGAATCCTGCGGCGAGAAGCGGTGGGATCATCTTTCGATAAAGGTAGGTCCAGGTCGGCTGGCCGTGCAGGCAAAGCGCCACCGGCGCGGTCTTCGGTCCCTCGTCGAGATAGTGCATTCGCAACGGGCCGATCTCGATGTAGCGCGGCGCGAAGGCAAATCCGGGCAATTCGGCGAAGCGCCCGTCCGGTGTTCGAAGCGTCTGCATGTCTCTGCCTTTTCAATTCGTCATTCGATCGCGCAAGGACGCCGAGCCGAGCGTGCCTTGCCGCTCCCGCTAACCGATCCGCACCACCATCTTGCCGAGCGCGGCACGGGTCTGCATGGTGGTGAACGCCGCGCGGAAATCCTCAAACGCGAACACCTTGCCGACCACTGGCGTCAGTCGGCCGTCGTTCAGCCACGCCGACAATTGCGTCGTCACGCGCGCCTGCGCCTCGGGTTCGCGGCGCGCGATCTGGGCGGCGTCGACGCCGATCAGAAGACCGCCCTTCAACAGTGGCAGATTGAACGGCAAAGCGGGGATCTGGCCGGCCGCAAAGCCGACCACGACATGGCGGCCGTTCCAGGCGATCGAGCGGAACGCCTGCAGCGAGACCTCGCCGCCGACCGGATCGAAGATCACGTCGGGGCCATGGCCGCCGGTCGCGTCCTTCAGCGCGTCGCGCCAATCGGGTTTTGTATAGTCGACGGTCGCATCAGCGCCGAAGCTTGCGGCGAAGCTGCGCTTCTCCTCGGTCGAGGCCGCCGCGACGACGCGTGCGCCGAGCAGCTTGCCGACCTGGATCGCGGCGATGCCGGTG
>NZ_JACMYO010000127.1 GCF_020889685.1 Bradyrhizobium oropedii
CTAGAGCTGTCCGGTATTTCCGTGTAAATTTCTTTATGCACTCCTCTTTCTCTTTCACGCGTCCTTCAAGTTTAGATATTGCCGACACGCCTGCGTGACTCACCAGAGAGGCAATCAGGACACTGAAAGACTTTATGGCATCGTCGAGCAACTGGCGGTTTGCTTCGTAATAGTCTCTGAACGATGCTTTCTCTTTGTCGAAATCTAAAGACGGCATTGCGCTTTTCTTTGGTCATTGCGTTGGTCGATTGGAAAAGAGAGCTCACCTCTATCTGCCAAGCTCCAACACCAGCCTCACTCCCACTCAATCATTTAGGAAGATGTTTCCGCGTTGATTTCCAAGCGCAAATCCTTAGAGCTGACGGTCTAATCCCGACGGTATACCCGCCCAATTTTTTCGGTCTTGAATTCACAGGAAAATTTGGGTGGCTCTGAGGTGATGGCACTTTCAGCAAGTACCGGAATCGATTGACGCAGTAGACATATACCAAGCCGGAATACCAAGCCGGAACAGCCTCCTCTTGGCCTCTCTCCGATTTCTGCCCGATACCGTCACTGGTCACTTGGACCGGCCATCATTGGCCCGGTTATCGCCACAGCGGCCCTCTCCGCCAAGTCGCAGTCTGCCCGCCAGCGTCATGGGCAACCGGGATGACGGCGCCAGCACCGTGAGCCACAGACAGTTTTGCAGGCTAATCCCGTCGATTGCAACCTAGTTGCTTCGTTGCGCGGTCCAATATCCCGAGCAGCGCCCACCCGCTGCGTGGCCGCTCCAGGTCCCCCGGCCGGCGTCTTGCGTCAGCCTTCCCGAACCTGATGCGTATTTGTCGTGGACCGTCACCGACGCGCGAACCGCGCCCGATCTTCCGACATAGCCGCTGAACTTCACCAGATTGGGATGCGTCACAACACCGTCGTTTATGTTCACCGAGAAATTGTAGGTCGGATCGCAGCTTCCGCGTTGTGTAACGAAGGTGAGATTCCAGGGACCGTCGTAAGAGGTTCGTGCTTCGGCGGCCGTCGCCAGGATAAGGCAGGCACAGCCAACGACATTCGCAATCAGTCGCTTGTTCATGATCTTCTCTCCAGAGGGATTGGTTGACGTTCAGTAGGGCAGTCGTGGATGTCGGGTATTGTGGTCTTCTTCTGTTGGTCTATCGCAATTGTACGTCGACCATCTTCTTTCACTGTGCGTTTCAAGAGCCAGCGCATTTCGGCGGGCCCTACGTGGCCGTCCAACCGCCGTCGATAGAAAAGTTGGCGCCGGTGATCTGCGCGGCGTCTTGGCTGCACAGGAATAGCGCTAGCGAAGCCACCTGTTCAACCGTGACGAATTCCTTCGTCGGCTGGGCCGCGAGCAGGACATCGTTGATCACCTGATCCCTATCCATGTTGCGGGCCTTCATCGTGTTCGGGATCTGCTTCTCCACCAGCGGCGTCCAGACGTAGCCGGGGCTGATGCAGCTGCAGGTGATCTTCGACCGGGCGAGTTCCAGCGCCACCGTCTTGGTGAGTCCCACGATGCCGTGCTTGGCCGCGACATAGGCCGACTTGAATGGCGAAGCGACCAGCGAATGCGCCGAGGCGGTGGTGATGATACGGCCCCAGCCGCGCCTCTTCATGCCAGGAGTAACGGCACGGATCGCATGGAATGCGGAGGAGAGATTAATTGCGATGACTGCATCCCACTTTTCGACCGGAAAATCCTCGATTGGCGAGACATGCTGGATGCCGGCATTGTTGACGAGCACGTCCACGCTGCCAAATGTCCTCTCGGCAAACGAGATCATGTTGGCGATTTCCGCGGGTTCGCTCATATTCGCGGGCGAATAGATGGCCTTCACCCCGAAATCGTTCTCGATAGCAATCCGCGTCTTTTCAATATCGGCCGGCGCGCCCATTCCATTGAGCACGATGCTGGCTCCGGCGCCTGCAAAAGCCCGCGCATAAGCGAGACCGATGCCGCTCGTCGAGCCGGTCACAACTGCGACTTTACCTTTCAAGATACTCATTGCTTTTCCTTGTTGATCTGTGACAGTCCGGCCGGTTCGTGACCGCAGCTAATTCTTGGCATCGGCCAATTGCAGCCGTCCATCATGTGACCAGAGTTCTCTCGTAGCTCCGGAGCGGGCGTTGGACCGGCTGTTGCAGATAGTCATAAACGACCTTGCCCAGCCCTAGCGTCAGGTCTGCGCGGATGTGGATCGCGGACACGATCTCGAGGACCGGCAACTCGGCCACGGGAGCCAGCGCGTGAGGCGTCAAGGAGAGCGCCGCGGGTCCGGTCCACGCCCCTTTCAAGACAAGTTGCTCGAGGTGATATTCGACGAGCTCGCAGATGCGTGGACTGCCGTCGACGTGCGGAATGATCTTGAGAAGAAAGTTCGGCTCCTCGAGAGCGGCCTTGACTTGCGCCAGGTCGGCTTCGCGGTGCTTGTATCCCATCGTGCCGGTTGCTACCCGCAACGGACCGTAATCCAGAGCGCCGATCAGCGTATCGATCTCGGTCCGCAACGTCGGCTGGCCGAGTTTCTTCGGAAAGCCCCAGAGCTCCCGGCCGCCCGCGATCGGTCCCTCATCGTTCAGGAACATGCAGTGGGTGTAGCCGCCCTTGCGACCGCGGAACGACACCGGGATGACTTGGCCGCTCTCGGTGTAGTCGCCAAAACCATTGGAATCCGGCATGCGGATGAATTCGTACTTGACCAGCGCTTCGCGTTCATCAAATTCGAGCGGGGCCGGAACGACCGATCGCAGCTTCGCCGGATCGGTGCGATAGGTGATGATCAGGTATTCGCGGTTGACGAAGCGATACGGTCCCGGCGGATAGGCCGGATTGGTGAGCGGCATCGCAAATGCGCGCCTCAGCACTTCATTCTCGTGCATTGAATTTCCCCTGTTACTCGAATGACCGGATTGGCCTACTCGCGACCATCCTGCTCAAGATCGAACGTAGACACGCCGTCCGCACTGGTCGGGCGGGCCAGCGCCTCGGGATGCCGAAGGGTGCGAAGCGCATCGTGATAACCGGCGCGCCAATGATCCTGCATCGAGAGGCGGGAAAATTCGTAGTCCTTGGAGTGGCCTTCGTAGTCGCGCGCGCGATAGATCAGGTGGACGAGGCTGTGCACGTTGTGAGAGGCAGCCGTCCTGAGCAGCCTGACGTCCTCCTGCTCGCGCAGGTCTTCAGGCAGCCTGCTCAAGAGAGCTGCCAGGTCTCGCTGCAACCGATGCAGGCTCTTGAACTGGTCCGTGCTCGCGCGCGTGCGGCTCGAGTATTGGATCTCCTTTTGACGCGTAACGACGTCGGCCATATTGCGCGGAATCTGGCCGCGTGCGCTCCAGAGATCGACCTGAAACACTAGCGTGTCCTGACGGGCGCCACACTCGATCACCCACTGCAACGGAGTGTTGGATACGAGGCCGCCGTCCCAATAATGTTCGCCATCGATCTCGACCGCCGGAAAGCCCGGCGGCAGCGCCCCACTCGCCAGGATGTGCTCGGGCCGAATCGTATGCGTGGCAGTGTCAAAATAGACCAGATTGCCGGTCCTCACATTCACGGCACCCGCACCGAACCGCATCATGCCGGCATTGATACGATCGAAATCAACGAGACGCTCCAGTGTCGTCTTCAACGCGCTTGTGTCGTAGATGCTGGTGGCGGCAAGCGTTCCACTAGTTTGTAGCCATGGCGCCATTGGCCGCGCAGAAAAAAATCCGTTCGCGCCAAACACCGCCGCAAAGCTTGCATTTACCTGATTGAGAAAATTGCGGGTGTGATCGCCGTTCATCAAATCGGTGAACGGTGCGTCCAACGTCACCTGCGTCCAGAACTCCCGAAGCCGCTCAACTCGGGAATTGGGCGGATTGCCCGCGATAATTGCAGCGTTGATCGCTCCAATCGAAATTCCGGCAATCCAATCGGGATGGATGTTGGCTTCAGCCAAGGCCTCGTAGACGCCTCCCTGGTAAGCCCCCAGTGCGCCGCCACCTTGCAAGAGCAACGCGATGCAATCGAATGGCAGACGGCGGTCCGCGGTCATGAGGTGTGGTCGTGGCTGAAAGTTCATTGGTTCTGTGCTCTTGGTTTGCGGTTGCTCAAGCCCGCGTTCTGTTCGGATCGCGGTCGTCGCGGGCTTGATGCGGTTTACTAAAATATACGGTATAGTTTATTTCTTCTCGGGTCAAGCGAGCGCGTTCACAAGCTCGTGCTGCAACTGATTGAGACCCACGTACGCCCGACCCTGGTCGACTGTCCCAACCAGCTCGACACGCTGATGCGACGCCGAGATCCGCTTCGACGTCACGCTATTGCGGTTAACAAACCGATCTCCGTCAGGTGCACCAGCGAAGGCGCTTGCGATATCCATCTCGGCATTCGCAGGACAAAGCCGGTCAGCCCAAGTTCGTATTTATCAGTTGCAAACCAGAACGCGTCGGTGGCGTCCGTAGGCGTAGTAGCAATCGCTATCGGAATAATTGCTATCGTTCGAGCTGCCATAGGCATAGCCGGCAGAGGCTCCAGCGGCATAGGCTGCACCATAACCGTATCGCCGCCCGCCATAGCCATGGCTGAAGCTTCCGGAACGGCTATAGCTGACCGATGCAGAGCGAGCCTGGACCGAGCCTGCAACCGCGGGTCCGTCACGACCGCCAGCCGGGACGCCGCCAAGCGCCCTTAGATCGCCGCGAGGACCGGCGCCGGCGCCCAACCGAGGAGCCGGTCCGCCAAGGCCGGCATGGGCCGCACCGCCGGGCCCCATGGGAGGTGGACTTGCGAATGCGGGAGGACCGCCGGCCGCGATCGGCGGAGGGCCGCCCGGCCCCATTGGAGGCGGACCGGGGAATTGCGCAAACACCGCAGTCGGTGCCAACGAAATCGTTGCGAGCGTTACGCTGACGGACAGCGTCAAGAATTTCTTCCTGGACATTGTAATCTCCGTTTTAGATTTGCGTTTCAAGGACCGGCACCGGCGCGGTCGGCGCGAGAGTCGAGTTCGACGGATGGGTGTCGTGCGCCAGGTCAACGGCCTCTTGCACTGGCCGGCCATCGTCGTGTTTGGGGTGGATCCGGAACCACGCCACATAGAGCGCCGGCAGGAACAAGAGCGTCAGCAGCGTGCCGACGATGATGCCGCCCATCATCGCGTAGGCCATCGGGCCCCAGAAAATCTCGCGCGCAATCGGAATCAGCGCGAGACTTGCGGCGGCCGCGGTCAGCAGGATCGGCCGCATGCGATGCTCGGTTGCTTCCACAACGGCGTCCCAGGCCGGACGCCCCTCCTTCCTCAGATCTTCGATCTGCACGATCAGAATCACCGAATTTCTTACCAGGATGCCGATCAGCGCGAGCACGCCGAGGATGGCGACGAACCCGAGCGGCGCGCCGCTCGGGAGCAGGGCCATGACGACGCCGATCACGGCGAGCGGGGCGACCGCGAACACCAGGAACAGGCGGTGGAAGCTCTGCAGCTGTATCATCAGGACGGTAGCCATGACGAAGAGCATAAGCGGAACGACGGCAACGATCGGCGACTGGCTCTTGGCGCTTTCCTCCACGGAGCCGCCGATCGCCACCGAATAACCCGCCGGCAGTGCCTTGCTGAACTCCGCCACCTTCGGCGCCAACTCGTCCATGATCGTCTTCGGCTGGACGCTGGTGACGATGCCGGCCTTTAGCGTGATCGTGGGAATCCGGGCGCGGCGCCAGATCGTCGGCTGCTCGATCTCATAGCGCAGATTGGCCACGGCCCCGAGCGGCACCGACTGCCCGCCCTGCCCGCTCAACTGCAGATCCCGGAGCGTATCGATCGAGCCGCGATCGACCGCGGTCGCGCGCCCCGTGACATTAACGAGATAGATGCTGTCGCGAACCTGTGTGATCTGGGTGCCCTCAAGCACCGAATTCACGGCCGTGGCGATGTCTTCCGACGTGACGCCAAGCTGGCGCGCTTTGTCCTGGAGGACGTCGACCTTGACGACGCGCGCAGGCTCCATCCAGTCGAACACCACGCTGCCGAGATCGGGGTTGCTCCGCACAATGCCGGCGAGTTCCTGCGAGAGATCCCTGACCTTCGCGATATCAGGCCCGCTCACGCGGTATTGCACGGGACGTCCCACCGGCGGACCGACCTCGAGCAACTTGACGTAGGTGTCGGTGCCTGGAAACGTCTTCCTCAGATGTTCCTCAAATTGTGCCTTGACGAGGTCGCGCGCCTTTATGCCGCCCTTGGTCACGACCACCATTTCGCCGAACCATGTATTCGCGGTCTGCACGTCGAACGACAGCACGAACCGCGGCGCGCCGGTGCCGACATAAGTCGACCAATGCTCCACGGAGCCATTGCCCTGCAGCTGTTCGCGCTCGAAGCGCGCCATCTGCGCATTGGTGTCTGCAATCGAGGCATTTTGCGGCAAGTTCCAGTCGATCACCAGTTCGTCACGGTCCGACGAGGGAAAGAACTGTTGCTGCACGAATGTCATGCCGAACAACGCGACAAAGAAGGCTGCAACCGTCACGCCGACCGTGATCCAACGGTGATGCATGCAGACGAGCAGCAGGCGGGCGAACATCTGCGCCAGCCGGCCCTTCTCCTCATGATGGCCCTTCATCTTTGCCGGCAGAATGGTGACGCCGAGCAGCGGGGTGAACAGCACCGCGACGATCCACGACACGATCAGGGAGACCGCAATCACCACGAACAGGGTGAAGGTAAATTCGCCGGCATTGCTGCTGTTCAGCCCAATCGGGATGAAGCCCGCGACGGTGACCAGCGTGCCCGTTAGCATGGGAAAAGCGGTCGACGTATAGACGTGGGTCGCTGCCTTTTCCAGAGGATCGCCGACCTCCAGCCGGGCCACCATCATTTCGACGGCAATCATCGCGTCATCGACCAGCAGGCCCAGCGCGATGATCAATGCACCCAGCGAAATTCTCTGCAATGAAATGCCGGCATAGGCCATCACCACGAAGGTAATGGCGAGAACCAGCGGGATCGCGATTGCAACAACAAGCCCGGCGCGCATGCCCAAGCTGAGAAAGCTGATGGCGAGGACGATCACCACGGCCTCAAACAGCGCTTCGGTGAAGCCCGACACGGCATGCTCGACGACGACAGGCTGATCGGCGACCAGATGAACGCCGACGCCAATCGGCAGGTCGGCAATGACCTTCGACATTTGCTCCTTCAGCGCCTCGCCGAAGTGAAGCAGGTTTGCGCCGGACTTCATGCCGATGGCAAGCCCGATCGCGGGCTGGCCGTTGTACCTGAACAAGGTCTGGGGCGGATCGGCATAACCGCGCGTGATAGTCGCGACGTCGGTCAGCGGAAAGAAGCGGTCGTTGATCCGGAGATTGACCGCCTTCAGGCTTGCCTCCGACGTGAATTGGCCGCTCACGCGCACGCTGATGCGCTCGGGGCCCTCCTGGAAGACGCCGGACGGCGCGACCGCGTTTTGTCCCTGCAGGGAGGCCATGATCGAGCGGACATCGAGGCCGAGGGCCGCGATCTTCCGGGTGGAAAATTCGAGATAGATCACTTCGTCCTGCGCGCCAAGAATGTCGACCTTACCCACATCAGGCACGGTCAAAACCTTGGCGCGGATACCTTCGACCTCGTCGCGCAGCTGACGCTGGGTCAAGCCGTCGCTGGTGAACGCATAGATATTGCCGAACACGTCGCCGAAGCGATCGTTGAAGCCCGGCCCGATCACTCCTTGCGGAAAATCACCCTTGATATCCGCGATCATGTTACGGACGCGGACCCAGGTCGGCTTGACGTCAGCCGCCTTTGTCGTGTCTCGCAAATAGACGAATACGGTGGTCTGGCCCGCGACCGTCACGCTCTTGGTGTAGTCGAGCGATTCCAGCTCCTCGAGCTTCTTTTCGATCCTGTCGGTGACCTGGCGCGTCATCTCTTCAGGCGATGCGCCCGGCCACTGCGCCTGGATCACCATGGTCTTGATGGTGAAGTCGGGATCTTCCTGACGGCCAAGCTGAAGGTAGGCAAAGAGGCCTGCCGCCATGAAGGCGATCATGAAATACCAAACGAGCGAACGATGGCGGAGCGCCCAGTCGGAAAGGTTGAACGACTTCATGGGTTCTGATCCTGTTCGATACGGACTTGCTGTCCTGGCTTGAGGCTGTGGATTCCGGCGGTCACGACGCGCGCACCGGGGGCAAGCCCATCGGTGACGCGTGCACCTGCGGGGTCCCCGGCGAGATCGACCTTGTGCAGCGATACGGTGCTCGCAGGCTGATCGATGACCCAGAGGAAATTCGCGCCATCCTTGGCGAGCACCGCCGAGGCGGGGACGCGCAATGTCGGACTTTGCGTAGTGCCAAGCTTCGCCGTAACGGTCGTGCCTAAGCGGAAACTTTCAGGGGGATTGTCGAGGGCGATGCGGACCCGCCGCAGGCGCGTCACGGGGTCCGCCTGCGGGGCGATCTCGCGAACCTTGCCTTCCACCTGAACGGCGGGGAGAAGCTGCAGGCCGACTGTGAATGGTAGGCCAATTTCAAGCGGCACCGGGAAATCCTCCCCGATATCGACAACCGCCTCCCTGATGTCGGGCCTCGCGACCGTTACGACGCTTTGGCCCGGCGAGACCACCTGTCCGACCTCCGCCCCCACTGCGGTGACGACCCCTACGAAATCGGCCTTGAGCTGTGCATAGCCGCGCTGCTCAATTGCCTTGATCAAGTTTGCCTGCGCGTGCGCCACCGACGCGTCGGCACCCGCCCGCGCCTGCTCGGCATTGTCCAGCGTCTGCTTTGTGGTGGCGTCACTTGTGATGAGGGTTCGCTGCCGCTCCTCCGTGGCCGTTGTCGTCGCCAGCTGCGCCTGGGCCTTCGCAAGCTCAGCCTTGGCCGCGCGTACGGCGAGCTCGAGGGCCGTGGGGTCGATCGTGCCGACCGTCTGTCCTTCGCTGACGAGGTCACCGACGTATACGGGACGCGCGGTCAGACGTCCCAGCACGCGGAACGCAAGGTTGGTCTTGTACCGAGGCTCAACAACACCCACGGCGACTGTGCTGTCCGCGCTACTCGGCTCAAGGACCATCGACAGCACAGGCCGAACGGGCTCGGGCGCTTTCGTGTCCTGCTGACATCCGGCCAGCACCAGCGCGGATATAAACGTGCCGGTTGCAATCATGGCGCGCCTGTTCATGACGGGTCTCCCTCATATGTCACGGCCTGGCCAACGCTCAGCAGCTTGCCGCCATCGATCACGACGCGCTCGCCCGGCTTGAGGCCCGCCTTGATCAGCACTTCGCGGGCTTCATAACCGGCAATCGTCACTGGCTTGAGCGCAGCCGTTTTGGTCGCCGGATCGACAGTCCAAACCGCGGGCTTCGATCCCATCGCCGCCAATGCACTCCAGGGCAATGCGATCTGCTGCTGGGCTTTCGCTTTGACGGTTCCTGCAGCAGCGCTTCCAAGCGTCATCGCTGCCGGCGGATCCTGGATGGCAACCTTGACGCGGATGGTCGCGCTCTTCGCGTCAATCGCGGGCGAGACTTCCCTGACACGCCCGTTCGCCGTCGCGCCTGCGTCGGAGACAAGCGCCAGCGACACGCGGCTGTCTTCGAGGTCGCCAAAGAAGATGGATTCGTAGACGTCGAAGACGGCATCCCGCTCGCCGTCCTGCGCCAGCGAGAACACGGGCTGCGCGGCCTGTACGACCTGGCCGACCTCCAGATTGCGCGCGGTGATGACGCCTGCCGCTTCTGCGCGCAGCGCGGTATAGCCAAGGGCGTCTTTCGACGTTCCGAGCGCAGCTTTTGCGGCTTCAAGCGCACCTTCTGCGGTTCGCAATCCTTCCTGCGCCTGATCGTAGACCGTGCGCGTGGTGAAACCGCTTGCGATCAGCGTCTTCTGCCGTTCGAAGGTCGCCATGGCCACGCGCAACTGAGATTGCGCGGCTGTGACCACCGCGGCTGCGGCATCGACGTCGGCCTGCTGCTCGGCGGGATCGAGCACAGCCAGGATCTCACCAGCCTCGACGTGAGCGCCGACATCGACATAGCGCGCGAGCACACGTCCGCTGACGCGGAATGACAGATCCGCGCGAAACCGGGCCTGGATTTCGCCGGTCAGGGTGACGGAGGCTTGTCGGTCGCGCGGCTGCACGATCTCTGTTCGCACCATCGCGGCACGCGTGATGGGAGCGGCGGCATGATCGTTGCAGCCACTCAGCGCGATCGCGACAAGCGCAGCCGCCAGGGCACCGGGACCCCTCAGCTTGCGTTTGCGGGCTGCTCGATCGATTTCGGTGTGGTTAGTAGCGTGATGGGTCATAGCACGTCCATGCGGCGGCGGGGTGACAACAACGCGCCCAGCGCATCCGCCGCTGGACGGACAGACATCAGTTGGGCTCCGTGAGTCGAAGTGGGATACGGTTCCGTTGCAACGGGTCGCCTGTCCCGATCAGGGCAACTCGCTTCTCCGCAAAGCGCCGAGGCATCGGACGGGCTGACGTTTGGCCGGCGAGGCGGCCGCACGATGCGACGCTTCGCCATCGCCCCGTTCGCCTGCCGCTCACGTGCGGCCAGCGGAAACGACAGAACGACGGACGTGAATTCGTCACCAAAGCCGTGCTCGACACGGCCGCCGAGACCCCTGGCAAGATCATTGCTGAGCCGCAGTCCACGCCCCGCAGCGCTCCGTGACGGCCGCGATCCGTTGTGCAGGACGACGCAGTTCACCAGCGCACCGATCCGTGTCAGCTTGATCTTGATTTCTCCGGTTCGCGCCTCGAAGCACGCATGTGTCGCTGCATTGGTCACGAGCGCGTGGACGATCAATCCGAGCCCCCGGCATCGCTCTGGTTGGAGCGCGAGAGATTCGGTTGCGACGGCCAGCCGGATATTCATCCGATCCAGCAACGAACGGCGCATGGCGCAGCCCATCATGCGGATGTAGGTCGCGGCGTCGATCAGTGCCTTGCCCTTGGGCATTGCGAGCGCCTGCTGCACATCGGCATGACCATGCAACAGTTCGACCACGTCGCTTAAGGCGCGCTTGGCCTCCGCTCCCTCAACCCGGACCGCCGCGGCCGAGACCAGGTTGATCGCCGAGGCGAGCCCATTATTGATCCGGTGATTCAATTCGCGCAGCAGAATGCCCTGCTCCACTATCGGCGAATCCGGGCTGCATATATTCACGAAGGACTCCTCAGGTTGGCGGACCAGGCGGCGGCCGAACGCGCCTTCTGGCGGTCGGCCGGTCATACGGAGCAGCTGGCGCAGGCAGGCCAATCAACGTCGGCCTGTGCGAAGACTAATTACACTATACCGTATATTTTCTTTTCATTGCATTTCCTGACGGGCCATGTCAAGTGGAATCCAGACACGCAAAAACTCGTGATGAGGAAATGGTAATGGCGAAGAACAAGAGCCCGAAACGCGGCAGGCCGCCCAAGGACCTGGCCGGCGACGTCCAGGCGCGGATTCTCGATGCTGCCCAGCAGCTCTTTCTCGAGAAAGGCTTTCGGAGTGCCAGTATCGACGACATCTCCGAGTTGGCCCCTGCGAGCAAACCGACCATCTATGCCCACTTCCCCGGCAAGGAGGCGCTGTTCGTGGCTGTGGTGGTGCGGACCATCAACGGATTGACGGATTTCGAGGGGTTCACGCCGGCAGGCCGCACCATCCAGGAGAAGCTCGCCAATCTAGGCATCGAGCTCGTGGAGAGATTTGTCGAGGACACGTTGGACCTCACGCGCGCGACAATCGCCGAGGCGCGGCGATTTCCCGAGTTGAGCCGAAATGTTCACGACGCGGCGCGCGACCGAGCGGCTGGAGCGGTATCGCAACTCTTGAACGAGGCAACGCAGAGGGTCGCGCGCTCACCTAAAGGACCTTTCAGCGCAAAGCGGAGCGTAGCGACCGCGCAGATGTTCATGGATCTCATCCTGCTTCCGATGCTTATGAGATCTCTGATGGGTGAAGAACTGAAAGATCTCAAAAAGGAGTTGCCGACGTTCCTGCACGAACGAATCAATTTTTTTCTCGCGGCTTGCGAGACGGACTGGAGGCCGTGAACCAGCCGAAGGCCTCGCCGCTATCCTTGCGCCGCGGCTTTGGGACGGATATCGGCGGGCAGGTCGATCGGCCGACCTCACCGTCAATGACGCAGGGCGCCGGTGCAGAAATCCATCATCTCATCGAACTTGGGCCGAACGGCAGCCGTATTGATCCGCGGCGGATTGAGATACCCCTCCATCGCTTCAAGCAGGCAACAGGTCATTGCCCTTGCACATCCCGGTCGCAGTTCGCCGCTCGCCTGTCCGGCAGCAATGGTCGCCCGCACGAGTTCTCGGATCCGGTCTGTGTAAGACCGGGCGACTGCCCAGTTCTCGCGTACCGCCGCAGCGACCAATTCGTGTTGCTTGCTGTCGTGCTCCAGCCGATGTTGGTGCAGCTGCGAGATCGTTCTCAAGGCAGCCGTTAGGCGCTCCAGGGCGGAGTCTCCGCGAGCCGCAAGGGTTGCAGCCGCGGACATGCGATCGAGAAGATTCGCCACGACCATCTCTTCGATCGCCTGCCTTGAAGGGAAGAAGCGGTAAACGTTAGCGGGCGACATCGACGCCCCGCGAGCGATATCGGCGACGGTGGTCTTCCTGAAGCCGATCTCGCGGTGCAGTCGGATCGCTGCTTGGACGATTCGCCGACGAATGCACGAGGATTCGACTTGGCGCATCCGCTCTTGCATCACTTGCGACCTCAGCGAGACGCGACCGAAAGCAATTCACGCCGGCAGGTTTCGCCGAAGTGACGCAAGGGGTCCATCTCCTCCATGAGTTCGGGCAAATCGACCACCTCGGGATTCGGCGAAAGGTAAGTTTCGACGATCAGGCGACCTGCCCGCTCTGCGGCTTGAACCACCTCATCGCTAGAAAGAATCCTCATCCGTCCGACAAGCGCGTACAAATTGACCAGTTGAGGAATCTCGGACCTGTCGCTGACGAGCGCTTCGGCATAGAGACGAGAGGCTTCCTCGATGAAACTCCGATAGAGCCGCTCGCGCTTGGCGATCGACCGGGTATTATGACGCTCGCGAAGTTTGCGGCGCCGGGTCATCCAACCCGACACGATCGTGGAGATCGCTCCGAAGGCCGAGCCACCGAACGCGGCGAAAGCGGGGGCATAAACAGTGTTCATGCGATCATTCCTCTCTCGCGCCGCGGCGGGGCGCCCCAATAGTCCTGACCGAAGCAGCTTCCGCAGCGCGGTCAAAGACAGCTCTGCAAGCATCGCTCAGAGCTGGCTCTCTTTGCCGGAGACAGGCCTCTACGTTCGCGGCGTCGGGGATGTAGCCAAGGCATAGCCGGAAGGCATCAGGCGCGCAGGCGGCCCTCTGTTCGGGAGTGCCGCGGCTCTCCTGCGCAAAGGCAGTCGCGTTGCCGAACATTGCGGCCAGAACGACTACTAAAGTGTGCTTGAACATACAAAATCCCCTCTTCTGCTGAGGCATCGCGCGCTCGAACGGGAAACGCAGCGTCATGCTCCGATTCCCCCGCCCGTCGAACTGCCTCAACACGAGCTTGTGAGTCTTCGCTCTTGACACACCCCGCGGTACAGGATGTATATGAACTATACGGTTTAGTGTATTTATGGAGCCGAGAATGTCAACACTTTTGTGGTCGCGCGCGAAGGAAAATCCGTGGCCGGGGCTTGCGCTCGCCTCCCTGAACCTGGTCGTGGCTCTGTCCCTCGTGGCCCTGAGCCTGCTGCTGGGCGTTACGATAGCGTTGCTTGCCGGGGTGCACGCGTTCGTCGGTGGGCGATCCTGGGTCGCGCCGAGAGCACTTCGGCGCCGGAGCCCGGCCCTGTGAGCAGAGCATCCGCTTTGTCGATGCGTGCGCGCAGTTCCGCCGGGACTCAAGCTCCCGTGCGGGGTTACTTTCTGTGGGTCGGCGGAGCGTTGCTCATGCTGCTCCTTGCAGCCAATTCCCTGCTGCCCGCGCCCCCGCCAAACAAGCTCATCGAATCGCACTCTACGCTTCCGCCGATCCGGATCGCCTCCGAACTGAAGGGACCGGAAGCAATTATCATCGATACCAGCCAGTCCGGTTTGCTCCCCATTCTCCCGGACAGGGAGATTGCGGTCCCCTCGCCGCTTACCTCGGATGTGGCCGACGCCGTACGACAGCCGCCCGCGTCAATATCCGAGCAAGCCGATGCGAGTGACGCTAGTCCCGCAATCCCGACTCATGTCCGCGAAACGTTGGCGCAGTTAGATCCGGGAGTCTCCGATCAAGCCGGCTCAAGCACGAGGCCAGTCGGGCTTGCCTCGGAACCACGACGCAATTTCGCTCGAACTCACGCCGAGAAGCGACGGCGACCTGCGCGGCATTCGTCTTTCGATACCACTCTCGAACGGTGCGCTTCACTGAACCAAGGTTCGTGTCGATAGGCCCGTCGTGGACCCTCGCACACCCATAAGACCACCGATCAATTTTTCACGGATAGCCACGGGATTTACCTCATCATGTCGAAGAAGCGAATGTTAGCAATTATAGTTTTGTCCGCCACGCTTGCTGCTACGGGCGCGAGAGCCGATGTCACCCACACATCTTTGGACGCCACAAATAGAAGCGTAGCCGCGCAAGGCGATGCCGATGAAGCGGTGATTCGTCGCCTGCTCGAGCAATTTCGCACCATAAAAATTCCACTCAGTCAGGCGGCAGCGATCGCCGAGCATCTACATGACGGTTCAAAGACTGCGGATGTTAGTTTTGAGATTTCCGGTCCAGCCATTTATCGGGTACGGACGGTAGGCAATGAACGACTTTGGGAAAATGTCATAGATGCTAACACCGGAAGAGTGACAGAAAAGGAAGTTTCGTCATCGCTGAAGGAGCTCGACCGAGAGAATCTTGGCAAAATCATTGCCCTGAAGTCAGTTGAGCAAGAGCTGTCGGACGCCGTACGCATCGCCGAGCAGGCTGCAGCGGGGAGTGCTTTTGCCGGAGGTCTTGTGAAGCAGGATGACAAACTCAACTTCGTGGTCGTCATCGCCAGTGGTGATCGCTTGAAGGAGGTCACGCTCGAGCCGACCAAAGTAGCACGACGGGGGTCAGCTCACCACTAACCGCGGTTCAGCGGATTAAGCTGCGCCTGCCGGCAGCAACTCACCCCCTTGGCCGCAGTTTGGCGGCACTGCTGCCGAGCGGTTCGTTGCGAGGATCTGGCACACGTCGGCGCGGGAAACGACGTAGTTTCTCAGGACGTAAGCAACGATCAGCCCAAACACGAGCGCACCCGTCCAAACGTTGGATGCGATGGCAGAGAGCGGTGCGGCGGCGGCGTCGATCGTGACGGAGAAAGGAACATGTAAGGCCAAAACGAGATAGCGAGAGTTCCGAATGCAGTGGCAGAGATCGCTGCTGAGAAACCTGCCGGCACCGTGCAACGTGGCCCTTCTTGGAAAGGCCTTCCACGGGCGGTTCAATGATCGCAACTTGCGTACGCCACGGTGCTACACCGTAGTGCCACACCGTCATTTTCCGGCGGCTCGAGAATGCTTGATTTTGAAGGACTTTTCCGCTGTCCGAAATCGATGGCGGAGAGAGTGGGAGTCAAACCCACGATTCTCGATTGCCCCCCTTCGAACAACTGACACTGCTCGTAAGCACTCGCCGGCCTCCTGCCCTCGGAAACCCAGACCTGCACATGCGCCATAAGCTTGCGACGTTGGCTGTGACGAGATTTTTCTTAGTGTGCCGGTGCACACGTCATGCACAAGCCGCCCTCTAATCTTGAATAATTTTAGCTTTCGCTCGATCCATCATGGGCTCAATTTGAGCTAGGTGGTGCCAACGCGACCGAGGCGCATAAGGAGTGTCCGCTTTGCGCTAGAACGGTCAGAATTTTCAACGCGAAGGAAGCGAGAACACTCGACCAAACTACGCCAAATTGCGCGACGGCCGCCGGCCGCACTACTCCCACTCAATCATTTAGGACGACATTACCGCGCTGATTTGCAAGCACAAAATTTCAAAGCTGGCGATCAAATCCCGACAGTATGTCCGCGCTGATTTTTTGATCTTGAATTCACTGGATAATTCAAGCCACTCTGAGGAATAGCAGTTTCGGCAAGTATCGGGGTCGATCGACTAAGTGGATGCACCTGCTTGCCGTGGGGCAACCACCATACTCGTACGGGTTTGCTTCCGATACCGTCAATGGTCAGGAAACCCTTGAACGGTGATCGCCTCGCACACCCACCGGATCAAAAGCTGCCGTCTCTGTGGAGTCGCGTCTGGACAGCCTTGGGGCAACTTCGGATTTTCAACGAACGGCTGATGTGCGCGGTAGCGGAGACCGGAAAATAGGATTTCGCCTCCGACAAGCCCATACGCTTGCGCGAGCTTCGCTGTTGATTCCATGAGTTTAGTTCCCATGGATCAAGTCTCTCGGTCAGCGCCTTCGACCCACACCTACGCACCGGCCGGCACGTGGATCGCCGGATCGCGTTGCCGCCCTGAGAACAAGGCGGCCAGCGCGAAGAAAAATCCCGAGCCTAGGCCGATGACATCGGTCGCCAGAACCACGTGCGTCAACGGCGCGGAAACGCCCCGCGCAGTGAGCACGTCGACCGCCCGGCCGGCCGCCAGGTTTCCAAGAGCGATGGCGAAGACATTGATGCTCAGCATCGTGAACCCGGCTACCGTCGAGCGCGTCTGCGACGGCACCATGCTCATGATCCCGGCATTTGCCGACCCATAGCAGGCCAGCGGCAGGAAGAACCCGGTGCACATGCCGACGTAGAACGCCCATGAGCCCGGGGCCGCGAAGCGATATGCGAGCATTGGGCCGGCACACATCGCAATAAACAGCGCGATCACAGCAGCGTGTCCTCCGGGAAGCCGACGGGCCAGACGGTCACCGACAACACCGCCGACCACAGACCCGATGGCGCCAAACAGCAACTGAAACGTGCCGATGCGTGACGCGATGGAAGATGCGTCCATGCCTCTCTCCTTCACCATCCACAGTTGAGTGAACGACAGTCCAGCGAACAGGATATGAAGCGAAACGAAACCGATGATCAGGAGCAACAGCGCCGGACGGCTGCGCATCAAGCCCAGCACTGTGCGGACTTGCTCGAAGAACGGCGCACCGCACTCGTGGGCCGCCGGGCGGCGATCCTCCTTCAGGAAGGTCAGCAGCACGGCGACGACAATCCCCACCGCTCCCAAGGCATAGAACGTCGAGCGCCATCCATACGACGCACCGAAAGTGCCGGCCAGCAGGAAACTGAGGCCGATCCCCATGGGAATGCCTGTGAAGAAGATCCCCATGACCGTGCTGCGCCTATGCTCCGAGAACAGTTCCGCCAGGATTGACACGGCAGCGGGCACCAGGGCCGCCTCCCCGCTTGCCACGAAGAAGCGCGCCAGCGCCATTTGCTCGAAGCTCTGGGCATGACCGGAAGCCCACGTGCAGAGACTCCAGATGAACACGCCGGCGGCGATGATGCGTGTGCGGCTAAATCGGTCGGCGAGCGACCCAAGAAAGACCGCCATGAAGCCGAAGCTCAGGACCCATACCACTCCCACGAGAAAGCCGTATTGGGTGTTGCTGATCTTGAGGTCCGCGATAACCTGCGGCGAGAAGCCCAGCAGCATGTTGCGGTCGATGTGAGCCAGCACGTGAATGACCAGCAGGCCCGCCAGCACCGCGGCGGGGCTTTTCTTCCAGAGCATCCGTGTCTCCAGTGGCATGATTGGGTTTCGCTGCGAGCGGAAGGCCTCAGCTGACTCCGAAACGCTGCGCGTCATCGACGATCAGCGTCGAACCTGTGATGTAGGCGCTGGCTTGCGACGCCAGCAGCAAGACCGCGCCGTCCAACGCCTCAGGTTTACCCACGCGCTTGCGTGGTAAATGTTCGATCATCCTTTGTCCGGCAGGAGTTTTCAGCATGGCGCGATTGATGTCCGTCTCGATGAACCCCGGATTGATGGCATTCACGTTGATGCCATGCGCCGCCCATTCGTGAGCCATGGTGCGTGTCAGGTGCTCGAGAGCCGCCTTGCTGGCCCCGTAGATTCCCAGACCTGGGGGGTTCGACTGTGCGGCAAGTGAACAGATGTTGACAATACGGCCCGGTTTGCGCGCTGCCATGAGGCGACGTGCAAAGGCCGTTGCGACGAACAACGCCGCCTTGGTGTTCAGGCCCAGGATGTGGTCAACCGCAGCCTCGCTCACTTCAGCGAGCGCGCTGCGTCCCCCCACACCAGCGTTGTTGACCAGGGCCCACAGCGGAGCCATCTCCTGCTGAATCCGATCCAGCACCTCGGCCAACGCCTTCTGGTCGGTCACATCAACCGGAAAGCTGCGTGCACGCCCACCTGCGCCGATGATTTCGGCTTCGGTCTCTTTCAATTGCGGCTCGCGGCGCCCCAGCAACGCCACCTCGGCGCCGGCGGCGGCAAGTGTCTTCGCCGCCTGCCGGCCGAGGCCCGATCCGGCGCCCGTGACGATGGCCGTGCGACCTGTCAGGCCGAAGCAGTGTCTGAGGAAGTTCGTGTCGACGCGATCCGTCATTGATACCTTCAATTCATCAGGATGCTGTTGATCGATTACGAGCCACTGCACCGTTGTGTCCGCGCTGCGGGCACGTCGCGGAGCAGGTGGTCCGGATCCTTGAGGCGCGCCTAGCTTGCCGCGAGGCTCGCATTAGAGATCTGCCCCGCGACGCCGAACGGCCTGTCGCCGCAGATCGTGACACGGTGCCCGTAGCGCCGATGCGGCCAGTAATCGAAAATGGCCTGGTGTTGGGCGGAGCGATTGTCCCAGAAGGCGATCGAGTTCTTCTGCCATTTGAAGCGACACGACAGCTTCGGCGTCTCGATGTGCTGGAACAGGAAGGCGAGCAGCGCGTCGCTCTCGGCCCGGCGGAGCTGCACGATCTTCGTGGTGAAGCCGCGATCGACGAACAGCAGCTTGCGGCCAGTCACCGGGTGGACGCGCACCACGGGATGCTCGAAGCGCGGGAACTGCATATCGCTGCCCTCGCCAGGCTTACGGTCCGAATGCGCCTTCCAGGAATCGTGGATCGCGGTCAGCCCGTCGAGCATCTTGCGCAGCGGCTCCGACAGGCTCTCATAGGCCTCATACATGTTGGCGAACATCGTGTCGCCGCCACCGTCCGGCGGGATCTCCTGGATATAGAGGATCGAGCCCATCGGCGGCTCCTCACCGCAGGAGACGTCGGAATGCCAGGATTCGCCTGCGACACGCTTGCTGTTCTCGTCGGCCTTGATGACGAGGATTTCAGGATGATCCGGTAGCTCCTTCGCCGCGTTGGGATGGACATGAAGCTTGCCGAACCGGGCGCCGAAAGCCTTGTGCTGTTCGAGCGTAAGGTGCTGGTCCCGAAAGAAGATGACGAGATTTTCCATCAGCGCCCGATGGATTTCGTCGAATTGCCGGTTACTCAACTGCTGCGAGAGATCGACGCCGAAAATCTCGGCACCGATCGTCGGAGTGGTTTTGCGTATCTCGATAGTTTCGTAAGCCATATCCGGCTCCAATTTGGTTGGGTGGTTAGGTGGTTCTGGGAACGATGGTGGTGCGCTGCGGGACGGACACAGATTCGTCAGAATGGCACCCGCGGCGGCTCGCTGAGGTCGATCATTGCGCATTAGCAAACCGGCTTTGACAGGGGGCGCACGCCCCCGGACACGGGCCGTGATGATGGCGCCCTTCAGGCGGTTCTAATAATCGACCGGCCGTGAGTGGCGTGGAACAGCGACGGTGATCGTCAGCGGAGCGGCCGAGGTCAGCGCGCCCAGCTGGCCGTCGGTCAGTCAATCCGTGCTTGTGCTGAGCCGCTACGATCGCGCGCATGGTTCCTCCGCCGTTTCCGCCCTGTTTTGTCGCCGGTTTTCGGCCTCTTTCCTTTGCCCGATGAATACTTCGGGCCGCGACGTCGCGTTTGACGGTTCACGACACCGACTTTACATTTCGCGACAGGAAGGAATTTTGCGATGGTCGACCTGATCCGCGCCGCCTGCCTGACGCACTATGCGGAGACCGCGCGCAGCGTCGGGCTCGATCCGGCGATGATGCTCAAAAGCGTGGGGCTGCCGCCGTGCCTCACCGACCCCGATATCCGGATTCCGGGCGGCGGTGTGCGCCGCCTGCTGGAGGCGTCCGCGGCCGCCGCAGGGATCGACGATTTCGGCCTTCGGCTGGCCGAACGCGGCGGGTTTTCAAACCTCGGGCCAGTCGCGCTGATCGCGCGGGACCAGCCGACCGTCGGAGCGGCGATGGAGGCGATCGGACGCTACATGCACATTCACAATGAGTCCCTGCGTCAGCGCATCGAGCGGCACGGCGACAGCGTGGCGATCATACCTGAGCTGTTGATTGGTCGCCCGGTACCGGCACGGCAGGCGGTAGAGCTGGCGGTAGGGGTCTCCTATCGCATTCTCAGCGCTTTCCTCGGGCCGGGATGGCGGCCGCTGGACGTGCACTTCACCTATCCGGTGCTGCGCAATCGCCAGACATATCGGCGCTTCTTCAAATGCAATGTCGCGTTCGGAGCCGAGTTCGATGGGATCATCTGTACCGACATCGATATGGATCGTCCGATGGCCGCAGCAGACCCATCGATCGCGAGATATGCGGAGAGGTATATCGAGACCGTTGCAGCGCGCTCCCCAACCTTCGACGGCAAGGTCCGGGAATTGATCGCGACATTGCTGCCAAAGGGGCACTGCTCGGTGGATCGCGTGGCACAACATCTGGGCTGCGACAGTCGCACGGTGCAACGCAGGCTCGCCGACAACGGCAAGAGCTTTTCCGAGATTGTTGACGAACAACGGGCCGAAGTGGTGGTCCGTCTTATTGAAGAAAAGGATCGTTCACTGAGCGCTGTCGCCGCACTTCTGGGTTTCTCCGCGCAAAGTGCGCTTGCGCGTTGGTTCCGAGAACGATTCGGCTGCAGCATTACGGAATGGCGCTGCAATCCTCGGCGACACTTGATGGATCAAAAGACACGTTGAATCCATCGTCGTGGTTACCGATGTGAAGATACTCGCGAACGCTCCAGGGCTCGGCGACGACGTCCAGCAGAAAGCGGCCGACCGAGACCACGAAGACGTTCCAGCTCGGGAGTTCCGAGATCTCCTACAATTCACACGACGAACGCATCGCTAGCGTGGTGCCGGCATTGCATCGGCTATTGTTCGGGAATGGCCGCGAAACTCCGCAACGACCTTTCCATCAAGCGCGTTCGTGACGGTACAGTCGTAGATCCCGGTGCGGGTCGTGCGGCAGCGCTCGAGAGCGTGAGCGATCAGACGATCTCCGGCCTGGACGGGTCGCACAAAGGTGATGCTGCATTGCTGGGCCACCGACTGGCGTCCATGGCTGTTGCAAGCAATCGAGAGCGCCGTATCCGCGAGGGTGAAAAGCACGCCCCCGTGGCAAGTGCCGAAGACATTCAGGCCGCCCGGAGTAACCGTCATCTCGAGCTCGGCCTCGCCCGGGGCAACCCTACGCAGCGAGAAACCGAACGCCCTCGCGGGCGCATCGCCGGAGAGCATGACGGCGGCGCAGCGCTCGGCCAGCTTCTTCGGCTCGTCAGGTAACGGGTTCATTGCGTTCAACGCGCGTATCATATGCTGCGAGCGGAGGAACGCGATCGCACTCGTCTCTGCACAATTTGAGGACAGCGCGCGCAGCCTCATCGGCCGAAAGTTCACCCGCCTCAACTTGCCGGAGCGCGTCCAGAACGGCTTGATCGGTCCGCCCCATGATCCTGCCCCGGACCTCGGCCGCAGCGGCCTCCGCTACAAGGCGATGGAGCCGGGCACGGCGCCGCGCCTCACGCTCGGCAGGCGTTCGCGGCACCAATTTGAGGACCGCCCGGAGCAGTTCGTCGACGCCCTGCCCGGAGCTGGCCACCGTCTCGATGACCGGCACATCCCTGTCGCTCTCACGGCGGAGGCTCAACATGCTGCGCAGTTGGCGGACCGTACGGGCCGCCAGCGGAAGATCCGCCTTGTTGACGACGAGGATATTCGCGATCTCCAATATTCCGGCCTTGATAGCCTGGACGTCGTCGCCAAGGCCCGGGGCATTGACGACAATCCGCACGTCGGCAACCTCAACAATCTCGACCTCGGATTGACCGGCTCCTACGGTTTCAATCACGATCACGTCACGGCCCCCGGCATCGAGGACGTCGGCGATTTGCTGGATGCTTTCGGACAAACCACCGAGGTGACCGCGCGAGGCGATAGAGCGGATGAAAACGCCGGTGTCCTCCGTGTGCCGCCCCATTCTGACCCGGTCGCCAAGCACCGCGCCCCCGGAGAGCGGGCTGGAGGGATCGACGGCGGCGATGGCCACCGTCCGCCCGCTCTTGCGTAACTCGGCCACGAAGGCGTCGATTAGCGTCGACTTCCCGGCACCGGGTGGCCCGGTGAACCCGATCGTTAGGGCGGCACCTGTCGAAGGCAGGAGCCCACGGTGCAGTCTGGAGGCGGCAGCACCGCCCGCTTCCATGATTGTGATTGCCCTCGCGATCGCTCTTGGATCACCTTCGCGCAAACGCTTCAGCAGCGAGGATTCCATCGGAATCGCCGACATCTCGTTAGGCAACGATCAGAGGATGCCCGAAGCCAAGTTCACGACGGAGACAGCTCACCACTTCCCCATGCGTGACGCCCACTTCGGTTGCGTCTACCACCTTCTCGAAGATATTCTCATCCTTGCTGTTAGCTGCGCGCGCCAGTGTATCAAGCGCGCGGGCAACCTGCTCCTGACTCCGCTCCCGCTTGAAGGCCTTGAAGCGCTCGACGTGACGATTCATGGCATCGGCATTGGGCCGCTCCGCCGGAGGAACGGTCGGATCCTCGTCGATCTGGTAGCAATTGACGCCGATGATCTTGCACTCACCCGAATCGACCTGCTCCTGGAACGCAAGCGCCGATTCACCGATCATGGTCTGGACCAAGCCCGCCTCGGCGGCCTTGTACATGCCGCCCGCGGCATCAATCCTGGCGATAACGCTTTCGATCTCCGCCTCCATCTGGTCGGTCAGCCGCTCGACGTAGTACGACCCGCCGAGGGGATCGATGACGTCGCAGAGCCTGGCTTCATCACGAAGGATGTTTTGCGTTGCCACCGCGATGCGTGCGGTCTCCTCACTCGGACAGGCGATGGCCTCATCATAGGCGTCGGTATGCAGCGATTGCAGTCCGCTCAGAATCCCCGCGATGGCCTGGATCGAGACCCGGGCTACGTTGTTCAACGGCTGTTGCTGGGTGAGGTCAACTCCCGACGTCTGTCCGTGGAACTTGAATCTCCAGCAGGCCGGATCCTTGGCGCCGAGCCTGTCGCGCGCGATCCGGGCCCAGATGCGGCGGCCGGCGCGAAACTTGGCGACCTCCTCGAACAGCGAGATCGAAATATCGAAGAAGAAGGTAAAGCGGCGCAGCACGTCGTCCACATCCATGCCGCGGGCGATGCAGTCATCGGCATACTGAATGGCGGTCGAAAGCGTGAAGCCCATCGTCTCCGCCGGAGTCGCACCAGCCTGCTGCATGTGCTGACCGACGACCGACACCGGATTCCAGTTCGGCACGTGACGGCGGCAAAACTCGATATGGTCAAGCAGAACCCGCCGCGACCCCGGCAGCGACAACCGGTAGAATTGATGGTTAGCGATGAAATGCGAGATGTAGTCGCTCTGATTGGACGTGCCCGTCACCGAGCGCCAATCAATGCCGCGCCGCCGCGCCACGCCGAGCGTGAATGCAAGCAGCGTAAAAGGCGACGGGTCATTCATCGCCGTCGAGATTTCGCCGATCGGAACGGCGTCCAGGGCGCTATCCATGTGGTCCGTCGTATTGATGACGGTGCCACAGGTGCCGAGCAGCACCGGCTCGACCTCGTCACAATCGATCCCGCGAAATCCCGAACAGCACGGCAGCAGGCTGATCGCGGTGGCGCCTGCGTCGATGATGCGCCGGACCCGCTTGTTGTAGTCCTCGGGCGTTCCAAGGCCGATGAGCTGCCGCTGCGTCCAGGTACGGCCGCGGTGCATGCTCGGATAAATGCCACGCGTGAACGGAAACTGGCCGGGAAAGCCTAGATCCTCGAGATATCGCTCACCGGACCAATCGCGCGGTGAATAGAGCGGCTGAACCTCGATCCCGGACCGGTTACGCACCGGCTTTTCGTCACCGATCTGGCGTGAATACTGAGAACGCCACTCGCCCTGCGCCTGTTCAAAACCGGGAAGCGGAAGCTGGATCGCGGTTCGGGTCATAGCGTCGTCTCCGAGAATTCATCAACGCGTTCCGAACGCGATTGCTGGCCGAGCATCGCGACAGATTCCACGATCTCGTCGCGCCCCGAACCGGGTCCAAAGATGCGGCTGACGCCGGCAGCGAGCAGAGCGGCCTTCTCCTCGTCCGGCACAATCCCGCCGACGATAACGTGCACGTGCCGAAGACCAGCATCGCGGAGCGCCTCCATCAGTTTCGGGATAATGAGGTGATCCGTCGCCAGCGAGCTTACACCGATGACTTCGACATCCTCCTCCATCGCGAGCTTCACCACGCCGGCAATGGTCTGCCACGGCGGGGTGTAGATCACCTCCATGCCTGCATCGCGAAGATAGGCCGCGACGATGCGACTGCCGCGATCATGCCCGTCGAGGCCAATCTTCGTCACGAGAACACGGATCGGCGCATCCGCCATCATCATCGCTTGGATCTCCGCTGGGGCTCGGGGCCGGCGCCCGTCATACCGGCGCCAAATGATGCAACGAACTCGTCCACGATCGCATCGAGCCTGCCGCTGGATGGTCGGTACCAGATCGGCGTCGCGTTAAGCGCCCCCATCAACAGCATCCGGAGCAAGGTCGGAGAACGACCGGGCGGCAGGTCAAGCGCGGCGATCAAGGCCCGAAATCGCATTTCATACCGGTCACGCTGCGCCCGCAGCTCGGCTGCAGCCTCCGGCACGTCGTCCGGGAGGACACGGACAATCACGCGCGCGAACGCGCTGGTGTCGAGAATTGCCTCCAGATGCGCCTTGATTGCGCGCCGAAACCGCAACGACGGGTCGATTTCCGCGCCAATCGACGCGTCGACATGACGGATGATCCGATCCACACCCTCCGCGTAGACCGCAATCAATAGCGCCTGCTTGGTCGGAACGTGAAAGTAGAGGGCGCCGGGCGTGACACCTGCCGCCTGCGCGACGTCGCGAATGGTCGTCGCGTGATAGCCACGCTCGGCGAAAAGCGCGGCCGCGGCATCCAGCAGGGCCGGCCACCTGTTCGACTGAAGCTTCGCAAAGGTCGCAGCCAAATCCCACCTCTGAGCTAACTGAACGATCGATTAGCATCAGACGAATGATTTGACAAGCCCGCTAGCAGCGACATCAGTCGTAATCGTATATAACCTTATACAGATATTGAGATATTCATGGAATTACATGCCGATCGCATGTCTGATCTTGACGTCTGCAACCATACTAGCTAAACGATCGTTCAATTAGAACAGACCCGACAACGCCGAGGTCTCAAAAATCCAGCTGGGAGGCTGACGAATGGCGGAACACAGCGCTTACTGGAATGCCGGCAAGGAAACCCGTTCGCGCGTGGAA
>NZ_JACMYO010000128.1 GCF_020889685.1 Bradyrhizobium oropedii
CTGAGACTGCGCTGATCCTCTGTCCGTCATTCCGGGCTCGCCGCAGGCGAGAGCCCGGAATCCATATGACTCGCGGAGCGCGCAACATACTCGGTGTCGTCCCTGCCTAGTGCGCAATTGCGCACGGGAGCAGGGACCCATAACCACAAGCAGTCATTGTTGGGCGACGCCCGAACGACGAGTCCCATTCACAATATCCGCTGCGGAGTATGGGTCCCTGCTTTCGCAGGGACGACAGCGTAATTTGCCACTATCCCACCGCAACGCCGGGCAGCCTTGCACCCCTGATTGCTTGGCAAGCCAAACCCCGTTTGCCATAACAGGATGAACAACAACGTTGCGCGTGCGGGACCGTTCGGAATCCGCCTGCAGCCAAGAGCCGGGAGGATGCCATGGCCAATATCCGAGTTCTCGCCACCGACCTCGAGTTTCCCGAAGGTCCCGTCGTCATGCCCGACGGCTCGGTCGTGCTGGTTGAAATCCGCGGCCAGCGGCTGACCCGGGTCTATCCCGACGGGCGCAAGGAGATCGTCGCCAAGGTGCCGGGCGGCCCAAACGGCGCCGCGCTCGGCCCCGACGGCAAGATCTACATCTGCAACAACGGCGGCTTCTCCTGGATCCCGACCAAGAACATGATCATGCCGGGTCCGCAGCCGGAGGATTATCTCGGCGGCTCGATCCAGCGCGTCGATCTGCAATCCGGCAAGGTCGAGACCGTGGTGACGAAGTGCGGCGAGCATGAATTGCGCGGGCCGAACGATCTGGTGTTCGACAGGCAGGGCGGCCTGTGGTTCTCCGATCTCGGCAAGCGCCGGGCCCGCGACATGGATGTCGGCGCATTCTACTATCTGAAGCCCGGCATGAACGAGATCGTCGAGGCCGTGCACGGCATCCTGCCGGCCAATGGCATCGGTCTCTCGCCGGACGAGAAGACCGTCTACATCGCGGAGACGCCGACTGCCCGGTTGTGGGCCTATGAGGTGTCCGAGCCCGGCACCATCAAGCCGCGCGACGTGATCTATCGCGGCGAGCGCGGCAAGCCGATCGCGGGCCTCGGCGGCTACCAGATGTTCGACTCGCTTGCGGTCGAAGCGAACGGTAATGTCTGCGTCGCCACCCTGATCTCGGGCTGCATCTCGGTGATCGCGCCCGATGGCACCGTGGTTGAGCAGGTGCCGACCGGTGACCGCGTCACCACCAACATCGCCTTCGGCGGCCCCGATCTGAAGACCGCGTACATCACGCTGTCCGGCAGGGGCGAGTTGATCGCGATGGACTGGTCGCGGCCCGGATTGCCGCTGAATTTTCTGAACAAGTGACGTAAGAACGTCATTGCGAGCGAAGCGAAGCAATCCATGCAGCCACGAACACGGAGGGAGTGGATTGCTTCGTCGCTTCGCTCCTCGCAATGACGGAAAGGAATCAAAATGCCCTGGCTTGAACCGGTCACCCTTCGCGGCGCGCATGCGCGGCTCGAACCGCTGTCCCACGATCACCGCGACGGTCTGGTCGACGCCGTGAAAGACGGCGGTCTGTCGAACCTCTGGTACACCGCGATCCCGCAGCCGGAGAACATGGCCAAGGAAATCGACCGCAGGCTCGGCTTGCAGAAGACCGGATCGATGCTGCCGTTCACCGTGTTCGATGCCGATGGCCGGATCTCGGGTATGACGACCTACATGAATGTCGACACGCCGAACCGCCGCGTCGAGATCGGCTCGACCTGGTACGCCAAGCGTGTGCAGCGCAGCGCGGTCAATACGCAATGTAAACTGCTGCTGCTGCAACATGCCTTCGAGAAGCTCGATTGCATCGCGGTCGAGTTCCGCACGCATTTCTTCAATCATCAGAGCCGGCGCGGCATCGAGCGTTTGGGTGCCAAGCAGGACGGCATTCTGCGCAGCCATCAGATCGCGCCCAACGGCACGTTGCGCGATACCGTGGTTTACAGCATCATCGCCAGCGAATGGCCGACGGTGAAGGCGCATCTCAACTATCAACTCAACGAAAAGCCGCGCTGACACTTTGGTCGGCGCCAGAAGCGAGACGATGGAAACGTTCGATTATGTGATCATCGGCGCAGGCTCCGCCGGGAGCGTGCTGACCAACCGGCTGAGTGAAGATGCGGGCACGCGGGTGTGCGTGCTGGAGGCGGGGCCGAGCGACTGGCATCCCTACATCCATCTGCCGGCCGGCTTCATCAAGACCTTCCACATGAAGAGCGTGAACTGGGCCTACCAGCAGGAGGTGGGTCCCTACACCGGCGGGCGCAGCATCTACGCGCCGCGCGGCAAGACGCTGGGCGGCTCGTCCTCGATCAACGGCCATATCTACAATCGCGGCCAGCGCCAGGATTTCGACACCTGGGCGCAGCTCGGTAATCGCGGCTGGGGCTATCCCGACGTGCTGCCTTATTTCCGGCGCATGGAGAAGCGGATCGGCGAGGGCGACGACACTTATCGTGGCCGTGACGGCAATCTCACCGTCACCACGATGGACTGGCAGGATCCGCTCTGCGAGGCCTTCATGGCGGGGGCGGTCAGCCTCGGCATTCCGCGCAACCCCGACTACAACGGCCAGATCCAGGAGGGCGTGTCCTACTGCCAGCGCACCATCCTGAATGGCCTGCGCGTCAGTGCCGCAACCGCCTATCTGCATCCGGCGCGTCGCCGTCCGAATGTCGACGTGCGCACGCATGCCCATGTCACCGGCATCATCTTCGAGGGCAAGCGCGCGGTCGGCGTGCGCTATAATCGCGGCGGCAAGCACGGCGATCCCCTGGAGATCCGCGCCACCAAGGAGGTCATCCTCTCCGGCGGCGCCTACAATTCGCCGCAGCTGTTGCAGCTCTCCGGTGTCGGCTCGCCCGATCTGTTGCAGGCGCACGGCATCGAGGTGCGTCACGCGCTGCCGGGTGTCGGCGAAGGCCTGCAGGATCACTACGCGCCGCGCTCGGTGGCGCGGGTCAAGAACATCCGGACCATCAACGAAATGCGCCGCGGCTTCAGCCTGTGGGGCGAGGCGATCAAATGGGCGACGACGCGGCGCGGCCTGCTGTCGCTGTCGCCGACGATGGTCTACTGCTTCTGGCATTCCGGCGAGACCACCGAGAGCTCGGATTTGCAGCTCACCTTCACGCCGGCGAGCTACAAGGAAGGCGTGCAGGGCCAGCTCGAGGACGAGCCCGGCATGACGGTGGCGTCTTGGCAGCAGCGGCCGGAGAGCCGCGGCTATGTCCGCATCCGCTCCGCCGATCCGTTTGCGCCGCCGATCATCCAGACCAACTACCTTGCCGAGGAGATCGACCGCCGCGTCGTCGTCGCCGGCATGAAGCTGGCGCGCCGGCTGCTCGCCTCCGAGCCGCTCAAGCCGTATTTCGCCTATGAGGACTTTCCGGGTCCGAAGGTTACGAGCGACGACGAGCTGCTCGCGGCCGCGACCCAGCGCGGCACCACGACATTCCATCCCGGGTGCACCTGCCGGATGGGACCGGCGGACGCGCCCTGGGCGGTGGTCGACGACCAGCTTCGGGTCCATGGCATGGAAGGCCTGCGCGTGATCGACGCCTCGATCATGCCGCGGATGATCTCCGCCAACCTCAACGCCTCGACCTTGATGATCGCCGACAAGGCCTCCGACATGATCCGCGGCAAGACGCCCGAGGCGGCCGCGAAGCTGCCGGAGTATGCGTGAAGGGAAGTGCGCGGTGATGTTCGCGCTGATGCTGTCGATCAGCGCGCTCGATCTCTCACCGTCATCCTGAGGAGCGCGCTCTTGCGCGCGTCACGAAGGATCGACGGCCACCGGCCGGGCCGTGCACCCTTCGAGGCCCGCTTCGCGGGCACCTCAGGATGACGGGATCCGCGGCAAGACGCCCGAGGCGGCTGCGAAGCTGTCGGAGTATGCGTGACTCTATCCTCGTCATTGCGAGCGAAGCGAAGCAATCCACATCTCCGCGTAACTGATGGATGGATTGCTTCGTCCTTCGCTCTTCGCAATGACGGCAGATGAGCGCACTGGTGCCTATGAATCAGCGCGCTCTTCTCTATCACCGTCATCCTGAGGTGCGAGCCTTGCGGCGCAATTGCGCCGCTGGGCGAGCCTCGAAGGATCGACGGCCACCGGCCGGGCCGTGCATCTTTCGAGACGCGCTACGCGCTCCTCAGGTTGACGGGACCAACCGCGGATGAGAGGGACTCAGCCGTAGACGAACGCCTTGTCCGCGAGGTCGATCGCCGGGAATTCGTCCTTCTCGGCCCAGTAGTCCTGGTTGTGCTGCCACTCCGGCTTGTCGCCGCGCTTCGGCAACAGGTGCATGCCGCGCATCATGTAGCCGGGGTTGAAGTTCTCCGGATCGATCCACGGCAGCAGCGGCATATTGTGGTCTTCGGGGCGCAGCGCCGGCGTCACCTTGTTCGCACCCGTCGCCTTCATGTGGTTCAGCATGCGGCAGACGAAGTCGCCGACCAGGTCGACGCGCAAGGTCCAGCTGGCGCGGAAATAGCCGAACACCCAGACGAGGTTCGGCACGCCGGTGAACATCATGCCGCGATAGGTCACGGTGTCCTTGAAATCGAGCGGCTTGCCGTCGATCTCGAAGTCGATGCCGCCATTGGCGGAGAGGTGGAAGCCGGTCGCGGTGATGATGATGTCGGCCTCGAGCTCCTTGCCGGACTTGAGCAGGATGCCGGTCTCGGTGAAGCGGTCGATCTCGTCGGTGACGACGGAGGCGTTGCCGCCCTTGATCGCCTGGAACAGGTCGGCATCCGGAACGAAGGCGATGCGCTGCCGCCACGGCCGGTAGCTCGGCGTGAAGTGCGTGGCGATATCGTAGTCCTTGCCGAGAACGGCTTCGACCGCCGAGAGCAGATCCTTCTTGGCACCCTCCGGGTCGGCGAAGGTCCGCTTGGTGAATGCGTCCTGCTCGAACAGGATCTTGCGGCGGGTGATCTCGTGGATCCAGTGCTCGTCGACCTGCAGCCTGCGCAGCTCCTCGGCGATCTCGATCGCGTTGCGGCCGGTGCGGAAATAGGTCGGCGAGCGCTGCAGCATGGTGACATGGCCGGCGTCCTTGGCCATCGCCGGGATCAGGGTCGCGGCGGTGGCGCCGGAGCCGATTACGACCACGCGCTTGCCCTTGTAGTCGAGGTCATCCGGCCAGAGCTGCGGATGGATGATCGTGCCCTTGAACTTCGCCATGTCGGTCCATTCGGGCGTATAGCCCACGTCGTGGCGGTAGTAGCCCTGGCACATCCAGAAGAAGTTGGTGGTGAAGCGCAGCCGCTCGCCGGTGTCGATGCGCGTCGCATCGATGGTCCAGAGATTGGTCTCGTTCGACCACTTCGCCGCGGTGATGGTGTGGCGGTAGCGGATGTGGCGGGCGAGGTCGTTCTCGTCGATCACCTCGCCCATGTATTTCAAAATCTCGGCCGCGCTCGCGATCGGCGCGCTGGTCCACGGCTTGAAGCGATAGCCGAAGGTGTGCAGGTCGCTGTCGGAGCGGATGCCGGGATAGCGATGGGTCGACCAGGTGCCGCCGAAGGTCTTCTGCGTCTCCAGCACCACGAAGCTGGTGCCGGGGCTTTGCGTGGTGAGGTGATAGGCGGCGCCGACGCCGGAGATGCCGGCGCCTGCGATCAGGACGTCGAAATGCTCTGTGGTGACGGGCTCGGCGGCGTGGATTTGGGTCTGGACGTTCATCTTCCCTGATCTTCTTGCTTGTTGGCTTGTTCGTCGGGCTGTGGAAGCAAAACGCCGGGGCCATTGCCCCGGCGCTCGCCGATATCGAAACTAGACTTCGCGGCGGCTGAGGAACGCCAGCCGCTCGAACAGATGCACGTCCTGCTCGTTCTTGAGCAGCGCGCCATGCAGCGGCGGGATCAGCTTGCGCGGATCACGCTCGCGCAACATCTCGGGCGTGATGTCTTCGTTCAGCAGCAGCTTGAGCCAGTCGAGCAGTTCGGAGGTCGACGGCTTCTTCTTCAGGCCCGGCACCTCGCGGACCTCGAAGAAGATCCGCAGTGCCTCTTCCACCAGGCGCTTCTTGATGTTCGGGAAGTGCACGTCGACGATCTGGCTCATCGTGTCGGCGTCGGGGAACTTGATGTAGTGGAAGAAACAGCGGCGCAGGAAGGCGTCCGGCAGTTCCTTTTCGTTGTTCGACGTGATCATCACGATCGGGCGCAGCTTCGCCTTGATGGTCTCGCCGGTCTCGTAGACATGGAACTCCATGCGGTCGAGCTCGAGCAGCAGGTCGTTGGGGAACTCGATGTCGGCCTTGTCGATCTCGTCGATCAGGAGCACGGGGCGCTTCTCGTGGGTGAAGGCCTCCCACAGCTTGCCGCGCTTGATGTAGTTCTTGATGTCGGACACGCGTGCGTCGCCGAGCTGGCTGTCGCGCAGGCGCGAGACGGCATCGTATTCGTAGAGGCCCTGCTGCGCCTTGGTGGTCGACTTGATGTGCCAGGTCAAAAGCGGCGCGTCGATCGCCTTGGCGACTTCCTCGGCCAGCACCGTCTTGCCGGTGCCGGGCTCGCCCTTCACCAGCAGCGGGCGCTCGAGCACGATGGCGGCATTGACGGCGACCTTGAGGTCATCGGTGGCGACGTAGTCCTTGGTACCCGTGAATTTCATCTATCTGGTTGCCTTGCTTCGTTCGTTGGCCGCATGGGTCTCACCTTGGGCCTCAACATGAAACGACCGCTCTCGCAGCGGCCGTCGGAGATGCAAATTTTTCGATCACGCTCGTCTGATCATCGATACGATCACCAGCACGATGCAAGCGCCGATCGTCGCGTTGAGGATGTCGCGGATCGCGCTGCCGCCGAGGCCGACGCCGAGGCGCGGCAGCAGCCAGCTTGCCACCAGCGCGCCGATGATGCCGACAACCATGTTGCCGATCAGCCCGAAGCCCGCGCCGCGCACGATCAGCCCAGCGAGCCAGCCGGCAATCGCACCGATCACCAGTGCTGCAATGATGCCCATTCAAACGTCCTGCCCCAAACATCCTGCCCAATGCCTTGTCAGGCGCAATTGTAATTGAAAAAGCCGGGCGGTCTAGGGCGGATTCCGCAGCGCAGCGGTGCCCTGAACGGCGCGGTATGCATGGAATGTCGACCGTCATGTTTCCGCCGCGCGGAATGATCGCCGCAAGGATACGGGGCCGGGCGTCGTGGGGTGGACCCCGCAAGAAATGGCGCACGGGGCCAAATCAAGGCGGATCGCCGGTCTCGGCATGGCTCGGCCCCTTGACGCCACCGGTCCAGCGGGCGATCTAGGTGAGTATGTTCCTGCAGTTCTTCACATCGCTGCGCGACGCCCAGGTCCCCGTGACGCTACGGGAATATCTGACCTTGATGGAAGCGCTTGACGCCGATCTCGCCGAACAGTCGGTCGAGAACTTCTATTATTTGTCGCGCGCTGCCCTGGTGAAGGATGAGCGCAATCTCGACAAGTTCGACCGCGTGTTCGGCACCGTGTTCAAGGGGCTCGAGAGCCTGCTCGACGCCATGGGCAAGGCGGAGATCCCCGAGGAGTGGCTGAAGAAGCTTGCCGAGAAATATCTCACCGAGGAAGAGAAGAAGCAGATCGAGGCCATGGGCTGGGACAAGCTCATGGAGACCTTGAAGAAGCGGCTCGAGGAACAGAAGGGCCGCCACCAGGGCGGCAGCAAGTGGATCGGCACCGCCGGCACCTCGCCCTTCGGCGCCCATGGCTACAATCCCGAAGGCGTGCGCATCGGGCAGGAGAAGAACCGCAACAACCGCGCCGTGAAGGTGTGGGACAAGCGTGAGTTCAAGGATCTCGACGGCAATGTCGAGCTCGGCATCCGCAACATCAAGGTCGCGCTGCGGCGGCTGCGCAAGTTCGCGCGCACCGGCGCGCCCGACGAGCTCGACCTCGACACCACGATCAAGGAGACCGCCAACCACGGCTATCTCGACGTGCACATGCGCCCCGAGCGGCGCAACGCGGTCAAGGTGCTGGTGTTCTTCGATATCGGCGGCTCGATGGATTCGCATATCGAGCAGGTCGAGGAGCTGTTCTCGGCCGCCAAGAGCGAATTCAAGCACATGGAATATTTCTACTTCCACAACTGCCTCTATGAAGGCGTCTGGAAGCAGAACAAGCGGCGCTTCACCGATCGCACGCCGACCTGGGACGTGCTGCACAAGTATCCGCACGACTACAAGGTGGTGTTCGTCGGCGACGCCTCGATGTCGCCTTACGAGATCATGGTTCCCGGCGGCTCGGTCGAGCATGTCAACGAAGAGGCCGGCTCGGTCTGGATCGACCGCATCACCCGTACCTATCCGCATGCGGTGTGGCTCAATCCGGTGGCGCAGAAGCACTGGGACTATTCGGAATCGACCACCATCATCCGCCGCCTGTTCTCCGAGCGCATGTATCCGATCACGATCGAGGGTCTGGAGAACGCGATGCGGGAGCTGGTGCGCTGACCGCGCCCGTCATTCCGGACGGTCCGCAGGACCGATCCGGAATCTCGAGCTGATGAAATTCGATCGAGATTCTCAGGTGCGCAATTGCGCACCATAGTTCGATGCTGTCGCATCGCCCCGGAATGACGATCAAGAAAAGCGAGGGAGTTGTCTATGCCCCAGAACATCCACCGCGGCATCAAGGTGATGATCGACGAGGCCAATGACGAGATCGAGACCATCAGCGCGGCCGATGCGATCACGATGATCGGCAAGAACGACGTCGTGATCGTCGACATCCGCGACCCCCGCGAGATCGAGCGCGACGGCAAGATCCCGGGCGCGTTCTCCTGCACCCGCGGCATGCTCGAGTTCTGGATCGATCCGAACAGCCCCTATGCCAAGCCGATCTTCCAGGAAGACAAGAAGTTCATCTTCCACTGTGCCGGCGGCCTGCGCTCGGCGCTCGCCGCCAAGACCGCGAAGGACATGGGCCTGAAGCCGGTCGCGCATATGGGCGGCGGCTTTGCCGCCTGGCGCGAGGCCGGCGGGCCGATCGAGGCCTGGGAGCCGAAGAAGAAGGGCTGAAAGGCGTTTTCGCTCTCTCCACCGTCATTCCGGGGCGCGACGGAGTCGCGAACCCGGAATCTCGCAAGACAACCTCTGGATTCCCTGATGCGCAATTGCGCATCTGAGGTTCGCGACTCCGTCGCGCCCCGGAATAACGAAGGAAAATACGGAATGACCGTTGCCGACGATCCGCTCGTTTCGACCGAATGGCTGGCTGCGCATCGCGGCGATGCCAACGTCAAGGTGCTCGACGCGACCTTCAAGCTGCCGGGCGTATTGCCGCTGCCGAAGGACGATTATCTCGCCGCGCATCTGCCCGGCGCGGTGTTCTTCGACGTCGATGCAGTGTCCGATCATTCCAATCCGCTGCCGCATATGTTTCCGAGCGCCGAGCAATTCGGCCGCGACATCGGTGGGCTCGGCATCAGCAATGCCGACACCGTCGTGATCTATGATTCCGGCGGCTGGGTTGCCGCACCGCGCGCCTGGTGGATGTTCCTGTCCTATGGCCATCGCAACGTGCGCATTCTCAACGGCGGTCTGAAGAAGTGGCGCGCCGAGGGCAGGGCGGTCGAGAGCGGCGAGGTGAAGCCTAAGCCTGCGACGTTCAAGGCGAGCTACGATGCGAAGCGCGTGCGCAGCATCGAGCAGATGATCGCCAATGTCGAAAGCCGCAAGGAGCAGGTGATCGATGCGCGCGCTGCGGATCGCTTCGAGGGCCGTGCGCCGGAGCCGCGGCCGGGTATTCGCGCCGGTCATATCCCGGGCGCCCGCAACGTGCCCTACAACCAGCTGTTCGATGCTGCGACCGGCGAGATGAAGCCGCTCGACGATCTCCGCAAATCGTTCGCTGGGGCCGGCGTGCAGCTCGATGCGCCGATCGTGACAAGCTGTGGCTCGGGCGTGTCGGCCGGCGTTCTCACGCTTGCGCTCTACCGGATCGGCGTCACCGACACCGCACTCTATGACGGCTCGTGGTCGGAATGGGGACAGGCCAGCGGCCCGCCGATCGCGACCGGCCCGGCCTGAGGCTTAAATTCTAGCGCCGCGTGACCGGCACCAGGGTGGTCTGACCGAACGGATCGATCTGCTGCTGCATGACCTGCCGAACCGGGCGAGCACGGACAATCCGCCGTCGCTCCTTGGGGCGCAAGGCCTTGCTGGTCGCATTTTGCTCCGGCTTCTTCGCCTCGGTGGCCTTCGGCGCCGCTGGGGCTTCGACGACAACTTCTGGTCCGCCCAGCGTCGCGATTCTGGTCGCGGCCGCGATGGCCTCGGGTGACGGCGGTGCCGGCTCCGGTGCAACCGTGGCTGGTGCCGGTGCAGCCGGTGCGGGTTCGCTGGTTGCGGCAGGCGGATCGGTCACTGCGGCGACCTTGGCCTCAGCGGCGGTCGGTGAGGTTTCGGCCGCAGCCGGTGTCGGCTGCGATACCGGTGCCGGATCAGCGAGCGGGGGCTGAGCAGCCTCTGCTGATGGCGCTGGTGCGGGCGTCTCCACAACTTGGGCTTCCGGTCTCGGCAAGGCGGGTGGGGACGGGTCGTCCGACTTTACGGCGGCGAGCTTCTCCGGCTCCGCAGCGGGAGAGGCCTCGGCGGGAGCGGCCGGCTCGGTCGCAGCCGGGGTCGCGGGTACCGGAGTATCGGTCACCACCTTGTCCGCAGCCGCCGGGTCGACCCGTACCATGGCAAGCACCGGCGAGGCCTCGGCTTGCTGCGCGAACTGCGGCTCGGGCGGTGCCCGGCGAGCCGGAATGTTGGCGAATTCCTCATGCGCCGCGCGAAACAGCGCGGCTGCTCCCAGCCCAAACACCAGAAGCGAGGTCGCCAGCACGACCGCAGCGAGCAGGAAGCGAAGGCCGGGGAGCATGGGCGCGGGTTCCCCCTTCTACGGGAGGGTGTCGATATCGAGGGAACGCGGTGACCACACAAGAAAGCCGGGTCGCGAGCGCGAATCAGGCCGATTCCACGATATCGCAACCCCCGGAGACTGTTTGTTACAAAATGCGGGTGATTGATGACTTTGGGCATGTGGACAAACATTCCCGACCCATGAGACATCTTTGCCGCAGCGGTGCCGCCAATCACAAATGCCCGAAATGGCCCGGGTTTCGCGGATTTGTCTTGAATGCGCCGCTATCTTCCTGCATTGGGCCGTTAACAGTCCGGTGTGGCTTGGGGACTATAACAGAGCAATGATGATCAACCGCATTCTGACGATTTGCGCTGCCGCGGCTCTCGGCGTGGCAGGAACCTCGCTCGCGCATGCGCAGCAGGGTTATCCGGCTCCCCAGGGTCCCGCCTATTCGACGGCGCCTCAGCCCTACCCCCAGGGCAGCATGCCGGATTTCGACGCGCTCAATGACGATGAAGGGCCGCAGGATTCGGCTGCACTGCCGCCGCCCGGCCCGGTGACGTCGCCGGACGATCCGCGTTATGGCCGGCCGATGAATGCTCCGGTCTATTCTGACCGTGGAGCGCCGACTGGCCCGGTGATGTCGCCCGATGATCCGCGCTATGGCCGGCCGATGGGGCCGCCGCCGGTGATCTATGGCGACCGTCCGGGCGCGCAGCAAGCCAATCGCGACAACGGCGTTCCCGCAGCCGGCGTTTCCTATGGCGACGACCGCGGCGGCATGCGTCCGCCCGAGGGCGTTACCGGAGCCGTGTCGCAGCGGGCACCGGTCGACGCCAATGGCAAGCCGGTGCAGATCGCAGCCCTGCCGCCCGACGAGCAGCCGGAAGACAGCCCGGCGCAGCTGGCGCCCAATCTGCGTCGTCAGGAAGTGGCGTTCGCGACCAAGGAGCCGGCAGGCACCATCGTCGTCGATACCCCGAACACCTACCTCTACTACATTCTCGGCAACGGCCGGGCGATCCGTTACGGCGTTCGCGTCGGCCGCGACGGCTTCACCTGGACCGGCGTGCAGAAGATCACCCGCAAGGCCGAGTGGCCGGATTGGCATCCGCCGACCGAGATGATCGAGCGTCAGCCCTATCTGCCGCGCTTCATGGCCGGCGGACCCGGCAACCCGCTCGGCGCCCGCGCGATGTATCTCGGCTCGACCGTCTATCGCATTCACGGCACCAATCAGCCGTCGACCATCGGCAAGTTCGTCTCGTCGGGCTGCATCGGCATGCTGAACGAGGACGTCTCGGATCTGTTTGAACGCGCCAAGGTCGGCACCCGCGTGGTCGTGCTGCCCGGCGGTGCTGCTCCGGGAACGACGACGGCCTCCGCCGCGCCGCCCCCGAACCCGATGGCTCCCGCACCGACGCAGGCCCAGGCCGCGCCGCTGCCCGGCACGCAGCCGACCTCAGTGCAGCCGCTGCCCGCGCCGGTGACGGTCCGCTAACCCGACCTGCAATTCATCCTGAAAAAGGCGCGCCAACAGCGCGCCTTTTTTGTTGCCGCAAGCAGCCGGTCTCAGGTGAGGCGCCGCGGCGGCTCGTCGCCTTTGGTGAAGGCATCGATGCACGCGACCATCTGCTGATAGTGCGCCTGCAGGCTCTCGCGCGTCGCGTAGCCGAGATGCGGCGTGATCACGACATTGTCGAGCTTGCGCAGCGGGTGATCCGGTGGCAGCGGCTCGACCGAGAACACGTCGATGCCGGCGCCTGCGATCTTCTTGTCGCGCAGCGCCGCGAGCAGCGCATCCTCATCGACGATCGGCCCGCGCGCGGTGTTGACGAGATAGGCCTGTGGTTTCATTCGGGCGAGATCGGCGGCGCCGACCAGTCCGCGCGAGCGTGGGCTCAGCACGACATGGATGGTGATGATGTCTGATGTCGCGAACAGCTCGTCCTTGCTGGCGTAGCCGACGCCCGCCTCCTTGCACTTCTCCGGCGTGAGGTTGGGGCTCCAGGCGATGACGTTCATGCCGAACACCTTGGCCATGCCGGCGACCTTGCTGCCGAGCTTGCCGAGGCCGATGACGCCCAGCGTCTTGCCTTCGATCTCGGTGCCGGCAAAGCTCTGCCACGGCTCGCCGGCGTGCATCCGTGCATTCTCGCGGCCGATGCCGCGGGTCAATTCCAGGATCAGGCCCATGGTCAGGGGCGCGGTGGGATCGCGGCTATATTGGGTGCCGCACAGCACGACCTTGCGGTCCTTGGCGGCCTCCATGTCGATCGCGGCATTTCGCATGCCCGACGTGATCAGGAGCTTCAGTTGGGGCAGCGCATCGAACAGGCTGCGCGGGAACGGAGTGCGCTCGCGCATCGCGCAGATGATCTCGAATTCCCTGAGCTTGGCCGCGGCTTCAGCCTCGCTCGCGAACGGCTTGTCGAACACGGTGACCTCGATGCGATCCTTGATCGCCGGCCAGTCGGCCAACGAAAGCGCGATGTCGAAATAGTCGTCGAGGATTGCACAGCGGAGCCGCGTCATCGGAAAGGTCCATTCAGGGTGAGGGCGACGGCGGAAATTCTACCGTCGGGATACCCGTCATGGTCGCGCGCAATCGGCAGGCGCGCAAGCGGCCGTGCTTTCACATCAGGGCGATTGTCACGCCGGGCGGGATGGCTTCTGCCCGGTGCGGATATCGGCGAGCATCGATCGGACCGCCGGCGACAGCGCCATCTGCTTGGCACGGCAGGCCGGGCCCGGGCCGCGCATATAGTGCAGTTCCGGACGGTAGGGATTGAAAGCCTTGGCAGCGAAGGCCCGCCAGAAGGTGCGGAATTCGGCGAACAGCGTCGCCTCGCCTTTGATCGCCGGTCGCGAAAGAGGTGCTGAAATGATGGTAGCCATGACGTGGCCTCAACTGTTTTGGTCGCGGTTCTGCCGCGAAAATCGCCGTTTTTCGGCGTTGAGAACGAGTTTTGGCCTGATTTATTAAAAGATGGTTTCAATTGTCGTGATTCGGCGCACACATGGTCGCGAACCCGTAGTCACCCGTGGTGAATGGACGGAACGTGGTGAACGGATGGAAAACGCGAGCCCCGCGGTTGCGCTTTCGGGGGCCGGCCGTTACATCGGCGGCAGCAAAATTTCCACAAATCGGATCAATTCCAGGGACAGCGGATGGCTCGCCAGTTCATCTATTTCATGCAGGGTCTGACCAAGGCGTACCCGACCCGCAAGGTGCTTGATAACATCCATTTGAGCTTCTACCCGGACGCCAAGATCGGCGTGCTCGGCGTCAACGGCTCGGGCAAGTCGACCCTGCTCAAGATCATGGCCGGCCTCGACAAGGAGTATAACGGCGAGGCCTGGGTCGCCGAGGGCGCCCGCGTCGGCTATCTCGAGCAGGAGCCGCACCTCGATCCCGCACTCAACGTCCGTGAAAACGTCATGCTCGGCGTCGCCAAGCAGAAGGCGATCCTCGACCGCTACAATGAGCTGGCGGTGAACTATTCCGACGAGACCGCCGATGAAATGACAAAACTGCAGGACGAGATCGAGGCGCAGGGCCTGTGGGATCTCGACAGCAAGGTCGACCAGGCGATGGACGCGCTGCGCTGCCCGCCCGACGATGCCGATGTCACAAAGCTGTCGGGCGGTGAACGCCGCCGCGTTGCGCTGTGCCGCCTGCTGCTCGACCAGCCCGAATTGCTGCTGCTGGACGAACCGACCAACCATCTCGACGCCGAGTCGGTGTCGTGGCTGGAAGGCCATCTGCGGAATTATCCGGGCGCGATCCTGATCGTGACCCACGATCGCTACTTCCTCGATAATGTCACGAGCTGGATCCTCGAGCTCGATCGCGGCCGCGGCATTCCCTATGAGGGCAACTACTCGTCCTGGCTGGTGCAGAAGCAGAAGCGGCTCGAGCAGGAGGGCCGCGAAGATGCCGCGCATCAGAAGACGCTGGCCCGCGAGCAGGAGTGGATCGCGTCCTCGCCGAAGGCGCGTCAGGCCAAGTCCAAGGCACGCTACCAGCGCTATGAGGATCTGCTGAAACAGGCCAGCGAGAAGCAGACCCAGACCGCGCAGATCACGATTCCGGTGGCCGAACGGCTCGGCCAGAACGTCGTCGACTTCGAAGGCCTCAGCAAGGGCTTTGGCGATCGCATGCTGATCGACGATCTCACCTTCAAGCTGCCGCCGGGCGGCATCGTCGGCGTGATCGGCGCCAACGGCGCCGGCAAGACCACGCTGTTCAGGATGATCACCAAGCAGGAGGAGCCGGACAAGGGCTCCATCACGGTCGGCGAAAGTGTTCATCTCGGCTATGTCGACCAGTCGCGCGATGCGCTCGACGGCAAGAAGACGGTGTGGGAGGAGATCTCGGGCAATAACGAGCTGATCCTGCTCGGCAAGAAGGAAGTCAACTCGCGCGGCTATTGCTCGTCGTTCAACTTCAAGGGCGCCGACCAGCAGAAGAAGGTCGGTGCGCTCTCCGGCGGTGAGCGCAACCGCGTGCATCTCGCCAAGATGCTGAAGTCCGGCGCCAACGTGCTGCTGCTCGACGAACCGACCAACGACCTCGACGTCGACACGCTGCGCGCGCTCGAAGAGGCGCTGGAGGATTTCGCCGGTTGCGCCGTCATCATCAGCCATGATCGCTGGTTCCTCGACCGCATCGCGACCCACATCCTGGCCTTCGAGGGCGACAGCCATGTCGAATGGTTCGAAGGCAACTTCCAGGACTACGAAAAGGACAAGATGCGCCGGCTCGGCCAGGACAGCATCATTCCGCACCGCGTGAAGTACAAGAAGCTGACGCGGTGATTTGAGACATCGTCATGGCCGGGACAAGCCCGGCCATGACGAGTGAATAGAGCGAGCATCGCTGCGCGCAAATTAGCAGGATCGTGACGGCATCGCGGCGCAATCTGCGGCCAGTTGTCGCTTTTCAAGCGCGCGGGATTGCGTAGATAGAGCGCTCCCCGCAAATCGAATCCTGCGAGCACTCCAACATGTCCGCTATCTCAGACGCGCCCGCCCGCTCGAAGGGCCGGCCGCTGCGTCCCGTTCCCATGCTGATCTTCGGATCGCGCTGGCTGCAATTGCCGCTCTATGTCGGCCTGATCATCGCCCAGGGCGTCTATGTCGTGCTGTTCCTGAAGGAGCTGTGGCACCTGTTCGCCCATGCCTTCGATTTCAGCGAGCAGCAGATCATGCTCGCCGTCCTCGGCCTGATCGACGTCGTCATGATCTCGAACCTGCTGGTGATGGTGATCGTCGGCGGCTACGAGACCTTCGTCTCGCGGCTCAATCTGAAGGGGCACCCGGACGAGCCGGAATGGCTCAGCCACGTCAATGCCAGCGTGCTGAAGATCAAGCTGGCGATGGCGATCATCGGCATCTCGTCGATCCATCTGCTGCGCACCTTCATCGAGGCGGGCGCGCTGTCGTCCGGCAAGAGCACCTACACCGAGACCGGCGTGATGTGGCAGACCATCATCCATTGCGTCTTCATCCTGTCGGCGATCGGCATCGCCCTCGTCGACAAGCTGTCGAACGACTCGATCGAGGGGGCCAAGCAGGCCGCGCATTGAGCGCGGCCGCCAAGGTTCACAGCAATCCGGTGTCGTGATAAGGCTCACGACACTGATATCGCGGGTGTTCGCCTGACGGCGCGCCCATTGGACCGCTGCGTGAACAGGTTGTTGGATTTGACATTCCTCCGCGCGCTTGCCTTCGGGCTTCTGCTTGCATCCTTGTCCGTCGTCTCAGCCGCGCGCGCGGCCGACGCCGCGTTCACCCAGTTCATCGCCTCGCTGTGGCCGGAGGCCAAGGCGGCCGGCGTGTCGCGCGAGACGTTCGAGCGCGAGACGCGCGGGCTCGAGCCCGACTACAAGCTGCCCGATCTGATCCTGCCCGGACGCCCGAAAACCGGTGCGCCGGCGCAGGCCGAGTTCGTGCAGGTGCCGGCCGATTACATCAAGGAAGCCTCGATCGCGCGGCTCGCGGCGGAAGGGCAGCGGCTGCTGCAGAAGTATCGTCCATCGCTCGATGCGATCGAGAAGCGGTTCGGCGTTCCCCCCACCATCGTGCTGGCGATCTGGGGCCGCGAGACCGATTACGGCCGCTATTCGCTGCCCTACGATACGCTGCGCGTGGTGGCGACGCAGGCCTATGTCGGCCGCCGCAAGGATCAGTACCGCACCGAGTTCATCCTGGCGCTCAAGATTCTCGGCGAGGGCGCGGTGACGCGCAAGGAGCTGCGCTCCTCCTGGGCGGGGGCGACCGGTTACACCCAGTTCCTGCCGTCGGAATATTACAAGCACGGCGTCGACCTCGACGGCGACGGCCGCGTCGACATCTGGCATTCGGTGCCGGACGCGCTCGCCTCCGCCGCGCAGCAACTGGTCAACAAGGGCTGGCAGCCCGGCGTGCGTTGGGCCTACGAGGTCACGGCACCTGCCAATGCCGACTGCACGATGGGCGTGCCCGAAGTGACAAAACCGATCAGCCAATGGCTGCGGGCCGGCTTCGTGCCGGTGCGGGGCGCGAGGCTCAACGCCACCGAGCAGGCGCAATCGGCCTCGCTATTGCAGCCGGAAGGCATCTACGGTCCGGCCTTCCTGACCACGCCGAACTACTTCGTGATCAAGGAGTACAATTTTTCCGATCTCTACGTGCTGTTCGTCGGCCATCTCGCCGACCGCATGACGAGCTCGCAGCCATTCGCGACGCCATGGTCGGCGTCGAAGCAGTTGCGCTCGGCCGACGTCGAGGCGATGCAGCAGCAACTGACGAAGATCGGGCTCTACAAGGACAAGCTCGACGGCAAGGCGGGGATGCAGACCCGCGCGGCGCTCGGCGCCTATCAGAAGCAGGCCGGGCTGAAGGTCGATTGCTGGCCGAGCGAGGCCGTCCTGCGCGCGATGAACGGGCAGCGCTGATCGGGCTGATTGCTGTCGCGGAAAACAAAAACCCGGCCATGAGGCCGGGTTTTCGGGTGTGATGCTGAAAAGCGTGTCGGTCGATCAGTCGCAAACCTGGATGCGACGGAAGCGCCAGCCGTAGCCGTCCCAGAAGCGCTCACGAACCCAGCGGCACGGAGCTTCTTCGACGTAAACCGGTGCCGGCGCAACATAGACCGGGGCGGGACGGGCGCCTGCGATCGCGCCGCCGAGCAGGCCGCCGGCAACGCCGGCCGCGATGGCGCCGCCGTCACCAGCCTTGGCAGCCGGAGCAACCGCCAGCGAACTAGCAATCGTAGTAACGGCGACAAGGGCAGCTAAAGTCTTCTTCATGTCTTTGGCTCTCCTGGAAGATGGTGGCGTCGTGGTTCGACGCCGGGTTTAGGGTGACTCACACGCTGATCTCGAACTGCTGTCTTGCTAAACAGCGCAGAACAGTCAACCGAAAGTAAACGTCCGCAGCCTCATCGCGCAGAAAAGCGGTTTTTTCTGGCCATCTACAGCAGACGTCCCGGACAAACAGTCGGTTTTCCGGGACGTTTGGTTCGATTTAATCGAGATGAACGTCGATCAATCGCAAACGCGGACGCGGCGAACGCGCCAGGTGTAGCCGTCCCAGAAGCGCTGGCGCTGCCAGAAGCAGTCGGCACCGTAACCGGGCTCGGCGACATAGGCCGGACCAGGCGCGTAGTAGCCATATCCCGGACCGTAATAGCCGTTCTGCGAAGCGATCGCGCCACCGACGATGGCGCCGCCAATCAATCCCGCAGCGACGCCAGCGGCGACACCGCGTTGTGCCAGGGCGGGGGCGGGCACCGCCACAGCCGAAACCGCCAGAGTGGCGGCGGCGCAAAGCGCCAGCAATGTCTTCTTCATGACCTCACCTTTCTCACGGGGCAGGGACAGCGTGCGTTGGCGATCTGTCTCGCCTGAAGGTTCCATATTCCGCTTGAATGATCAATGAACGGCGCTGCCCTATTCGCGTCCAAATGCTTGCAGCTTTTGGAATATCTTGCAACGCACAGGTACTTGTGCCGGCTTGCGGCGATGCAAGCCGGGATCGGCCTGACCTATCCGCCCGGTGGTTTCTTATTCCCGAAGGCCCCGGGCCGACCGATTTAGATTCATTCCAATATGAATCCCGCATCAGTTTGGAATTGCTACAAGAACCGCTTTTTCCTTTTGCATCCCGCCGGGGCCGACCATATCCATATTGGCGAGCATCACCCGTTGGACCTGCCTCCTCTGATGATTGTCTGTTCCTGTAACGTCCTGAGCGACCACGATGTCCGCAATGCCGTAAATGGCGGCGGGTCCGTGACCCGAAATGCCAAGCAGGTGTATGGCTGCCTCGGCTGCAGTGCCGAGTGTGGCCGCTGCGCGCGCACCATCAAGGCGATCATCGACGAGGCGCTTGGCCCCTGCGCCAAGGCCTGCTGCGCCGGTTGTCCCCATGCCGGCCATCCGCACGCCGCCAACGAGGACGGCGAGCCCGCCACCGAGTTCGCGCTCGCGGCCTGCTAAGGCAATTTCAGCTTCCGGTCGATCTGAACCGAAGCTCCAGTTTCCTATTTCGATGCGGTTTCTTCCCGCGGCCGGCATTGCGTCGCCGGAAACGCTCAGTCCCCGCCAAATCCACCGAATCCGGTTATCCACGCGCTGCTTCCGCGAAGGGTTGCTCTCTCCGGTAATCTGATTTAGAAGCGTTCTAAATATAGTGCGGTTTGGCCGCGACAGGTGGAGTGGATCATGCAAGGCGACCCGAAGGTCATCGACTATCTGAACAAGGGGCTGCGCAGCGAACTGACCGCCATCAATCAGTACTGGCTGCACTACCGGATGCTCAACAATTGGGGCCTCCTGGAGATGGCCAAGGTCTGGCGCAAGGAGTCCATCGAGGAGATGGAGCATGCCGACAAATTCGTCGATCGCATCCTGTTCCTCGACGGCTTCCCGAACCTGCAGGTGCTCGATCCGCTGAAGATCGGCCAGGACGTCAAGGAGATCATCGAGTGCGATCTGGCCGCCGAGATCGGCGCCCGCACGCTCTACCAGGAAGCGGCGACCTACTGCCATGGCGTCAAGGACTATGTCAGCCGCGACCTGTTCGAGAGGCTGATGAAGGACGAGGAAGATCACATCGACTTCCTCGAGACCCAGCTCGACCTGATCAAGCGCATCGGTCTCGAACTCTACACCCAGAAGCACGTCGGTCATCTGAAGGGCGAGGAGTCCTGATCGGCCGCTTCGCGCGCGGAGCGTGACCTTAAAAATTCGAGAGGCCGTCCTTGCGGGCGGCCTCTTTTGTTTTTCCGATCCGGATGGAGCGATGCGTCAGTAGCACCGCGTGATGTTGACGGTGCGGTCTCCGCCGCGTCCGGGCACCGTCACGCTCTCGGTCGGGCAGCTCGACACATAGGGGCGGTCCGACGGCACCACGGCCGGCGGATATCGATGCGCCCAATCCCAGGGCACGTCCTGGGTGTAGGTGTAACGGACATCGTTCGAGGCGGGTGCTGGGACCTCGGGGGCGAAGGGAACGCCGGCGACTGCGTCGTCGTAATATCCGCTCGTCCCCGGCAACACGATGCCGGGCACCCGCACATGATGGCGGAAGGCCGGATGATGCGAGGAAAACGTGCCGCGCGGCGCCGTTCCGGATCTCGCATAGGTCTCGGTGGAGGAAGCGAGCAGCAGCGCTGCAACGCCGAGGGACGCCGTCAGGGCCCCAACTGTTCGATACGCCATTTTTCGATCGACCATGGCACGCACCAACTCGCGGTTACGGAGCATTTCTGCAGACGCTAGGCCGCGCCTGATGGCGCCCGCAAACTCATCCTTAATTATTGGTTAAAAAGTAAGGTTAACAAAGCGCAATTGTTTCAAATTGACGCGATCCCGCGTGCAGGTCCGCGACGACGGCGCACCACTTCAGACGGCGTCCGCGGGGACGAAGCAGCTGATGATGATGTTGCCGCGGTGGTGCACGTACCACACCACGGCCTCGCCGACCGGATTGCCGCGATCGCGGATGATCGCGCGCTCCGGCACCATCATCCACTCGCCTTCGATCGGCACCCAATAGGCGCCGCCCCGAACATCATAGCTCGTGCGATGGCCGTCGGAGATGTCGCAGCACGGCACGCCGTTCGGCGCGATCACGCTTTTGAACCAGGCGCGGATATCCGGCGGCACGTTGTCGTATTGGCCGTTATCGAACGCCAGGGCTGCGCCCGCCAACGTGACGAGCGACGCAAGCACTGCGACATGCGCGAGCCTTCGCATTGCCTTCCTCCGGCGAGACCTTCTGCGTGACCCGCGCGCCGCGTCGCTACCGCGAATCCGATGTTTGCGCGATTAGGCACGAACCGCGCGCGGGATGCATGCTCAAAGAATCGGCGAAACTCCGCAATCCCTGCTTGATGCAGTGCGGGATCGCGATGCTCAGGATGGCTTCTTCGCGCGTACCTTCTTCGCCGGCTTCACGGCGATATTGTCCCGGGCCATTGTGAGCGCGCTGCGCAGCGTCACCTGATCGGCTTTCGCGAGGCGGACATTGGTGCTGCCGCTCTTGCCCCAGCCGCCCGGCACCGGCCGGAAGATCTCGGGCTCGGCCTCGACCACGACAGCCTGCTGCTCCGGCGTCAGCTTCACCATGCCCCAATCCTTGTCGGGATAGCCGAGCGTTGCGAAGATGCGTTTGCCGACGCGAAAATTGGCAGTGCCGTGATGCGCGCCTTCCACCACCTCGGGCAGGCTGAGCGCTGTGCGGCGGAAGCGATTTGCGGACATCGCCTGATCCCGATCGCTACATCGTGCGTTGCGGTGCGGTCTGCAACAGTTCCTGAAATTGCCTGGCATAGAACTTCGCGTCACCGGTCGTGAGATGGCCGCGCGTCTCGCTGCTCGCCGGGATCAGATCAATCTTGCCGTTCTTGATCCGCTTCACTGCCGCTTCGGTCACGCCGGTCTCCGGCGGATTGCGCTCATCGTCGGCGGCATTGATCGCAAGCAGGGTGGCTTCGATCTTCTCCATTCCCGCCGACGGATCGTAATCGTGCGAGGCCTCCCACTGATAGATGTAGTCGTTGGCATCCGCGGTGACCGGCAACGCCAGCTGGTCGTCGACCATCTTGTCGGCCTGCGGCGCCGACGGCGCCAGCGTCTGATAGCCGAGCGTACCGCCGGCGCTCGCGAAGCGGTAGGCCGCGATGGCGTATTTCATCATCCGCGGCTGGCTGGTGTAGTTGCCGCCATTGTAGTCCGGATCATTGCGGATCGTGTCCAGCATCGTTCGCCGCAGGATCCAGTTGCGCGCCGCCATCGCAGTCGGCTGCGAGGCCATCGGCACCAGCACGTCCATCATCTGCGGATAGCGCACGCCCCAGATCCAGGTGTGCATGCCGCCCATCGAATTGCCGATCACGAGCCGCAGATGCTTGATGCCGAGCCCTTCGGTGACGAGCCGGTACTGCGCGTCGACCATGTCGTTGTAGTCGTATTTCGGAAAGCTCGTCCGCATCGCATCCGACGGCTTCGACGATTTGCCGTGCCCGATGCCGTCGGGGATGATGATGTAGTATTTCGCGGCGTCCAGTGGCTGGCCCGGGCCGAACAGCTGGCCGGCAAAGCTCGGCGTCAGCATGCTGGCGGCCGAGCCGCCGGAGCCGTGCAGCACCAGCACCGGCTGTCCGGTCGCGCGCCGACCGTGGTGTAGTGCAGCCGCAGTTCCGGCATCACCTCGCCGCTGTGAAACTTGAAGTCCTTCGCGATCCACTCGCCATCCTGCGGCGCGGGAAAATCTGCAGCCATGGCCGGTACCGACATCGAGACGAGAGCGGCCAGAAGCGCCGCGCACAAACGGATCATGGTGCTTCTCCCCACGCGCGGCGCGTTTGTCCAGCCGCCTCAGTGCAAGCCTAGCATGAGGGAAAGCGTTGTCCGAGAGCGCGCCGGTGCGGCTGGCGAAGAAGTGTTCGGCTAGCCTGCCTTCAGCACGTTCAGCGCATACCATCCCCAATAGACCCGGTGGCGCTGGATCAGGCCGTCCCTGATCTCCATGACCTCGACCAGATCCATCTGATCGCCATCCGGGGACTGGCGCGGATATTCCCAGGTGAGAATTCGGCCGTCGCTGAAGAAGCCCTGCTTGAAGCGCCGCCGTTGCGGCGGATTGGTACGGAACACGCGCGTGATGAACTCGCGCAGCGCGTCCCGGCCTTGGACGATCCCGTCCCTGGTTTGCATCAGGTGCTGGACCAAAGGGCTTTCGATCGAGGCGTCGGGTGCATAGAGCGCGAGCGCCGCCTCGAGGTCCTTGTTGCCGAGGGCCTCGTCCCAAAGCCTGTAGATGCGTTCCGCGTCGGTGTTGCCTGCTGTCATGATCGTTCCGTCGTTTCGTTGAACCGCACCGATCTGACCGGAAGCGGCCGTCGCGACGTTTCAGGAAAATCTGAAATGAGTTTCGCGGCGTCGCGAATGCGCGTAGGACAGTTTCAGCGCGACATGGGAGGACGATGCGGTGGGATCATCCCAATCCGTGCAGGCCGGATTTTCGCGGATCGCCGAGGCATTGGGCGATCCGGTGCGCGAGGCGATGGTCAGCGCGCTGGCCGACGGCAAGGCGCTGCCGGCGGGCGAGCTTGCCGCGGTTGCCGGCATTTCGCCGCAAGGCGCCAGCGCGCATTTGCAGAAGCTGGTGGATGCGGGCGTGCTGTCGGTGTGGGCGCAGGGCAGGTTCAGATATTACCGGATCAGGGACGACGACGTGGCGGCGCTGATCGAGAACCTCGTCGATCTCGCGGCCAAAACCACAGCCGACCGCAAGCGTGCGATGCCGGCCGAGCAGCTCAGGCAATCGCGCACCTGCTACCATCACCTTGCGGGGCAGCTCGGTGTGCTGCTGTCGAATGCGCTGATCCGCCGTCGCCTCGTCGTCATCGAGGGCCGCGACGGTCGCGTGACCGAGCAGGGGCTGGCCTGGTGCCGCGCCGAGGAGATCGATTTCGATCCGGCGCGGCAGCCGCACCTGCGGCTCTGCAACGACTGGACCGAGCGGGTGCCGCATCTCGCCGGTCCGTTTGCCAATGCCGTGCTGGCGCGTCTGGTCGAGATCCGCGGCGTTGCGCCGCATCGGATTCCGCGCGCGTTGCGGATCACCGATCGTGGACGGGCGTTCTTCGATCGGCTCGGTGTGCAGGTTCCGTTCTGAGAGCGCGTGAGTGAACCTGGAGCATGATCCGGAAAAGTGTGACGCGGTTTTCCCTCGCGACAAACGCGAAGCGTTTGCGCGGAGATCATGCTCAAACAAGAAGCTAAAGCGCGATGACGCTTTTCATCGCGCTTTAGCGGCCGTCCTCGACCTCGGTCTCCGGGCGGTCATTGCCGGAGGCGGTTTCGGTCAGCCATTTGCCGTCCGAGGTCTCGTACTGGATCGCCTCGGTGCGCCCGGGAACGCGCTGTTCGTTGGCGGCGCGCCGGGCGGCGGCAAGGGCCGCGGCATGGGTTGGAAACGGTTCCGAGAACACCCCGTTGACGGTATAAGCCCAACCGCCGTCGTGCTGGACGACCTTGTAGATCACGTGGCTCATCCGGAACCTCGTTTCCGCCGTGGACGATGAGGCTGCCAGAATAGACCACGATGTCGTATTTTGCAGCAGCCGATCGTCTTTGAGAGAGCCGCCCCGCTGGTGCGGGCGAGGGAGACCGACATGTGCCGCAATATCAAGACGCTGTTCAACTTCGAGCCGCCCGCCACCGAGGACGAGATCCACGCTTCGGCGCTGCAATTCGTGCGCAAATTGTCCGGCTTCAACAAGCCGTCGCAGTCCAATGAAGCCGCCTTCAACCTTGCCGTGACCGAGGTCTCGGACGCCGCGCGCAGGCTGTTGATCTCGTTGCAGACCAACGCCCCGGCGCGCGATCGCGAGATCGAGGCGGAGAAGGCGAGGGAGCGCTCGCGCCTGCGGTTCGGCTGACGCCACGGTTCGGCTGACGCCACGGCATTCCGTGACGCAGGTCACGGTACGGCGCCACGCTTCCGGTCATCAGTGTCGTTCAGCCGACCCCCGGAGCAACGCCATGAAGCCTGCCGCCCTGCTCACTCTCTGCTCGATTGCGTTCGCCGTGCTCTGGACCTGCGGCATGCTGTGGTCGAGCGGCACGATCGACCTCGCCAACGTCATCATCCTGTCGGCCTGCGGGGCGTTCGCGGGTGTTGCCTGGTACTATGCGATGCGCTGGGTCTTTCAGCTAATGCAGCTCGCACGGCCGTCCGATCCGGGCGCCGAGCGGTGAGCATCAAGCGCGACACGGATTTGGCTGGCCGTGTCGTCGCGCGATAGCGGGAAGGGCTACTTCTTGTCCTTCTTGCGGTGCTTCTTCTTTTTCTTGTGATCGTCGTCTTCGTCGTCATCATCAGCGAAATCGATCGCGTCGACGTCAAGCGCGATCGCCTCCGCTGCCGCGCGCTCGGCGGCATCGCGCTCGGCGAGCTCGGCAGCTTCACGTTCCCTGGTGCGCCTGTGCTCTTCCCAGGCATCGAAGATCATGTGCAGCCACGGCATCACCTGCTCGATCGACGGCAATTGGCCGGCCGGGCCGGCTTCGCCGCGCGGTCCGGCCGGACCCTGCGGGCCCTGGGGACCAGCTTCGCCGCGCG
>NZ_JACMYO010000129.1 GCF_020889685.1 Bradyrhizobium oropedii
CCAGCTCAACCGCTTCGCCGGCGAGGTGACGCGCGTGGCGCGCGAGGTCGGCACCGACGGCAGCCTCGGCGGCCAGGCCAACGTGCCCGGCGTCGCCGGCACCTGGAAGGACCTGACCGACAGCGTCAACTCGATGGCCGGCAATTTGACAGCGCAGGTTCGTAACATTGCCGAAGTGACGACCGCCGTGGCGCGTGGCGACCTGTCGCGCAAGATCACGGTGGACGTGAAGGGCGAAATCCTCGAGCTGAAGAACACCATCAACACGATGGTCGATCAGCTCAACGCCTTCGCCGGCGAGGTGACGCGCGTGGCGCGCGAAGTCGGCACCGAAGGCAAGCTCGGCGGCCAGGCTGAAGTGCCCGGCGTCGCGGGCACCTGGAAGGACCTGACTGACAACGTCAACTTCATGGCGTCGAACCTGACCGCGCAGGTCCGCAACATCGCAGAGGTCGCGACCGCAATCGCCGGCGGCGACCTGTCGAAGAAGATCACGGTGGACGTGCGCGGCGAGATCCTGCTGCTCAAGGACACCCTCAACACGATGGTCGAGCAGCTGCGCTCCTTCGCCGCCGAAGTGACGCGCGTGGCGCGCGAGGTCGGCACCGAGGGGCGGTTGGGCGGCCAGGCCGTGGTGCCCGGCGTCGGCGGCACCTGGAAGGATCTCACCGACAACGTCAACCTGCTGGCTGCGAACCTGACCACGCAGGTCCGCAACATCGCGGAAGTCACGACCGCCGTGGCGCGCGGCGACCTCTCGCGCAAGATCACGGTCGACGTGAAGGGCGAAATCCTCGAGCTGAAGAACACCATCAACACCATGGTGGACCAGCTCAACGCCTTCGCCGGCGAGGTGACGCGCGTCGCGCGCGAAGTCGGCACCGAGGGCAAGCTCGGCGGCCAGGCCGAGGTGCGCGGTGTCGCCGGCACCTGGAAGGACCTGACCGACACCGTCAACGTCATGGCGGCGAACCTGACCGAGCAGGTGCGCGGCATCGTCAAGGTGGTGACGGCGGTCGCCAATGGCGACCTGAAGCAAAATCTCACAGTGAAGTCGAAGGGCGAGGTCGCCGCGCTCGCCGACACCATCAACAACATGACCGAGACGCTTGCGACCTTCGCCGAGCAGGTCACCAGCGTGGCGCGCGAAGTCGGCGTCGAGGGACGGCTTGGCGGTCAGGCCAACGTGCCCGGCACCGAAGGCACCTGGAAGGACCTCACCGGTAACGTCAATTTGCTGGCGGCCAACCTGACCTCCCAGGTGCGCGCGATCGCGGAAGTGGCGACCGCCGTGACCAAGGGCGACCTGACGCGCTCGATCCAGGTCGATGTGCGCGGTGAAGTCGCGGAGCTCAAGGACAACATCAACACGATGATCGGCAACCTCCGTCTCACCACGGAGCGCAACACCGAACAGGACTGGCTGAAGACCAACCTGGCGCGCTTTACCAACATGCTGCAGGGTCAGCGCGATCTCGCGACCGTCGGCCGCCTGCTGCTGACCGAGCTTGCGCCGCTGATCAACGCGCATATGGGCGTGATCTACCAGGTCGACAATCCCGAGAATGCGCAGCTGCGTTTGCTGTCGGCCTATGCCAGCGACAGCAGCAATCCGCATCCGCAGATCGTCCAGTTCGGCGAGGGACTGATCGGCCAGTGCGCACTCGACAAGCGCCAGCGCCTCGTCTCGGATATTCCCGGCGATGCGGTGCCGATCAATTCGGCGCTGATGCGGATCATGCCGAAGAACCTCGTCGTATTCCCCGTGTTGTTCGAGAACCAGGTCAAGGCGGTGATCGAGCTGTCCTCGATCTCGTCGTTCACGACCTCGCAGATCACCTTCCTCGAACAGCTGACCGACAGCATCGGCATCGTACTCAACAGTATCGAGGCGACGATGCAGACGAAGCCTTCCTCAAGCAGTCACAGACACTCGCCGGCGAGCTTCAGACCCAGCAGAGGGAATTGCAGCAGACCAACGATCAGCTCGAGCAGAAAGCCCAGCAGCTTGCCGAACGCAACGTCGACGTCGAGCGCAAGAACCAGGAAATCGAGCAGGCCCGCCGCGCGCTGGAAGAGAAGGCGACCGAACTGTCGCTGACCTCGAAGTACAAGTCCGAATTCCTCGCCAACATGTCGCACGAGCTGCGCACGCCGCTGAACTCGATCCTGATCCTGGGCCAGCAACTCACCGAGAATCCGGATGGCAATCTGACCGGCAAGCAGGTCGAGTTCGCCCGCACCATTCACGGCGCCGGCACCGACCTGTTGAACCTGATCAGCGACATCCTCGATCTGTCCAAGATCGAGTCCGGCACGGTGACGGTGGACGCCGAGGAGATTCTCACCTCGAGCCTGCTCGAGACCGTCGGGCGGCCGTTCCGGCATGAGGCGGAGAACCGGCATCTCTCCTTCAGCATCGATGTCGACGCCAACCTTGCACGCAGCATGGTCACCGACTCCAAACGGTTGCAGCAGGTGCTGAAGAACCTGTTGTCGAATGCCTTCAAGTTCACGGCCGATGGCGGCGTCAGCCTGACCGTATCGGCGGCAGTCGGCGGCTGGAGCGCGGAGCATCCGATCCTCAACGCAGCGCCCGCCGTCGTGGCGTTCGAGGTGTCGGATACCGGCATCGGCATTCCCCAGGACAAGCAGAAGCTGATCTTCGAGGCGTTCCAGCAGGCCGACGCCGGCACCAGCCGGAAATATGGCGGCACCGGGCTTGGATTGGCCATCAGCCGCGAGCTGGCGGCCTTGCTCGGCGGCGAGATCCATCTGCGCAGCGCGCCGAGCAAGGGCTCGACCTTTACGCTTTATCTGCCGCTGAAATATGCCGGACCGTCGGTCGCGTTGCGTCCGCAGACTCAGCCGATACAGATGTCGCAGACCTCGGCACCGTCGCTGCAGGCATCGGGCACGCAGGAACGTGTGATCGAGCAGCTTCCGGACGATCGGCTCGATCTCGAACCCGGCGACACCATCCTGCTGATCGTCGAGGACGACCCGCATTACGCACGGGTGCTGATCGATCTGGCGCGTGACAAGGGCTTCAAGGTGTTGGTTGCGAGCCGTGGCGCCGAGGCGCTTGATCTTGCGAAGCAGTTCCAGCCGAGCGCAGTCTCGCTCGACGTCTTCCTGCCTGACATGCTGGGCTGGACCGTGCTGAGCCAGCTCAAGCACAATCCGTTGACCCGTCACATTCCGGTCCAGATCATCACCCTCGACGAGGATCGCCAACACGCGTTGGCGCGCGGCGCGTTCTCCTTCGTCAACAAGCCGACCACGACGGAAGGCGTCAGCGCGGCGCTGTCGCAGATCAAGGAATATGCCAGGCCACGCCGCAAGCGCCTCCTCATTGTGGAGGACAATGCGGCCGAGCAGCTCAGTATCACCGAACTGCTCGGGCATGAGGATATCGAAATCGTGACCAGCGGCACCGGAGCAGGGGCGCTCGCAACGCTGCGCGAAAATCCCTGCGACTGCGTCGTGCTCGACCTGCGCCTGCCCGACATGAGCGGCTTCGAGGTGCTCGATCAGATCCGCAAGGACGAGACGCTGTCCAATATTCCCGTTGTCGTGTTTACGGGCCGGGAACTTTCGGCTGAAGAGGACGCGGAACTGCACACGATGGCGCGCAGCATCGTCGTCAAGGGCGTGGAGTCGCCGGAACGTCTGCTCGACGAAACGTCACTGTTCCTGCACCGTGTGATCACGGAATTGCCCGTCGAAAAACAGAGGATGCTGGAGAAGCTCAACAGTTCCGATGAGGATCTGATCGGCAAGACCGCGCTCCTGGTCGACGACGACGCCCGCAACATCTTCGCGCTGTCGAGCGTGCTGGAGCGGCGAGGTATGAAGGTGTTGACTGCGACAACCGGTCACGAGGCGATCTCGCTGGTCGAATCCAATCCGAAGATTGCGATCGTGCTGATGGACATCATGATGCCGCAGATGGACGGTTACCAGACCATCGGCGCCATCCGGCAAAATCCAGCCTTTGCGCGGCTGCCGATCATCGCGCTGACCGCGAAGGCGATGAAAGGCGACCGCGAGAAATGCCTGGAGGCAGGCGCGTCCGACTATCTGGCGAAACCCGTGAACACCGAGCAACTGCTGCTGGCAATCCGCATGTGGCTGCACCGCTGATCGGCGATCGAACATGATGGACCATGAAAAGGTAAACATCCTTCTGGTCGATGACCAGCCGGCGAAGCTGCTGGCCTATGAGGTCATCCTGAAAGAGCTCGGCGAAACGCTCGTCGCGGCATCGTCGGGCCGCGAGGCGCTCGAGTTCCTGCTCAAGAACGAAGTCGCAGTCATTCTGGTCGACGTGTGCATGCCCGAGCTCGACGGCTTCGAGCTCGCGGCGATGATCCGCGAGCATCCGCGCTTTCAAAAGACCGCGATGATCTTCATTTCGGCAATCCAGGTCAGCGACATCGACCGGCTGCGGGGCTACGAGATGGGCGCGGTCGACTATGTCCCGGTGCCTGTTGTGCCCGAGGTGCTGCGTGCAAAGATCCGCGTGTTCGCCGAGCTCTACCGCAAGACACGGCAACTCGAACGGCTCAACGCCGAGCTCGAGGACCGCGTGCGCGCGCGCACCGCCGAGCTCGAGCAGTCGACCACGCGGCTGGTCGAGAGCGAGGCGCGCCGCAGCATGGCGATTGCCGCGGGCAAGATGGGCTCGTGGGACTGGGATTGGGTCAACGGCGACTGGATGTGGGACGAGGGGCAATACAAGATCTTCGGCGTCGACCCGAAATCCTTCACCCTGACATCAGACAATATCCAGGGGCTGTTTCATCCCGATGATGTCGAGGAGCTGAAGCAGGCCTGGGCCGGGTTCGGCAACGGACGGACGTCTTATGAAGCCGAATTCCGCGTCATGCGGCCGGACGGCGAGGTGCGCTGGTGCGTCGGCACGGCCGCGGCCACCAGTGACAGGAACGGCAGGGTGGTGCGGGTGAGCGGTGTCACCGTCGATATCACCGATCGCAAGAAGGCCGAGGAACGGCAGAGCCTGTTGACCCGCGAGGTCGACCATCGCGCCAAGAACGCACTTGCGCTGGCGCAATCGATCGTGCGGCTGACGCGCGCACAGAACGTGACGGCCTATATGCGGGCGGTCGAGGGCCGCATCACGGCGCTGGCGCGGGTTCACACCGTGCTGTCGCTGTCGAGCTGGCAGGGCGCCGAGATCCGACGGCTGGTGACCGAGGAGATCGCGCCGTATTCCGAGGCCGGGCAGATCCAGATCAAGGGTGCCGAGGTGCAGTTGCAGCCCGCGACCGCACAGACGCTGGCGCTGGCACTGCACGAACTCGTCACCAACTCCGCCAAATATGGCAGCCTGTCGGTGCTATCGGGCCGGCTCGCGATCACCTGGGAAGTGCAGAATGACACGCTGATCCTGGCCTGGGTGGAATCCGGCGGACCGCCGGTGACCAAGCCGAAGCAGAAAGGCTTCGGCACCAGAAGCGTGATCGCCAGCATCGAGACCCAGCTCGGCGGACGGGCCGATTTCGATTGGCACGTCGAGGGCCTGGTGTGCCGGCTCACGGTTCCGCTCAAGGCGCTTGTCGGGGAGACCACGGCGTATCGCGACCTGTCGGCAGCCGCGCGTAAGCCCATGGTCGGTTCCAGGGCCGTTTGATCCCGCTGAGCTCGTTCATCACACCGTGCGATCTGACGGCGTCGCGCAAGGGGATCGAAGCAGACGACATTGTGACCGCAGCCGGCGGTGGAACTGCGCTATGAACTCTGCGACCGACGGGGACGTCGCGCGAGGGGCATATGCTTAAGACAAATCTTGCCGGCGTGAGTCTGTTCGTCGTCATCCTCGCAGCAATCAGCGTCACGCGGTCGGGTGCCGAGCCCGTGCTGAAAGGCGCGGAGGCCTTCGGCGACTGGCAGCGCGACAAGCCGGGTACGCTGCGTCTGATCACACCGCAGGACTTGCCGAAGCCGGGGGCGACGGCCTCCAGCAGCAATTCGTCGCGCGTCGTGCCGAGACCCGCATCGGCGGTGCCGCAGGTGCCGGCGGGGTTCAAGGTCGAGCTGTTTGCGAGCGGGTTGAGCGGCCCGCGGATCATCCGGACCGCGCCCAATGGCGACATCTTCGTCGTGGAAACCGGCCCCGGCCGCATCCGCGTCCTGCGCAGCGAGAGCGGTGCGACGAAGCCTGCGACCAATGAGGTCTACGCCACCGGATTGAACCGGCCATTCGGCATCGCGTTCTTCCCGAGCGGCGACAATCCGCAATGGCTCTATGTCGCCAACACCGACAGCGTGGTGCGCTTTGCCTACCGCAACGGTGATCTCAAGGCACAGGGAAAGCCCGAGACGATCGTCGCAAATCTTCCGCACGGCTACGGCCACTCCACGCGTGACATCGTGTTCACGCCCGACGACAAACGGATGCTGGTGTCGGTGGGCTCAGCCGGCAACGCAGGCGAGGGGCTTGGCCAACCTCCTGGCGGCATCGAGGCCTGGAGCCGTGACCACGCGCTTGGCGCAGCCTGGGGAGCCGAGACCGATCGCGCCGCGGTGCTCGCCTTCGATCCGGATGGCAAGAACCAGAAGCTGTTTGCCACCGGGATCCGCAACTGCGTGGGGCTTGCGATCCAGCCCGGAAGCGGCACGCCGTGGTGTTCGACCAACGAACGCGATGGCCGCGGCGACAACCTTGTGCCCGATTATGTGACGCGGATTCGCGAAGGCGCGTTCTACGGCTGGCCCTGGTATTATATCGGTGCCAACGAGGATCCCGCGCATGCCGGCGCGCGGCCTGACCTGAAGGGCAAGGTGACGGTCCCCGATGTGCTGTTGCAGGCGCATTCGGCCTCGCTTGGCCTGACCTTCTACACCGGCAGCAAGTTTCCGTCCGAGTATCGCGGCGACGCGTTTGCCGCCGAGCATGGCTCATGGAATCGGTCGAAGCGCACCGGCTACAAGGTCATTCGCATCAGGCTGAAGGATGGCGTGCCGACCGGCGAGTACGAGGATTTCGTCACCGGCTTTGTCGTCGGCGACAACGAGGTCTGGGGCCGTCCGGTCGGCGTGACCGTGGCGCGCGACGGCGCGCTGCTGGTCTCCGAAGACGGCAATGGCACGATCTGGCGCGTCAGCCACGACTAGCCGTTCGATCAGCTGCCGCTATCCCAAGCCGTCCTTGAGGCCGTAGTCCTCATAGATCGTGAGCGGGTCTGTATCCGGAAACAACCGGCACTTGGCCTGCGCCAGATGCAGCGTGACCGCGCCGGCCTCGCATCTCGCGGTCAGGATTTTCCGGACATCCTCCATATGCGCGCGCGGCTGATGCTTTGACGGCAGCTGTTCGAGCGCAACCAGCGCGGTAGCCAGGGCCTCCGTGACCACCCATTCGTCATGTCCGGTAATTCCCTTTCGCGGCATTGCGACATCCTCCGTAGCACCGGCTGCGGCATTGTAACGCGAGAAGGGTGGGGGCTGTCATCAGCCAACATGGGCAGGGCAGCAAGGAACCGGTTCGCGCGAGCCATGCCACGATGCTTCGCAGGGAACCAGCGTGGCAACGCGCGGCGGCAATGATTAGAACGACGGTCGCCCTTTCATCGATAGCCACGCTGCCGGATGTTCGAACCCTATCTCTCGGCCTGGAGCCTCGTCCCAGACGGCGACCCGATCGCGACGCACGCCGCACGGTTGCTGCCGGTACGGCGGCACGGCGAGCCCGCAATGCTCAAGCTCTCGCACGAGCCGGACGAGCGCGTCGGCGCCATCGTGATGGAGTGGTGGGATGGAGACGGCGCGGCGCGCGTCCTTGCCTGTGACGGCGATGCGCTCCTGCTCGAACGGGCGATGGGTTCGGCTTCGCTCAGCGGAATGGCGCGAACCGGCCGGGACGACGAGGCCTGCAGAATTCTCTGTGCAACGGCCGATCGGCTTCACGCCCCGCGAGCGAAGCAACGGCCGGATCTGACGCCGCTTGCGGACTGGTTTCGCGAGCTATGGCCGGCGGCCGGCGCGCATGGCGGCATTCTGAACCGATCGGCTGAGGTCGCCCAGGCACTGCTTTGCGATCAGCGCGAGATCGTGGTGCTGCATGGCGACCTGCACCACGACAACGTGCTCGACTTCGGTGCGCGGGGCTGGCTCGCGATCGATCCAAAACATCTCGTCGGCGAGCGCGGCTTCGACTTCGCCAACATCTTCACCAATCCGGACCTTGCGGACCCGACACGGCCGATCGCAACAGAGCCCGGACGCTTTGCACGGCGGCTCGACATCGTCATGGAAGCAGCGCGGCTTGATCGTCGGCGCCTGCTGTCATGGATCCTGGCTTGGACCGGTCTGTCGGCGGTATGGTTTCTCGGCGACGACGATCCGCTCGCCGAAATCGACCTGCAGATTGCAAAGCTTGCGGCGGCCGAGCTCGACCGGATGGGGTAGCGCCGGCGGCGGCTACGCCGCCGCAGCACTCGCTCCACTCAGCGATACACTCAGGATTCGCCACTTCGAGATATCGAAGAAGTAGGCGGCCTTGATGCGCGCGGATGCGGGGTCCGGCGCCTGAATCGCCGTGTGGAATTGCCGCGTCCCATCGCTCAACGAAATCCGGAATGTCTGCATTGGTCGAACCTCCACGCGCGGATGCTGCGGCAAGGAGGGTTAAGATCAGGTTGCTGACGATCGCGCTCGCGGCGCGCTCGCATCCGCGCGGTCCCTTTCTCAGCTAGGCCGACGGCAAGCGCACCATCGTATCCTCTGCGCCAACGACGCGTCCGTCCTGCGCGCGCAGTTCGAGCCGCCGCACCGGCAGGCCGTTCTTGCGGTCGACCAGCAGCACGTGCGCCTCGCCGGGCTCGAAGAAAAAATCTTCGCCCCATTGCCGGAGCGCGACGAGAAGAGGGAACAGCCCGCGTCCCTTTTCGGTCAGCACATATTCCTGATAGGGGCTGCCGTCGGCTGCGGGCACCGTCTCCATGATTCCGTGCGCCAGCAGATTGCGGAGCCGGGCCGAGAGGATGTTCTTGGCAAGCCCGAGGCTCTTCTGAAACTCGCCGAACCGGCGCAGCCCGTCGAACGCATCGCGCACGATCAACAGCGACCACCAGTCGCCGATCGCATCGAGCGGCCGGGCGACGCCGCACATCGAGTCCCTGTGGCTCACTCTCTTGGCCATCGCGATTCGCCTGACGCTCCTCATTCCGTGCGCTGATCGGCTCGGTGTCGCGGCCGCACCGACCGTCCGATCACGACTTCGATATATCGGTTGCAAAGTAAAACCTCAAGCGATACACCGTGGTTTCAAATTGAAACCATGCGAGATCAGCCATGATCCAATCCGACGCCACGTTCGACGGCACCTTTCCCTTCACACCGCATTTCAGCGCGGCTCCAGGCTTCCGGATGCATTATGTCGACGAGGGCCCGCGGGGCGGCGAGGTGGTGCTTTGCCTGCATGGCGAACCGACCTGGGGCTACCTGTTCCGCCACCTCGTGCCGGCCCTGTCCGCGACGCATCGCGTGGTCGTTCCGGATCACATGGGCTTTGGGAAGAGCGCGACGCCGACGCAGCGCAGTTATTGGCTGCAGGACCACGTCGACAATCTCGATGCGCTGGTTCACGCGCTCGACCTCTCCGACATCACCCTCGTCATGCATGATTTTGGCGGGCCGGTCGGCATGGGCTTCGCGACCCGCCATCCGGATCGGATCCGCCGGATCATCTCGGCCAACGGGCCGACACCGTTCGGGCAAAGCGACCTGTTCGAGCGCGTCACGGCGAATGCGCAGGTCTCGCCCTGGTTTAAATGGATCGCCAAGGCTGAGGCGAACGGCGAGCTCGAGCCGGTTCTCGGACAACTCGGCTTCAACATCCTGAGCACGCTTAAACTCAACGGCTTCGAGAACAATGCCGTCATCACCGACGCCTGGCTCTCGGCCTACGGCACGCCCTTCGCACGTCCGGCTGACTGCCTCGGCGCGATCGGATGGGCGAAGGGCTTTGCGACTGGCGCGCACGCGTTCGCAACGCCCGATCCCGTCGCCGACGGTTTGATCCGCAGCAGACCCGCGCTCGCCATCTGGGGCGAGGCGGACCGCACCCTGCACGCGGAGCATTTCCTGCCGCTGTTTTCCGCGATCTTCCCGGCAGCGCCGGTCAGGCGCCTTGCCGGCGTCGGGCACTACTGCTTCGAGGATGCCCCGGAGGAAATCGGCAACCTGATTGCGGAGTTCATCCGGCAGACGTGACAACATGCCGGCAAATGCGGGGCAGGGCGCACGTCCCACGAGCTTTTGAGTAGTGGCGGAGCGCGCGACCGCCAACGCACTCACCCGGTTGCTGTCTGCGGTCCACGTTCCGACCTCAGCAGATCCTGCGCGGTGAGCATGACGTCGCATACATTCCCCCCAGCCCGATCATCCTCGACACCGGCGCGAATGGCGCCCCAGCTCGGTACACGGGCTGGGGCGCTGCGCGATGGGAAAGGGCGGCCCTTGCGGCTGCGGTGAATCTGCAAATTCCGCGATGACGCGACGAAACGTCGGCTACAAAAAGATCGCTTCAGCAGACGTCTGCTTCAATGACCTGCGCGATGATCCCGCGTACCTGTTTTGGGATAATAGCTGGCTCCGCAGGCGTAGGTCTCTCCGCAATGTCGGCCCAGGTTAGCCCCCGGCGTGTTGGACACGGATACTCCGCCTTCTCCCGACGTTGAACCGCGATGGTCGCGAACAGATGTTGCGAGTGGCGCGAATGCGTGCCCACCGCCACCGGCACCCGCGAAAGCTGATGATCCTGAGAGAAGTGCGATGGTGACGCCAGCCGCAGCAATATACTTGTTCATCTGATCGCTCCCTTTGCTAACCGGATCATTCCGGCGACAGCAGGACCTTGCGCAGAGACGGGGATAAATGCCGTGACTCACGTCACGTTCGGCTATCGAGGCGCTGACGCGGCGGGACCTGCGCGGCTGGAAACCAGATTTCGCAGCGGAAGTCTGAATTGCCCACGCGTGTTGTCGCGGCGGGCGGGTTGCCAAAGCCGCTCCGACGGATTTCAATGTCGGCATGGAAATCAATATCCGATGCCCGCCATCCATGATCCCTCATCTGCAGCTGATCCAGCGCGGTGAGTATGACGTCCCATACAATCATCCCCGCCCGATCATCCTCGACGTCGGCGCGAATGTCGGCGGTTTCGCTGTCTGGGCGATCAAGCGTTGGCCGGGCTGCGAGATTTATTGTTACGAGCCGCTGCCGGACAATTTCGCGATGCTGGAAGCAAATGTTGACATTCTCGCCACTGCTCGAGTCTCGAACAGCATCCATGCTCACAACTTCGCCATCGGCGACCCACTCCACACTCAGATGTTTCTGGGTAAGAACAATTGCGGCGAGGCCAGTTTCTTCGACCTCGGAGAACAGGCGCGAAGTTCAGTCTCGGTCGCCACCAAGCCGCCGACGGTCATGCCGCCGGCACAGATCCTGAAGATCGATACCGAAGGGTGCGAAATCGAGATTCTGTCGGGGCTGAAGTCGATCGACTACGACGTCGTTCTGCTGGAATACCATTCCGAACGAAACCGGCGAGAGGCAGATGCGTTGCTGCGCGACTACACGCTGACCGGCGGCTATGGGCGCGGCCCGCATCGCGGCATCCTCAAATACATGCACTCGCGACTGATCGCATCGTCCGAACAATCGCGATAGTTGGATCGGTGATCCCTGAGCGCCGCACCAAGAGCTCCGCCTTGGGTCACTGGAGCGGGGTGGCCGGGCATTGCCACGTGCGGTTTGGTCCTAAGAGCCTGCCGCCGCGACCACAGCCACCATTGGCGATCAACTCGGGGGGCACGGGCCGAGGATATGTGTGTCGCTTTACGGGCGTCTGGCGGAAGGGGTGTCCCGTCAACCCTATTGAATTAGTTCGGATTCTCCGAGCTCTGCCTTGCGAATTCTACGGTTTAGGCCACGGCAATCCTATAGAGCATCCGCGGCAGTCGGGCGCTCACGCCCTTCGGCTCTCAATCAGGTCAACCCAATCTTGTATCGAGAACTGCCAATCGAACTTTCTTGCAGCCTCCTGGATCGAGTGCACTTCTCGACGTAGGCTGAGGAGTTCTCTTTGTAGAACTTCAGGGTCGCGGCAGTGAAAGACACGAACCTGTCGGCCTGGACGGGGGCAAGGATGCCACCGCCCTGACAGGCCTTCTGCGGGAAATGACCGACCGGCGTTCCGATGACCAGTCGGCCTGCGGCTGCTCCCTCCAAGACCGGTAACTATGCAGCTTCGCTGATTGAGCTTGTTACATTGGCGCCGAAGCAGTTCCGGCGCGTCACAACCCGCTTCGCAAAGACCGCTCGAACTTACCTTGTTCGCTGTCGTTCCTCACAATCAGCGCGCAAGCCGTAGTTTAGGACCGTAGGTCCGGAGCGTGAAGGTCAGGCGGCCTGCTGACCGGCGGGCCTGTCGCCTTGGCCCAGGTCATTCCCAGGGCAGCAGTTCGTGCAGACGCGATGCGGAAGATCGGCGATACGGGCGAAGACGTCGGCGAGCCGGGCCATCGAGGAGGCGGAGCCGGAAGCGGTCAATCTGGCCGCGGTCAACCTGAACGGTGCGCTCGCGGAATGCCGCGGCGCATTGGGGAACACGCCAGCCAAGTTTAGTCTCAATCTTCGACGCATCGATAGCATACCGGCCGTCGTGTCCCGGGCGATCGGCGACGAAGGTGATCAGGCGACTATTTTCGGTGCGAGACGGCCGAGGAGGTCACAAATGCACTCCACGACATGCAGATTGGTGCGTTCGTTGAGACCACCAACATTATACGTTTCGCCGATTTCACTTCGCTTGAGCACCAGCATCCGACGAACAGATCATCCCTCTCAAAGTAACCGTTGTTGACGTCGGTGATTTCGATCTCGCCGCGGGCTGATGGTTTAAGGTTGGCGGCAATTTCCAGGCGGTGGCCAGCTCTGATTCACCATAAACTTCCGGCATTCATAAGGATTCGATCTTTAGGCTTATCGTACTAATGTTTTATAGCCTGCATTTCAGGGCTATAGGCCAGAGACTCGATTTGTCAATCTCACGGGTTAAAGCATGGCTAGCATCTACACTTGCCACAACACTATTCTTTATTTTGACGCGCCAACAATGTCGCTGCGTCATGGGCCCATCAATACTAGTCCGAAAAATCTGACGGTCAGGCGGGGCGCACTTCAGGCAAAACTCTTCTGGGATGACGGAAAACAGTCTCGGTTGCTGCGTTTTGCCGCGGAGGTTGCGGACGGCGAATTCAGCTGGACGACAGCGGACGTCGGTGCCGACACGCCGAATCCGATTGAGGTAGTTGATACTGAGTACGAGTTCGGCTTGCGTGTCGCTGGGTTATTCATCTCGGCAGTATTAGACGGCAGCACTTCAACAATTGCTCATCTGCGCGACTGGGAGCTGTTTCACTTCAGAAGAGATTACAGGGAAGTTTCAGGCACTATCATCTCTCGTAAGGTCGAGGGTACGGACCTGTGTTTCCTTATTGCTGACCCTCAGGATTGGATCGCGAAGAACCAGCTTAGGTTCGGCGTCTATGAGCGGAGCATGCTTGAGCTTATGCGGCGACACGCGCCCACCGATCGGACCTTTGTCGATATCGGCGCTAACGTAGGAAATCATCTCGTGTATATGTCGCGGTTGAGCGGCGTAAAGAGGATTATTGCCTTCGAACCTAATCCAGAGGCAATCAAGCTGCTGCGCATCAACCTACCGCGCGCACCAGTCAGGTCACAGGCCGGCACGAACTTCGTCGCGCCGCTTCAAGAAGAAATCGAGATTATTCCTCAGTCGCTGGTTGCCGGCATCAAGTTCCAGCGCTTTTTGCCCCCACTCGACCGCCCGATCCATCACGTTGATGCGCCAAGCCGCAATGGCTCCCAAATCGTAAAGCCGAAAACTCCAGGCTGAACCGTCGTCAAGATAACTGCCGGTAGGTCGCGTCTGCTCAGTTCCGTTGGTGCATGCCCAGAACAAATTCAGCCAATCGGACTGGACGTGAAATTCCTCGGCCAAATCGAGCCATATCTCGCGCCGATGCGGCGCTTCCATGCGCGCCTTGTCCAGCCACGACATTTTGCTGTCCGGCTCGACGCGGGCCAGATAGCGCATTGCCTCGGAGCGCTCCTCGGGCCATGTGCTCGTTGGCAGCGAGAGATAAGCCTTCAAAGGCGCGGCAGCCTTGTCTGGCATGCCCGCCCACATCAGCTCGCGTCCCAGCCAAAACGCGATCTGCCCGTCGGAAGGATCTTCGCGTCGAGCGAGCTCCATGAGGCGAATATACTGCTCATGGTTGCTCGTTGTCGTGCGCTCGTGACGGACGACAATGTCGTAGCAGTGGCTGGTAATCTCCTCTCCTTGAAAGAGCAGTGCTTCGTGTACCGGCCGCTTGAATCGATACCCCCAGCGTCGGTGAAAGTTCTTGGCGGGATATTCGGCACTTGCGTACATCTTGCAATAAAGCGCGGTAAGGGCCGGCGTCCATGACGCTTCCAATTTGACACGCCAGCCCGGCTCAAGGACCATATCCATGTCCAGGGTGCAGCATATGTCGACGTCCGATGGTATCAGGGCCATTGCGGCGTTTCTCGCAATATCGAAGCGCCAAGGGCGTACGGCAATGCGGTGTACAGTTACGCCGGCTTTCAGCAACCGTTCGACGGTATCATCCGAGCTCCCAGTGTCGGCGACAATTCGGTAGTCTGCTTCACTGGCCGAATTTGCCCACCGCTCGACATGCGCGGCTTCATTGAGTGCAATCGTATAGACTGCAACTTTCAAGTTCGGCTCCGTATTCTACAAAACTTGTCGAAGTCGAGTTTTTTCATGGAGCGACTTTGATCATTTCATCCGGTTGAACGAAAAGCTCGCGCAGAGCGCGTTTGCCATCAACGATCACGTCGTCGCTTGCTTGGCGATGCTCGGAAATGGGTATAAGAATTGCCGCGAGTTCCCTCGGCTGTACCGCTGCAAGAAACAATTCGCGGTCGTTCACGCTGAAGCTGACCAGCAGGTTTTGATTTTGATGATCCCAAGCCATCCCTGCGACGAATTCATACCCCGGAGCAGTCATGTAAAATCGGCGGGAGAAGCGTCGAAGCCTGCCGTCTTGGTCAAGCCAAATGAAACGGTGAAAATAGCGGCGTTTGTTGTCGACCCATTCGTATTCATGAATAACGCTGAGCCATCCGGTCTCGTAAGGGACAGCCTGCGATCCGCCGAGGAAGGTCTCAGCCGCAACCTCGGCTGGTTCGTTTACGAGTTCATCTCCCTCCGAACTCAGAATCCGGGTTGGATCTAGTGCGTATATGAGCCGGAGCTCGTCCCCCGCAATTAACGGCATCCAGTTCTTTTCCCAGCGGGGCGGAACGCCGGAGTTGAGCACACGCCAGTCCATCAGCATTGGCCGCTCTTGATTGCTGTCGTCGATGCGCGCGAGTACCATTTCCGGTCTGGCCTCGGCATTGAGCTGTCTCACGCTGGAAACGCACCAGAGCGACCCGCGCCACATGAACGGCCGCGGGTCTTCAAAGCCTAAAGCTTCGGTTGAGACGGAAGGTAAGTCGTCTGGAAGCCGTACCTCCACGGGCGTGCCGACCTGGAAGTCTTCGCTCAGCGACGCAAGCAGCATCCGTGAACGATAGGAGGGGTCGTCGCCCTTAACATGATAGCCGTTCAAGAGGCTGTAATTAACGGCACGGAGCGTAATCGCGAACGCGTGCTCGCGGCGGCAAATGCCGATATTGGCGCAAACAAATCCGTTCGGCGCCTGGATCGAGAGCTGATGGAAGCGGACCGACGGTAATAGCGACTGTATCGATGGTGCATACCAACCCGAGTTGTAACGCGCGGTCTTTCGGACGTTGTATGGTGTGTCACGGCTAAGCGCCAGCCAATCGCAGATTTTTCGTCCACGTTCTTTCCGCTCCGGGTCGCGGCTCCAATTCGCGGCGACGGAGAAAGCGTGCCTCGGGCCGGTTTTATAGAGATCTTCATCCACAGCGATCGTGTCACTTTTCGGGAACGGCAGGCAAAGCGCCGCTTCGGCGTAAGAGGCGGCCAGCTCGGCCTGGCCGCTGGCCAGGTAGAAGTTGGCAAGCTCGTGAAGCGGTTCGGCGCGGTGAGGAAGCATTCGAAACGCGTCGCGTGCCGTGCGGATAAAGCCTTCGTTATCTCCCAGATCGCGCAAGCTGTGGGCATCACGTAGCGCGGAGGCCCAGCGGCCTTCAGCAACGTGAGGGTCGACCGGAGGCTGTGCGAATGTCGGAGCTTGGCCGGCACAGGGCGGCGCGTTCGCCAGCCTCGAAAAGAAGTCAAATCTGTCAAGGAGTCGTTGATTGACAGGATCGATCTGGAGCGCCTGACCGGCCCAGTCGCGCGCACGCACGATGAAGCCCAGCCGCCACGCAGCGAGGGTGGCGAGCTCGAATATCCTGATACCCCAACACTGGTTGTCATCGAGGTAACTGTTGGTCTTGCGCGTCCTGTCGATGCCGTTGCCGCATGCCCAATACAGATTATGCCAGTCGGACTGGTCGTGATAGTTCTCAGCTAAATCGAGCCAGATTTCCCGTCGGTGGGACGCCTCAGCTCGCGCCTTGTCCAGCCAATAAACTGCTTTGTCAGGCTCGGTGCGCGCGAGAAGGCGCATGGCCTCCGAGCGCTCCTCATTCCAGGTGCTCGTCGGGAGGCTCAGATAGTGCTGGAACAATTTGCTCGCCTCTTCAGCTCTGTTCGACCACATGTAGTCGCGGGCGAGCCAGAAACAGATTTGCGCGTCGTCTGGATCTTCTTGATGCGCCAGTTCCATCAACGATAGATATTGCCTTCGCGTCTCCTTAGAGAGGTCCTGCACTTCGCACATGACGATGTCGAGGCAGTCCCGCGTCACCTCCTGGCCGGAGTAGGAGAGGGCTTCGTGAACGGGACGTGTGAAGCGGTAACCCCAGCGATGATGGAAATTCTTGGTCGGCCATCCCCGCAGGATCGTCGGATCGTCTGGGCTTGCCCGATACACGGTCCGACAAAAAAGCGCTGTCGTGTCCGGAGTCCAAGCGGCCTCAAGTTTTGGCCGCCAGCCAGGTTCGAGATACCGATCCATGTCCATCGAACAGCAGATATCGACATCGGGCGGAAGCAGGGCCATGGCGGTATTGCGCGCCACGTCGAAGCGCCAGGGATTGATCGCCACGCGGTGAACAATCACGCCTGACCGCTCTAGTCGTTCCACCGTGCCGTCGGTACTGCCCGTGTCGATGACGACCCGATAGTCCGCATCGAGGGCCGAATTTGCCCAGCGCTCGACGTGAGCGAATTCGTTGAGCGCAATCGTGTAAACTGCAACTTTCAAGCGTGTCATCGCATGCTGAGACCCAGGCGATGGGTGAAATCATGAAGTCGAGTCGTCAAGGATGGTGTTCTCATCGCACCGATTCTGTGCCGCTCTGTTTACGGATCGCAACGAGTCCGCCCATTAGTTTGGCCCGGGTGAGCTCGTAGTGGCTGTCGAAGAAGAGGATCTCGTCCATCTGGTTGGCGATCGCGCTCACTCCGAACGGATCGAGTGATATGGTTTTGCCGTCTCTCGCAATCTCCTTGAGCAAGGTTTTCGTGAGAGTAATCTTGCTCGGATCCTCGCCGGGCGGCTGCCAGTCGAGGTCCTCGAGAAAATACCAGCCGCCGTCAGCGAGCAGTGGGAAAAGCTCGATCAGCGTTTGCTGCTCGTCTAGCGATACGTGGCTGCCATCGTCGATGATGACGTCAAACGAGCCTGGCTCCAGCTTCGCGGTGAGTGCCCGCAGTTGGTCGCGCTTCGACTGATCGCAGACGTAGGAGGTGAACTTCGCGTCGTTGAGGGTCGAGAAATCCGTCAGATCGACGCCGGTGACGTGGCAGAAGGGGAAGTAGCTTTGCCAGAGCGCGACGGAAGGCGTCTCGGTTTGGTTACCCTCAGCGAGACCGCGGCACAGGCCGATTTCCATAAGCCGACTGAGCGAGAGGCGTCGGTCGGACAGCAGGCGGTCGTATACCCGCGCATAGCAATGTCGGTTTCCGGTATGACGATTCTTGTCGGTGTTGAACCGGTCCGCCAAGTCCGTGAAGGAAGCAGGACCGTTTTCGGATTGCGTGAGTTGAGCAATCAGGGAATTCGGGCTTTCCGCGTTGCCCTGATTCCGCGCTGTCCAGAGATGGATGCCGAAGACCCGGTCGTCGTTGAGGTAGTCGGGCAGTTCGGCGGCCGGCCTATTGAACTTGTCGAGTTCTGTCCAATCAATCGCGTTGAAGAAGATCGGGCTGAAGACGCCGGCGCGCAGGGCGTAGCCTTCGGCAGAAGCGATGTAATCTGAGAGCAATTTTGGACCGACGTCACCGAAGGTGATGGCGTCAGGACCATACAGGCAATCGATCGAGCGCTCGTACAATGTGCGGATATGATGGCTGAATGGCTTTGCGAAGATCACGTTGCCACAAATGAAATGCCCGCGATGTCCGCCGCGCCATTGCAGGTTAAAGAAGTAGTCGCCGATGAAGGGAAACGGCTTTAGCAGGATAACATCTGAATCCATCCAAAGGCCACCGTGTTCGTAAAGCACGGCGTAGCGAAAAATGTCGCTAAAAAAGCGCACTTCGGATCGGGCGACCACGCGTTCGAAAAGTGCTTTCGGTATCACGTCCGCTGCATTCCGAAGCTCGATTCCGCGGGCTGCGAGGAAGGCGAGCTTCTCGGGCGAATACGTCCAGACGCGGACGGCATGGCCGGCGGCACGCATCGAGGATGTCGCTGCGATCAATATTTGATGCTGGTCCGACATCGCCTCATAGAACAGCTGAATCGGCGGCAGCGAAGTAGACGAGTCGCCGAGCAGCGGTGCAATGCGCTGGTCAAAGGCACGGGTCGCGTCGCGACGCTTTTCGACTGCATCCGCACAGCGGAGAAAAGGTGCAAAAGCCTCGAAGAAGGCGATCGTCGGTGACAATTCGGCTTTGTCTCCTGTCGCGCGGGAAAGAGCATCACTGGGCATGGTTGCCTCAACGGTTGGGTGAGCGGGATTGCCCGCCCCAGAGCTTTTAGCCGCCGAGCGCATCTGCAGCGCGGTCCCCATGAAGGCGGGCAGGGGCTGTTCGGTTCGGCCGTCGCGCAGCTTGTCGGTCGGTTCCAGCACCGGCCTGATGTCGTCGGCCTCGACGGTCGCGACCCAAGATTCGGAGTCTGCAACGCTGAACGAGACGAGAAGTCGTTTTTGATCGGGATGCCACGCCAGCCCGGCCGCGAATTCCACGCCTTTTCGCTTGAAAAAGAAAGGGCGGCTGACCGCGGCGAGCCGGTTTCCGTCATCGAACCAGACGAAACGGTGAAAATAGCAGCGTCGCGCTTCGCCATTGCGTTGCTGCACCTCGTGGATCAGCGCCAGCCAGCCGCCGTCAAAGGCGACCAGCTGCGAGCCGCCACGGAAGCGATCGGCCGAGATCGCCGGAATTTGCTCCTGAATCGTATGGCCGTCGGAATTCACCACCCGGGTCGGGTCGCAGAGATAGAGGAACCGCAAGGCGTCCCCGTCAACCTGCGGCATCCAATTTTTCTCGTGGGCCTTCGCCCCGTCGGCATCGAGCGTTTGCCAATCGACCAGACGATAGGCGCCGTGACCATCATGTTCGAGGCGTGCCAGCACTTGTTCGCACCAGCCCTCTGGCGTCAGTTCGCGAACGCACGCGCTTGCCCACAGCGCCCCGCGCCAGCCGAACAGGCGGAGATCCTCGAACCCGCGGACCAGCGGAAACGCCGGCTCGGGCAGGTCTCTCGGCGGCAGGATTTCCGCCATCGAACGCGTCGACAGGTCGTCGTTGAGGTGGAGCAGAAAATTGCGCGTCGTGATCTCCTGCCCTTCCGGCGTGCGGTAATGATGGCCGTCCTCCGACAGCACGTAGTTGACCGCGCGCTGTGCCACGAAGATCTCCTCGCCCAGCCGGGTGATCGACGGGTTAAGCGGAAGATAGTCGTCGGGAGGCGCGAAATCCATGGGCCGGCTCGTGAACGAGGGCAGCATAGTGTCGGCCGATTGGATGTAGAAATAGAGGTTCGACCACGCCAATTGTCGCGGGCCGCTCGCGATGCCGCGCTTCAGCGCGAGATAGTTGCAGGCGGCAAAGCCCCGGTCCTTCCTGGCGGCGTCACCGGCGTAATTCGCGGCGATCGAATATTCCTCGAGCAGGCCCGTGGAGTAGACGAAATCTTCGATAAACAGAATGTCGTCGGCGGGACGTCCGATGGTGATGCCGAACTCCGCGAACAGCGCCGCTGTATGGTTGTCGCCTTTTTCCCGATAGTATCTGGCGAGGTCATAAAGCGGTTCCGCGCGCTGTGGCCGCTGATTGAATGCTTGGAGAGCTTTGCTGACGAACCCGCCTTCGTCGCCGAGTGCGCGCAGGCAGCGCGCCTGTTGCAGGCGCGCCATCCAGGCTTCTTCGTCCCAGCCGCCCATGCCGGCGCGCCTGGCATATGCATCGGCGGCCTCACCGAGACGGCCGGCGTCGCGAAGGGATTGCGCAAGGTAGAACCAGTAACGGGCGTTCTCCGGATCGCCTTCGAGCGCCGCTCTCAGGAGACGGATGTCGCGCTCGAACTTGTCGACGCGATTGGATCCGCTGGCATGGTCGATATACGACACACCGATCAGCTCTTCCACGCCGCCCGGCACGTCGAGGTATTCGTGAGTGACACCGTGATAGCGTGCGCCGGCGTCACGCCGAGCGAGGCGTGTGTTCGAGTAGCTGAGGCCGCCCGATGTCATCTGCCGCAGGCGATAGCCGGCGCCGGTCAGCTTGCCACGGAAATCCGCGTCCTCGACGACCAGCTCCATGTCTGCGTCGTCGAACAGCAGATAGTCGTAATCGAGCGACGACGCGTAGGCATGATCGAGCGCCGCGTTGCGAGCCTGTTCGAAATTGTGAAACGGGAAACTGTGCAACTCGCCGGGAATCTTTCGTTCGGCGAAGAAGCGCTTGATGAAATCCTGCGTGCCGTCGGTCGAACCCGTATCCCCGATCACCCAGCAACCGATATGAGGTGCAACAGACTTGAGACAGCGCTCCAAATTCGCCGTCTCGTTCTTGACGATCATGTTCAGGCAAAGCCGTTTCGCATCTGACACTGCGCGAGCTCTATGAGTTGCAGTTAATCCCTGCGCCAGACCGGCGAAATATGCCGTTCCGATCGAGACGGACGAGCAATCGTCGTCCGCATCCCCGATATTTTCAACATTAATCCAAATTCGCTGAATAAGGAGAGCAAAGGTCCTTTACGGTGAATCGCGCCGGCCGGCGAGGCGGTCCCGTATTCTTGCGGAGTGCGATTGCGCACGCGTTAATTAAAAATTCCTTGCGGCCTCTGTTCTAATCAGCTTTAAAAGAGCGGTTTCTGGGAGGCTGCTCGCATTTCGGGGTAGTTTTCTTATTTCGATAGTTTTGAATTCTTATTGAAATTAAGACCACCGCAGTTGGCGGTGCTGCTTGAACGCATGGTTTTTTGTACTGACGATTTCACCCGGCCCACGGCCGAGGGTGATCGCAGGTAGCGTATCGAGTTTTTCATGTCGCATGATTGCATACCTAAGCCGAAGGCGTCCGCGAAGCATGGGCCAGTGAGGCCGCCGATCACGGCGGCCGGCATCGCGTCATGCTCCGGCGTACTCTGCGCGATGGGCCTCCACGAAATTCTGGCGACAGCGAACTTGCCGCGCAATGGCGAATTAAAGCCGGTCGAAATTCTTGCAGTTCGAAGTGATTTAGACACTCCACAGTCGGGTGGAGCAAGCGGACGCGCCGCCTGAGCGTTTTTGCCAGGCGGCTTTTTTATTGATTTCCGGGCCGAGCGCTCAAGCGCGCGGTCCAACATTTGTTTTTGGCGAAAGGACCTGGCCGATGCGCGGCAAGTCTGAATTTCTTTTTGTCGATTCATTTGTTCCGCATCTCGCCACGCTGCTGCGGAATCTGCGGCCCGAAGTCCAGGCGTTGGTGCTCGGTCGTCACGAGCCGCCAGCCGCGCAATCGGGAGCGAGCCCGAAGCGCGAGATCGCGTTCATCGATCCTGGCATCGATGATCTCGTAACACTGATGCACGGCATTCGTCCCGACGTCGAGCCAATCCTGTTGACGGCGGATGAACCGGCGGCGCGACAAATGGCGCGCGCGGTGGAGGGCAGGGACGGGCTGGAAGCGATCCACGTCATTGCGCACGGTTCGCCGGGACGGGTGCACTTTGCTTCGAGCGATTGGTCAATCGAGACGCTGAGCGCGAACGCGAGCGAGTTCGCCGCGATCGGAAAAGCACTCGTCCCCGATGGCAATGTCAGACTGTGGAGCTGCCATACCGGGGCAGAAGCGGCGGGCGAGCGATTTGTCACGCGGCTGGCTCAACTGGTCGAAGCGGAAATCGCCAGTGCGCTGGGTCTAATCGGCGCCGCCGTGCGCGGAGGAAGTTGGGCTCTCAAGTCGCTCTCCGCTTTCGCTTCGCGGCCGCCTTTAACCTCGGCCGGAATTAACAATTATGCGGCTGCGTTTGCGACGAATACGTGGGCAGCGAATAGTACGGGTTTTTGGAGCGACTCTTCGAAATGGTCTTTGTCGCGTGTGCCGAATTCTACGGATGCAGTCGTAATTACAGCCGGAGGCGGCCAAACCAACCTGGTGACCGTAGATATTCCCGCTGTCGCTGCGACGATCACGCTAAACAGTCAGAACAGCAATAACACGTCGACGCTTACGCTGACAGCGGGGAATACACTCACGACCACTGGAGCCGTGACTATCGGTTCAAACTCCACAGTCAACGGTGCCGGCACGATCAACGCTGCGGGTGGGATAAGCGGATCCGGCACCCTTGCTGCGGGTACATCGACCAGTGGCGGTACGCTCGATGTATTCGGCACAATAAGTAGCGGGGTCGTTCTGCAGATCAACTCCGCGGCCGCCACGGACCTCAAGATCGAGGGTACGGCAACTTCGTCGGCTGCAATTTCGATCAGTACACTAAATCAAACATTGGAGATTGGCGCGGCTGGCAATCTTTCGATCACCGCCGCGGGGGGTGAGAGTATCACGACCGGCGCGATCAAGCTGGACGGCGGAACCATTAGCACGACCAACGGCTTGACGATTGGCTCTGGCGCAACGCTGACGGGCTTCGGCACGGTTAGTGGGAACGTTGCTGGGTCCGGGACGATCACGGCAAGCGGGGGCGCCTTGACATTGGCCGGAACCGTGTCCAGCGGTCCGGTCTTTGCGATTGCGTCAAGCTCTGCGTCTTTCCTCACGTTCTCCGGCTCGGCGACAGCTGCAGCGCCGATTTCTATCAGCAATGCCAATCAAAGCTTGGCGATCCTCGGCGGCGGCAATTTGACCATCAATGGGGGCGCTGAGAGCATCACGAATGGCACGATCACCCTGGCGAACGGCACGCTAACTGACAGCTCGGGCGTGGCCATCGGCTCGGGTGCGACGCTTGTCGTAGGCGCCGCCGGCGGCACTGTCAGCGGAGCAATCACCGCCAGCAGCGGCGGGACCATCAGCCTCAGTGGCGCACTGACGGACACGAGCGGCATTACGCTGAGCGGCGGCACGATCAGCGGCGCTGGGTCCCTGTCGTCAACGACGCCCCTCACCGGCTTTGGCACGGTGAGCATCGCGATATCCACCGCCAACACCATCACGGCGAGCGGCGGCACGCTGGATCTTCAAAACGTCACCGCCACCAGCGACAACAACCTTAAGATCAATGCGAGCGCGACGCTCCAGATTGATGGATCCGTCGCCTCCTCCGACACCGTAACGTTCAACAGTGCGACCAGCGGGACTCTAGACCTCACGAGTTCCACGATCTCCGGCGGCCGTCTCGGTGGATTCCAGGGCACGATCGCGGGCCTGTCAGTCAGCACCAACACCGCGGCGCCAACCAACGCGATCGATCTCGCAAACATCGGCCTAAGCAGTGTCACATCCGCAAGCCTGAGCGGAACGAATAATGACACGCTTACGGTGAACACTACGTCGGGCACGTTTACCCTAACGCTCACCGGCGTTTATACGGGTGACGGTGTCAGTTTTATCAGCGATGGCGCGAAAGGCACGGAGCTCTTCCTCTCGCCAGCAAACACATACAACGAGAGAGGGTCGACCGACTCCTGGGTTGATCCGGCGTCGTGGGGAGGGGCCGTTCCTGCCGCCAACCCAAACGGCACCGGGACCAGCTTCAATTTCGTCAACCACGACGGCCAGACTGATACTATTCGCATTCCAGCGTCGTTGAACCAAGCCACTGGTACTGGCTCCACGACTTGGACGATCAATGACACCGCGAACGGAGCGGGGCAGTACATCAGTTCGCTGGCGCTGGTGAACCAGGGGCAGATTTTTGTCAACGGGACGAACAATTTCACTCCGCAAACGACAGCAAACACGAACTGGATACTGACGGGCGCGGCTTCCGGGGCCTCTACCGGGGATCAGATTTTTGAGAATGGCGGAGCGATCGACGTAATAGGCACCAACGGCTCCGGTACGACCACGGCAAATTTCACCGGCAATATTTCTGTTACCGGCAGCGGCCTAATCAACGTTTACGGCAATGCAGCTTTGACCTTCGGCCTCGGCGTCGGAGTCAGCAGCGGTCAAACCATCAATTTCGTTACCGATCAGAACGGCGTCACAGCAGGTACGGTCACCGAAACCAGTGCGTTGTTAGATAATGCCCGTATCCAAGGATTTCTGACCGGTGACAAGCTCATTTTGGAGAATTTGGCCACCAGCGCGGTGGCGCCCACGGAGACTGTGACGCTCGGAAATGCTGAAGCGACAGTCAACGTCTTCGAAAACGGCGTGCTCGTCGACGAAGTGACGTTCCTTGGAAACTTCACCAACACCAGCCAATTCTCCTTTGCCAATTCAACGAGCAATAATGGCCAGGTGACGATCAGTGCGGCTGGGGTCAACGGCGGTGGTCCAGTAGGTCCGACGGGACCGACCGGCGCGACAGGTGCAACCGGCGCCACGGGATCAACAGGCGCGACCGGGCCGACGGGCGCAACCGGTGCCACGGGTTCAACCGGCG
>NZ_JACMYO010000130.1 GCF_020889685.1 Bradyrhizobium oropedii
CCCTCGCCGAAGCGACGCTTGGCCTCGACTTCGGCCTTGCGCTTGGCCTCTTCCTCGTGGCGGTGGCGCTCCTCTTCCGCCTTGCGGCGGGTCTCGGCGGCCTCACGGTCGGCCTTCTCGGCGGCCTCGCGGATGGCGCGGCGCTTGGCTTCCTCTTCGGCCTGGCGGCGCTCCTCGATATCGCGCTGCCTCGCGTCGGCCAGCGCGCTGGCACGCGCGGAACGCTCGTCTTCCGTCAAGGTCGGCAGCACCACGCCGGAGCGGGTGTTACGCTGCTGCTGGCCGGGAGGTGGCCCGGAAGGGCGGCCCATCGGCGGCTTGGCGACAGGCGGCGGCGCCGCGGGCTTTGCAACCACGGGTTCCGGCACATGCGCCTCGCCGGGGCCATCGCCGCCGACGCGGCGCTTGCCACGCTTCTCGACCACGACCTGCTTGGTCCGGCCGTGGCTGAAGCTCTGGCGCACGGTGCCCGTCTCGACGCGCGGCTTCAGCGACAACGTCTTGCTCGGAACACTCAGGGTCTTGTCGCCAGGAGTCTTGGTATCAACCATTCAGCAGTCCTAATCTCGTTTCGCTGTGCGTTCGCCGCACAAATCCTTCAACGTGTCTTCGTTTGCTGAGCATGATCCGGTCGGAAAGACGGCGTCCGCCTTCCTGGATCAGGCTCTGGAATTTCTGGCCGCTTCGGCGGTCTTGTCGTCGTCGGCCATCCGGTATCGGACCAGCATCTGGCAGCGCGACAGGAACGTCTTGCTCGCCGGGCCCGCGAGCAGCGCAGCATGTATCACATTTGACCGCCCAAGTGCCAAATCCAATTCTTCCGACGTCAAAACATTGACGACGGGGATTACCGGCGATTCACCACGTTTTCCGCCCCTTTGCCGCATGATCGCGTCCAATTTGCGGATTCCGTCCGCTGCGCCGTCCAAAGCGTGGATCAGGGCTGCAGTTTCGTTCCGGTTGAGCGCATCCTCGACCTTGCCGAAGCCCGAGACGACCTGACCGGCCTTGGCGGCCATGGCCAGGGCCTCGGTGAGGCTGCGCACCAGGAGTGTGTCCGTGTCGGTGGGAAGGGTCGGCGCGACGCGGACATCGCGCTTGAATCCCTTGCTAAATTGGTGACGGCGGACCGCTTCCGCAACACTGCGCCGCGATGCGGAAATCCACATTCCGCGGCCCGGAAGCTTGCGCTTGAGATCCGGGATCACCTCGCCCGTGGGCGCGACGACGAACCGGATCAGCTCGTCGAGCGGACGCACCTCGCGGCTGACCGCGCACATCCGCGTGGTCGCGGACTTCTGCGTCCGCGGTCCATCGTCGAGATCGGGGTCAGCCTGAGCGAGCATCCGTGGGGCATCTCCTTACGACGCCGTTTCTGCTTCGGCGGCCTCGGCCTCCTCAGCAGGCTTGGCGAGGTCGGCCTCGGTGATCCAGCCCGCCTTCAGACGGGCCTGCATGATCATGGCCTCGGCCTCGTCGCGCGAGATCTCGATGCCGTCGAGGAACCCGGCGTGCTTGGTCGGCTCGCCGCCTTCCTTGCGCTCGGTCCAGCCGACCAGATCGTCGGTGGCGCAGCCGGCGAGATCTTCGACGGTCTTCACGTCGTTCTCGCCGAGCTTCACCAGCATCTTGCCGGTGATGCCGGGCACGTCCTTCATGGCGTCCTCGACGCCGAGTTCCTTGCGCTTGGCCTCCAGCTCGGCCTCGAGCTGTTCCAGATATTCGCGGGCGCGGGTCTGCAGCTCGGTGGCGGTCTCCTCGTCGAAACCTTCGATGCCGGCGAGTTCCTTGACGTCCACCAGCGCGAGTTCCTCGACCGAGGTGAAGCCTTCGGAGGCGAGCAACTGGCCGACCACTTCGTCGACGTTGAGCGCTTCCATGAACACGCGGGTCGAGTTCTCGAAGTCGGCCTGGCGGCGCTCCGACTCTTCCTGCTCGGTCAGGATGTCGATGTCCCAGCCGGTCAGCTGCGAGGCGAGGCGGACGTTCTGGCCGCGGCGGCCGATCGCCAGCGACAGCTGGTTGTTGGTGTCGGGAACCACGACCTCAATACGCTCGCGGTCTTCGTCGATCACGACCTTGGCGACTTCAGCCGGCGCCAGCGCGTTGACGACGAAGGTCGCGATGTCCGGCGACCACGGAATGATGTCGATCTTCTCGCCCTGCAGCTCGTTGACCACGGCCTGCACGCGCGAGCCGCGCATGCCGACGCAGGCGCCGACCGGGTCGACCGAGGAATCGCGCGAGATCACGCCGATCTTGGCGCGCGAACCGGGGTCGCGGGCGACCGCCTTGATCTCGACGATGCCGTCGTAGATTTCCGGCACTTCCTGCGCGAACAGCTTCGCCATGAACTGCGGATGGGTGCGCGACAGGAAGATCTGCGGACCGCGGGTCTCGCGGCGGACGTCGAAGATATAGGCGCGGACGCGGTCGCCGTTGCGGAACACTTCGCGCGGCAGCATCTCGTCGCGGCGCACGATCGCTTCGCCACGGCCGAGATCGACGATCACGCTGCCATATTCGACACGCTTGACGATGCCGTTGACGATGTCGCCGATGCGGTCCTTGAATTCCTGGTACTGCCGGTCGCGCTCGGCCTCACGCACCTTCTGCACGATCACCTGCTTGGCGGATTGTGCGGCGATGCGGCCATATTCCAGCGGCGGCAGCGTATCGGCGATGGTGTCGCCGACCTGGGCGCCCGGATTGGCGCGCTGCGCATCGTGCAGCGAAATCTGGTTCGACGAGTTTTCGACGATATCGACCACCAGCATGTGGCGGGTCAGCCGAAGCTCGCCCTTCTTGGCATCGATCTCGGCATGGACGTCGGTCTCGCTGCCGTAACGGGCGCGGGCGGCCTTGGCGATGGCGTCTTCCATCGCCGCGATCACGATGGAGCGGTCGATCGACTTTTCGCGCGCAACTGCGTCTGCGATCTGCAGCAGTTCGAGTTTGTTGGCGCTGACTGCCATGGCTTAGTCTCCTTCGAATGGATCGGTCTCGCCACGGCGCGCGCGCTCGGCGGCCAGGCGGTGCTTTTTGGTGTTGGTCGGGGCCGGCTTGTTGCCGGGCTTTTGACCAGGCTTGTGATCGGACTTGGGTTTCGGCTTTTGGCTCTTCGCGGGATCGCTCTTCTTGGCGTGGGCCGGCTGCGGCGGCGCGAGGCCGAGCTCGCGGCGCAAATCGCGCTCGGCGGCCTTGCCGCGGCGCATCGATTCCTCGACCAGCTCGTCGGTCAGCACCAGCCGCGCGTCCGAGATATCCTCCATCACCAGCAGAACCTCGGCATCCTCAGTGGGACGCGGATCGTCGCGCTTGATGCGCACCGCATTGCCCTCGACACCGGCGAGCAGGCCGCGGAACCGCTTGCGACCCTGATGCGGCACCGCCATCTCGATCTTCACGAGATGCCCGGTGTAGCGCTCGAAGTCGGAACGGCGCACCAGCGGGCGGTCGATGCCGGGCGATGAAATCTCCAGCCGGTAGGCGCGCTCGATCGGGTCCGCGACATCAAGCACCGGCGACAACGCACGCGAGATCGCCTCGCAATCCTCGAGCTGCATCGAGCCGTCGGGCCGTTCCGCCATGATCTGCACGGTGCAACCGGCATCGCCCGAGACCTTGATGCGCACCAGGCGGTAGCCCATGCCCTGCAGCACGGGGACGGCGACCGCGGCGACGCGGGCCGCGACCCCGGGCTCGACGACGAGCCGCGGCTCGGCGAGCAGTTCGGTGTCCACGGACGTGGCGGTCGGATCGGTCATATCCAGTGTCAAAGGCTGTCTAAGGTTTAAATGCTGCTGAGGTCTGTTGTGTTGTTCAGGTGGCCTTAAGGGGCCGCTAACGCTACCCAAACTGGATCCGGCCTCGCTGGGTCCCGTCAGGTAATAAAAAAGAGCGGGTCCCGGGGGGCCCACTCTCCTACGCGATCGTATGAGATACCATAAGTTGCGGTGGATATAGCTCTTTTGCCGGGGTCCGGCAAGGCCTCCGTATCAGGCGGAAGGCGATTTTGCGGCTCTCCGGGTGCAGGTTTGATCTAACCCTCCGTTTACGAACGGGGCCATAGATTGCCGAAAATCGGCAGAAGTCGCCGGTTGGACAAGGCTCATGACGACAGCCCCAGCGCTGATCCCGGAACTCGACGATATCGTCCGCCGTGGCGACCCCAAGCGCCGCGCCGAGGCCGCACGCCGGCTCGGCGAGCTGTTCCTGCAGGGCGCCGGGAGCTTCCGCCCCGACCATATCGACCTGTTCGACGGGGTGCTGACCAGCCTGGTGCCGCATGCCGAGCTTGCTGCACGGATCGATCTCGCCGAACGGCTCGCGCCACTTGCCAACGCGCCGCGGCACCTGGTCGGACAACTCGCCCGCGAGGACGAGGTCGCGATCGCGGGGCCGGTGCTGCGCCGATCACCGGTGATCGACGAAAAGGCGCTGGTCGAGGTCGCCAATGCCAAGGGCCAGGGCCATCTGCTTGCAATGGCCGAGCGGTCGAGGCTCTCGACCGCGCTGACCGACGTCATCGTTCGCCGTGGCGATCGCGACGTGATCCGATGCGCGGCCGGCAATGCAGGCGCCGCGTTCTCGGACGCGTCCTTCACGACGCTGGTGCGCCGCGCCGGCCAGGACGGCGTGCTGACGTTGCGGATCGGCCGCCGCGATGATCTTCCGCCGCTGCATTTGAAGAACCTGCTGGCCGGTTCGATCGACGTGATCCGCCGCCGTCTGCATGTCGTCGCCAAGCCGGAACGGCAGGCCGAGATCAAGCTGGCGATGAGCGAGATCGAAGGCGTCGTCGCGCAGGTCGAGGGCCGCGATTTCGCTGCCGCGCAGCGCACGATCATGGCGCTGCATCGCGCCGGCGAATTGAACGAGGCGGCGGTGACAGGCTTCGCAAAGGCCTTCAAATACGAGGAATGCGTGGCTGCGCTTGCCGCGATGACTAACGTGAAGATCGTCACGCTGGATCGCCTGATCTCCGGCGATCGCTACGATCCTATCCTGATCGCCGGCAAGACGATCGGCTTCGAATGGCCGACGGTGCGCGCCCTGATCCTGATGCGGCTCGGGTCCAACCGCGTGCCGTCACCGGCCGATATCGAAGGGGCGCGGGTGAATTTCGTTCGCCTGATGCCATCGACCGCGCAGCGCGTCGTGGATTTCTGGAAGTCGCGATAGTCACGCCAACAAGCTCTTGATTCCGTCATCCCCGCGCAAAGGCTTCGCCTTTGTCGCTGGAGGAGCGCCGTAGGCGCGTCTCGAAGGATGAACGGCCCGGCCGGTGGTCGTCGACCCTTCGAGACGGCCGCTCTGCGGCCTCCTCAGGGTGACGGGGACATAATAAGACCTGCCAAACCTGAATCGGCCCGCTATGCTTTCCGCAAGGCGCGACACGGCGCCAACGGGGAGATCGCCATGCTGACGGACGCCGACATCCAATCGCACGCCGAACGGATCCGTGACGACGGATACACCGTGATCGAGCGCGCCGCCTCGCCGGATCTGGTCGACGGGCTGAAGGCGGCGGTGCTGAGGATCGAGAATGAGCACAATCTCGGCCTGGCCCGGACGTCGTTCGAAGGTTTCAAGACGCTGCGCATCAACAACCTCCTGACCTATGACGATCTGTTCTGGGAGGTGCCGCTGCATGAAAACGTGCTGCCGGTGGTCGAACGCGTGCTGGACAGAGAATGCCTGCTGTCGTCGTTCTGCTCGCTGGTGCTCGGCCCCGGCGAGGTCGCGCAGCCGATTCACGAAGACACCCAACTGATCCCGTTGCCGCGGCCGCACATTCCGATCACGATCAATGCGATCTGGGCGCTGTCCGATTTCCGCGACGACAACGGCGCGACGCGGATCATTCCGCGCAGCCACACATTCGATTCGTCGCCGGAATACGGCAAGGATTATGACGCGGTCACCGCGACGATGCCGGCCGGCAGCGTGATGCTGTTCGACAGCGCGCTGTGGCATGGCGGCGGCGCCAACACCAGCGACGGCAGGCGCTTTGCGTTCTCCTGCGCCTATTGCTGGGGCTGGATGCGCCAGCAGGAGAATCTCCAGCTCGGGATTTCGCGCGAGACCGCGGCGCGCTTTCCACGCCGCCTGCAGGAATTGTGCGGTTACAGCGTCTACAAGGGCCAGTTCGGCCACATCGACAATCACGATCCGATCGAGCTGCTCGGCCGCGAGCGCGGCAAGCGCATGGTGTGGGAGGCGACCGACGTCAGGAAGGCGCGGCTGGTCGAAGCGAAGGGATCTTAACTTTCCGTCATTCCGGGGCTCGCGCAGCGAGAGCCACGATGCGCAATTGCGCATCTGAGAATCCATTTATCCTCGAATGATGTGGCACAATGGATTCCGGGCTCGTGCTTCGCACGCCCCGGAATGACGACTAGCCCAATCGCCGAAACCTCAGATACGCCGCCTTGCGGCCCTCGCGCTCGGCCTTGGCGCCGTAGCGCGTCATCGTGTAGTTCGGCCACGGCTCGAGCCAGTCGATCGCGCGCTCGGCGAGCCAGGCGAAGTCGGGCGAGCGCATCAGATGTGCCAGCGTCCAGGCGCAGTAGTCGTCGATATCGCTGACGAAGCGGAATTCGCCGCCCGGCGGCAGCATCCGCGTCATCGCAGCAACCGTTGCATCCTGCACGAAGCGCCGCTTCCAGTGCCGCCGCTTCGGCCAGGGATCGGGATGGATCAGGTCGATGCGCGTGAGCGAGCGAGCTGGCGCCCAGGCCAGCAGCTCGGCGGCGTCGCCGGCGAACAGGCGGATGTTGCCGATATTCTGCGCCTCGATCTGGGTCAGGATCTTCGCCATCCCGTTGACATAGGGCTCGCAGCCGATGAAGCCGGTCGTCGGATAGGTCTGCGCTTCCGCGATCAAATGCTCGCCGCCGCCGAAGCCGATCTCGAGCCTGACATTCTCGATGCCGTCATCGAACAATTCGGTCAGCGCCTCGGGCGCGGGTGCCGAGATATCGACCGAAAGATGCGGCAGCAGCGTGTCGATCAGGTCGGCCTGGTGTGGACGCAGCTTGTGGCCCTTGCGCCGCCCGAAGAACGAGCCGCGCGAATGGGCCATCGCGCCGTCGTCCTGGGAATCGCGATCGCCGCTGTCGTTCGGAGCTGGTGTCATCGCAGCGTCTGATAGAGACGGTGGAGCAGCCGCGCGCGCGGCTCGATCGACGAGACGTAGAGCTGCTCATAATGGGTATGCGCGCCCTTGCCGTCGACGCCGAGGCCGTCGAGAGTCGCGGTGTGCGGTGCGGTGAAATTGCCGTCGGAACCGCCGCCGGTGAAGACATCGATCAGCTCGAAGCCGAGTTCGGCGGCAAGCCCCCTGGCATGTTCGTACAGCGCGGCTCCGGCGTTGCTCTTCTCGTAGGGCGGACGATTCAGCTCGCCGGTCACTTTCACGGTGACGCCCTCGGTGCGCGACGTGATCCCGAGAATCTTCGGCACCAGCTCGTCGGCGTCCGCCATGGTCGGCACGCGCAGATCGACCTCCGCATAGGCCTCTTCGGCGATCACGTTCGGCTTGGTACCGCCGCGGACCACGCCGACATTGACGGTGACGCCGCGCTTGAGATCGTTCATCGCCTCCAGCGCCAGGATCACATGACCGAGTTCCCGGATCGCGCTGCGGCCGTCCTCGGGGCGCGTGCCGGCATGCGCCGGCGCGCCCTTGATGTTGACGTCGAAGCGCGCGACGCCCTTGCGCCCGGTGACGATCTTGCCGCCATCGCGTGCCGGTTCGGTCACCAGCACGTATTTGGCCTTGCGGCCTTCGGCCTCGATCAGCGCCCGCGAGGTCGGGCTGCCGATTTCCTCGTCCGATACGTAGAGCTGCGTGATGCCGAGCGGCGGACGCGCATCTTCGGCGCAGATCTGCCGAAATGCGTGATAGGCGAGGTAGGCGCCGCCCTTCATGTCGTAGATGCCGGGACCGAACGCGCTGTCGCCTTCGATCTGGAATGGTAACCGTTCGATGAATCCCATCGGATGAACTGTGTCGAGATGGCTCAACACCAGAATGCCCGGTGCGTCCTGCCCCCAGGACGAGCGCGCGACCAGGTGATCGCCGCAGCCATCGCGTCCTGCGATGCGCTCGACCGCGGCCGGCAGGTCGCGATAGCCCGCGGCCACGAGATCGACCAGTTTGTTGACCTGATCCGGCCGCTCCGTCGGAGACTCGATCTCGACCCAGCGGCGGATGCCGTCGAGGATCACAGTGGTTTCGAACGGGTTGCTGGACATGCTGTTATCGTCGCCTGTGAATTTGCCTTGTCATTGCGCGCACGCGCCAGGGCATGATCTGGGAAAGTGTGATGCGGCTTTCCCTCGCGACAAACGCGAAGCGTTTGCGCGGAGATCATGCTCAAACAACGAGCTAAAGCGCGATGACGTTCAGCCTGAACGCATCGCGCCTTAACGTACGCCGGAATGACATATTCCAGATTTGACGATCGCTCAAACGGATATGGCCGAATCAGACCTGTTCGGCCGCCTCGCGCGCCGCGATCTGCTCGACCAGCTCGACGATGCTGCGGCGGAGCTTGGCGTCCGCAATCCGCGTGAAGGCGCGGGTCAGGGCCAGGCCTTCGGCGGTTGCCAGAAAATCGGCGACATAGGTCGGCGAGGAACCCTCGCTGAAGCCGTCGGCGGTCTTGACGCCGCTCGGGCCGCCGTCGAACAGGAAGGAGACCGGCACCTGCAGGATTTCGGAGATCTGCTGCAGCCGGCTGGCGCCGACGCGGTTGGTGCCCTTCTCGTATTTCTGCACCTGCTGGAACGTCAGGCCTAACGCCTCGCCCAGTTTTTCCTGGCTCATGCCGAGCATGATGCGTCGCATACGGACGCGGCTGCCGACATATTTGTCAACAGGATTGGGCGCTTTGGTGGACATTCCAACTCTCCTAAGGGATTGCGCGCCCGGGGGTGAGGCAAGTTGGACGTGGAGTATGCCTCAGGCGCCGGTGCCGTCAAATCCTGCAAGGAGGATCGGGACGAAATGCGGACAATTTGCGCAAAGGGGCTGACTTGGCTTGTGATTTCGCGTGGACCCGTACAATGCGAAGTGCACGGTCGATCTGTCAACAGGTGGAATCACACTGAGGTAAATTTCGACACTTTTTCGGGTTCGTGTGACAACCGGCGATAAGCGCCGTCAGGCCTTTCGCCTGACAAAACGTCTACGCAATACGATTGCGAGGGCAACTAACACAATTACAGCGGCGGGGATGTTCCCGGCACGCGCATAGATCGTCGGCGCGATCGCCGTCGGCAGGCCGGCGTCGAGCACGCCTTCGATGCCGAGCCCGAGTTGCGAGACGATTCGGCCGACCGGGTCGATGACCGCCGAGATGCCCGTATTCGCGGCACGCACCAGCGGCAGGCCTTCCTCGATCGAGCGCAGCCGGGCCTGTTGCAGATGCTGATAGGGGCCGGTCGAGATTCCGAACCAGCCGTCATTGGTGACATTGACGATCCAGCCGGGACGATCGTCGCGGCTCACGACATTGCCGGGGAAGATCGCCTCGTAGCAGATCAGAGGCAGCGCGCGCGGCGCATTCGGAATGTCGAGCGTGCGGCGGATCGTGCCGGGAATGTAGCCGCCCTGCACCTTGGTGAGCTGCACGAAGCCGATCTTCTCCATCCAGTCCTGGAACGGCAGATATTCGCCGAATGGCACAAGGTGCAGCTTGTCGTAGACCGCGAGCACGCTGCCGTCGTGGTCGATGACGTAGATGGAATTATAGGCACGCGTGATGCGGACATTGGGCGGCAGATCGGGTGCGCGCACCGAGCCGGTGATCAGCACGGTTCCCTTCGGCAGCAGATCGGCGATCTGCGCCATCGCGTCGGCTTCCTTGGTCAGGAAGAACGGGAACGCGGATTCCGGCCAGATCAGGATGGTGGAGTCGCTCACGCCGGTGGAGTGCGGCCCGGACGCACGATCCGACAAAGTGAGATATTTCTGCATCACCGCCGCCTTGGCGGAGTAGTTGAACTTGGCGTCCTGCTGCAGATCGGGCTGCATGATGCGGAGCTTGACGCCGGCGACCATTGCGGTCGGCGTCTGGGACAGCCGAACGGTGCCGAACGCCAGCATCGCTGCCAGCACCAGCCCTGCTGCTGCCGGCGCGCGCCACGGCTTGCGGCCGCGTGAGGCGCCGTCGATCAGCACGGCCGGGCTCGCGAAGATCGCGACGGCCAGGAACGTCATGCCCCACAGCCCGATCAGCGATGCGGTCTGGGCCAGCGCCAGTGGTTCGGTCAGCGCATAGCCGAACGCATTCCACGGAAAGCCGCTCAGGAGATGGCCGCGCAGCCACTCCGAGATCGTCAGGCTGACCGCCAGCGCCAGCACGCGCGAGGCGTCGCGCGGCCAGATCAGCCGTGCCAGCGCGAAGCCAAAGGCGGTGAACAGCGCGAGATAGGCCGGCAGGCCGAGCACTGCGAACGGCGTCAGCCAGGCGAAAGTGTCTGCATCGACAAAGAAGGCGATGCCGATCCAGTACAGTCCCGGCACAAAATAGCCGAGGCCGAACCAGAAGCCCGACAGTGCCGCAGCCGGCACGCCGCGCCAGCGTCCGGCGGCGCTGCCGTCGATCAGCCAGACCGCGATCGAAAACGTCAGAAACAGCACCGGCCAGGCGTTGAACGGCGCCATCGCCAGCGAGGACAATGCACCGGCTGCGAGCGCGAGCACGGCGCGCTTCCATCCCCAGGTCAGGATGACGGCAAGGCCGATCGATCGGAGCTTGTCGGAGAGCCTCACTACGGACCGGCTCCCTCGCCGGGCGGCGGCATGTTGTCATTCGCCTGCGGATTTCCGGAGTCCGGTGTCTGCTCACGCCGCCGCTCGCGTTCCTTCCGCGGCGTCGGCCGCTCCTTACGCGTCGTGACGCGCACGCGCTTGACCCGCCGCGGATCGGCGTCGAGCACCTCGACCTCGTAATGGCCAGGCCCCGAGATCACCTCGCCGCGCACCGGGAGCCTGCCGACGAACGACACGAGATAGCCGCCCAGCGTCTCGACCTCCTCGCCGGCCTCGCCGGTGACGAAGTCCTCGCCGATCACCGAACGGACGTCATCGAGGCTGGCGCGGGCGTCGGCGATGAAGGAGTTGTCCGGCTGGCGAACGATGGACGGCGGCTCGTCGGAATCGTGCTCGTCGTCGATCTCGCCGACGATCTGCTCGACGATGTCCTCGATCGACACCAGTCCGTCAGTGCCGCCATATTCGTCGACCACCAGCGCGAGATGGATGCGCGAGGCCTGCATCTGCGCCAAGAGGTCGATCGCGCGCATCGACGGCGGGATGTAGAGCAGCTTGCGGATGATATTGGCGTCCGCCAGCGGCAGCGCGAGGTCGACGCTACGCAGGTCGAGCCCGGCCGGGAACGGCTTCTTGCGCTTGGTCTTGGTCGCCTCCGTGACGCGCGCCTTCGCGGTCATGAAGGCGAGCAGGTCGCGGATGTGCACCATGCCCTCGGGGTCGTCGAGGGTCTCGTTGTAGACGACGAGACGGGAATGCGCCGCGCTCTCGAACAGGCTCATCAACTCGCCGAGCGGAATGTCGCGCTTGACCGCGACGATGTCGGCGCGGTGCACCATGACGTCGGCGATCCGCCGCTCGTTCAGCGACAGGATGTTGCGCAGCATGGTGCGCTCGATTGCCGAGAAGCCGACATCGTCGGGCGTCGAGGCATCGAGCACCACCTGTAGATCGTCGCGCACCGAGCCGGCTTTCCAGCCGAACAGCGTGCGGATCGCGCGCACCAGCCAGCCCTCGGCCGCGGGGCGCTGCACTTCGCCGTCATGCACCACCGCGGGCAGGTTGCTCACGTTGCGCGGATTGTCGTGGGTCGGTTCGGAATCCGGCATGTCAGGCGATCCGATCCGCATAGGGGTCGGGAATGCCGAGGGTGGAGAGGATCTCGCGCTCGAGCGCCTCCATGTCCTCGGCATCGTCGTCGTTCTCGTGGTCGTAACCGATCAGATGCAGGAAGCCATGCACCGCCAGATGACTCAAATGATGGTCGAATGGCTTCTGTTCCTCATCGGCTTCCCGCCGCGTCGTCTCATAGGCGATCGCGATATCGCCGAGCATGCGCGGAGCATCGTCTGCTCCGCCGGTGCCTTCCGGCTGCAATGCCGGAAACGACAGCACGTTGGTCGGCTTGTCGATGCTGCGCCAGTTGGCGTTCAGGGTGCGGATGCCGGCGTCGTCGGTCAGCATCACCGCAAGCTCGGCGTCGGCGACATCGGCGTCGGCGATTTCGGCGGCAGCCTCGATGGCGCGGTGAATCACCGCATCGGCATTGGGCTCGGCCTGCCAGCATTCGGCGGTGACGAGAACCTCGGTTGCAGGAAAAGCAGACACCTTCGTTTCAAAATCTGCGTTATGGCCGGAACCCGCATCGCGCGGGCTCGCGGCCGAAGCTATTGGTCTCAAGATCTGGCGTTTGCCGGCTTTTGCGGCAATCCCTCATAGGCGGCCACGATGCGCGCCACCAATTCATGGCGGATGACGTCCTCGGCCTTGAAATGCACCTGCGCGATGCCCTCGACGCCGTCGAGCAGCTTCACGGCTTCCGTGAGCCCTGAAGCCTGGCCATGTGGCAGGTCGACCTGCGACGGGTCGCCGGTGACGATCATCCGGCTGTTCTCGCCGAGACGCGTCAGGAACATCTTCATCTGCATCGTCGTGGTGTTTTGCGCCTCGTCGAGGATGATGGCGGCATTGGTTAGGGTGCGGCCGCGCATGAAGGCGAGCGGCGCGATCTCGATCTCGTTGCCCTGCAGCGCGCGCTCGACGACACGGGCATCCATCAGATCGTACAGCGCATCGTAGATCGGGCGCAGATACGGATCGACCTTCTCCTTGAGGTCGCCGGGCAGGAAGCCGAGCCGCTCGCCGGCTTCGACCGCAGGCCGCGTCAGGATGATGCGATCGACCTCCTTGCGCTCGAACAGCTGCGCCGCATGGGCGACTGCGAGCCAGGTCTTGCCGGTGCCGGCCGGGCCGATGCCGAACACCAGCTCGTGCCGCTTCAGCGCGCGGATGTAGGAATCCTGTGCCGCGGTGCGGGCGCGCACCGGACGCTTGCGCAGATTGATGGTCTCGAACGTCGGCTTTGCGGTCTTGTTGTCGAACTCGAACAGCGAGCCTTGGGCGATCACGGCGCGGATCGCGCCTTCGACTTCGCCCTGATCGAGGTCGTGCCCCTCGACGGCCTGCGCATAGAGCGTCTCGAGCACGCGCCGCGCCGCATCGCAGCCGTCGCGGGAGCCCGCGATGGTGAGATGATTGCCGCGGGAATCGACCACGACGCCGAGCCGCCGCTCGATCAGCGCCAGATTCTGGCCGTAAGGGCCGACCAGCGCGGATGCGGCGCGGTTGTCGTCGAAATCGATGACGACCTGAGTCTCAGGTGGCATTTGCATGTCGCGGTCAGGTTTGCGGCTGGGAGCGAGCGAAGACGAATCCGATGCGCTTTTTGGCAAGGATTTCAGGCTCCAATGGTCTGCGAAATGATGCCGGGTGCGGATTGCGTCGCAAGCTCGCCGATCAGGCTGTAGCGCTCGAGGCTGTCGATCCGCACGGAGCGGACCTGGCCGATGATGTCGGGCGAAGCCATCACATGGGCGGGCTGCAGATAGGCGGTGCGGCCGACGATCTGGCCCGGATTGCGCGCGGCGCGCTCGAACAGCACATCGACCGTTGTGCCAATCGCAGCCCGGTTGAAGGCCGATTGCTGGCTGTCGATCAATTCCTGAAGCCGCCCCAAGCGCTCGTCCATCTCGGCTGCTGACACCGTCTCCCGCATCTCCGCCGCCGGCGTGCCTGGCCGTGGCGAATACTTGAATGAATACGCCGCAGCGTACCCGATTTGCGTGACAAGCGCGAGAGTGGCGGAAAATTCTTCCTCGCTCTCTCCGGGGAAGCCCACGATAAAATCTGATGAAAAAGCAATGTCTTGCCGTGCCGCCCGGAACCGGTCGATGACGCGCCGGTAGTCATCGGCGGTATGTTTCCGGTTCATGGCGGCAAGGATCCGGTCCGATCCCGACTGCACCGGCAGGTGCACAAACGGCATCAATTCGGGCAGATCGCGATGTGCCGCGATCAAATCGTCGTCGACGTCGCGCGGATGGCTGGTCGAATAGCGCAGCCGCCTGACGCCGGGAATCTCGGCGATCCGTTGCAGCAATCTGCCGAGCGACCAAATGCGGCCGTCGAGGCCTTCGCCGTGATAGGCGTTGACGTTCTGTCCGATCAGGGTGAATTCGCGCACGCCGTTGTCGGCGAGCTGCTTCACGTCGTCGAGGATCTTGCCGACCGGACGCGAGACTTCCGCGCCGCGCGTATAGGGCACCACGCAGAAGGTGCAGAACTTGTCGCAACCCTCCTGCACGGTGACGAAGGCGGAGATACCGCGCGCGCGGATCGCATCTGGCTTCGGCTGCGGCAGGAAGCCGAACTTGTCCTCGACCGGGAATTCGGTTTCGAGCGCGCGGCCGTTTTCCTTGGCGCGCTTCAGCAACGCAGGCAGGTGATGATAGCTCTGCGGCCCGACCACGATGTCGACGGTCGGCGCACGGTGGATGATCTCGGCGCCTTCCGCCTGCGCGACGCAGCCGGCGACGGCGATCTTCATCTCGCGGCCCTGGCGCGCCGCCTCATCCTTGGCGACGCGGAGCCGGCCGAGTTCGGAATAGACCTTCTCCGATGCCTTCTCGCGGATGTGGCAGGTGTTGAGGATCACCAGATCCGCTTCTTCCGCGCTGGCCGTCTCGACAAAGCCCTCGCCGGCCAGCGTGTCCACCATGCGTTGCGCATCGTAGACATTCATCTGGCAGCCATAGGACTTGATGTGCAGCTTGCGCGGCGTCGTCATGGAACCCTGAGAGCGAAATGGAAACGGCGCCATCCGGGCGCCGGGGCTCAAATATAGCCTAAACCGGCGAAAATCCAGCGATCGAGCCGTGTTTTTGGTCGGCCCGGCCGATCAAATCGGGCAATTGGCGCATATCGGCAAAGGTTACGGCCGCGCCGGCCTTGCGCAGCATATCCTCGTGTTCCGCCGTGCAGTGGCTGCCTCCGTAAAAGCCGAGCACGGTCATGCCGGCGGCGAGGGCGCCGGTGACGCCGGCCACGCTGTCCTCGATCACGACGCAGCGCGCGGGATTGGCACCCATCTGGTTGGCGGCGAACAGGAAGAGATCGGGCGCCGGCTTGCCGCGCTGGACTTGGGTAGCGGAGAAAATATGCGGCGCGAGCTGGTCGTAGAGCCCGGCGCAGGTCAGGCCGTGATGGATCTTTTCCGGCGTGCCGCTCGACGCCACGCATTTCGGAAGGGCGAGCCCGGCGATCGCATCGCCGACATGCGCGATGGCGTTGAGATCGTCGGCATAGAAGCTCAGCGTCGCGTGCTTGACCTCGGCCTCGAACGTGTCGGGCAGCGTGCGACCGATCTCGCTCTCGACGATCCGCCGCGCCTCGCGATCGGACACGCCGAGAAAGCGCTTCAGCACGCCGTCCGGCGTGATCGGAAAGCCGTGCCGCGTCAGCGTGTCCGCATGCGCGCGACAGGAGATCACCTCGCTGTCGACCAGCACGCCGTCGCAATCGAAGATGACGAGATCGAAGCTCATGGTCTGGCGATGCGTGGCACGCGCCTACGACTTGCTGTCGTCGTCGAGCGGGACGCAATAGAGTTCAAGACGGTGATCGACCAGCTTGTAGCCGAGCTTGCGCGCGATCTCGGCCTGCAGCTTCTCGATCTCCTCGGAGGTGAACTCGATCACCTTGCCGTCGCGCAGATTGATCAGGTGGTCGTGATGGCTCTCGGGCATCTGCTCGTAACGCGCGCGGCCCTCACGGAAATCGTGGCGCTCGATGATCCCGGCATCCTCGAACAGCTTGACGGTGCGGTATACCGTCGAGATCGAGATCTTGTCGTCGACCGCGACGCAGCGGCGGTACAGTTCCTCGACGTCGGGATGATCCATGGCCTCCGCCAGCACCCGCGCGATCACGCGGCGCTGTTCGGTCATGCGCATGCCGGTCGCGGCGCAGCGCGCCTCGATGCCGGTATTCTTTTGCGCAGGCGTGATTTTCACCGTCGTCATGGACCCAGAGCCTTGAGGGGCAGAGCAGGGCGCTGTTCTGCCATCGCGCCGATGTTACGACAAGTCGCGCCGCATCAGAAGCGCGTTCAAATGTTCCCCACCGGGCTGCTTGTAATAGCGTTCGCGGCGGCCGATCACGCCGAATCCGGCCCTTTCATAAAGCCGTCGCGCCGGCGCGTTGTTCTCTTCCACTTCGAGGAAGATGGTGCGGATGCCACGGCCGGCAAGATGGCCGAGATGGGTCAGCAGCAGGTCGTGCGACAGACCGCGTCCGCGCTGGCCGGTATCGATCGCGATCGACAGGATTTCGGCTTCGTCCGCCGCCATTCGCGAGACCGCAAAGCCGATCACGTTGCGTCCCTGCCGCAGCCGGTGCACCAGCGTGTTGCGCTCGGTCAGCATCGTCTCGAATTCGCCTTCGCCCCAGCCGCGATGAAACGATGCGCCGTGCAATTGCGCGAGCCGCGCGGCGTCGCGTAGCGATGCGGGCTCGACCGCGGGCGGACCGCCGCCCCACCATCGTGACAGAAAGCCGATCATGTCGATGGTGGTGTGCTGATTTCGAGCCGGTTTTTCGGCGGCTTGGCGTCGGGCGCGCGCAGATAGAACGGCCGCGGCGGCGCGCTGTCGGGATCGACGGCTGCACCGACCCAGGCGACCCAGGCAATATCGGGCGCGGGTTGCCTGTCGACCTTCACCGGCGGCGTTGCATCGGCGGGCCAGCGCTCGGCGAGAATATTGGCGGCGTTGCCGACCAGATGCAGCGCGCCAAACTGCGCGGCTTCCAGCGCCTCTGCGATCGGCGTAACCTTCGGCTTGAGAAGCGGGCTGCCATCGCCACCCACCAGCTGGAAATAGACATGATCATGCCGCGCATCGATCGCCGACAGGATGGCGTGCGCGCCATTCTCGGCGACCACGGGCGCGGCATAAGCGGCGAGCGTCGACAGTCCGACGATCGGCTTCGACGCGGACAGCGCCAAGCCGCGCGCGGCCGAGAGCCCGACGCGCAAACCGGTGAAACTGCCGGGGCCGGTGGTGACGGCGATGCGGTCGAGCCCGGCAAAGCCGATGCCGCTCTCTTTCATCACGCGTCCGATCAGCGGCATCAGCGCCTCGGCATGGCCGCGCGGCATCGGCTGCGATTCAATGGCGATGGTATTGCCGGAGGTGGTGTCGAGCACGGCCGCGGAGCAGGCGTCGAGCGCGGTATCGATGGCGAGAATCATCATGGGGCAAACGTCAGGGCGAACGGAAGGTCAGAACCATTTCCGATTCGCCGGCTCACTGTTCGTCCCCCCTCTTTGGAGTGGGCAAAGCGCAGTGCCATGCCCACCACAGCTGTGTTGTATCGAAGGTGAACCGCGCTTGGCCGGCCCACCCGGTGCAAATTACATCGGCCGGACTTCCTGCACGTCGGGCACGAAGTGCCGGAGCAGGTTCTGGATGCCGTGTTGCAAGGTTGCGGTCGATGACGGGCAGCCGGCGCAGGAGCCCTTCATGTTGAGATAGACGATGCCGTCCTTGAAGCCGCGGAAGGTGATGTCGCCGCCGTCATTGGCAACCGCTGGACGTACGCGGGTCTCGATCAAATCCTTGATCTGCTCGACCGTCTCGGCGTCGGCTTCGTCGAAGAACTCGTCTTCCTCATCGCGCGCGTCGTCGCTGCCGGCGGTGCCGTCGGCGAGCAGCGGCGCGCCGGACATGTAATGCTCCATGATCGCGCCGAGGATCGCGGGCTTGAGGTGCTGCCAGTCGCCGTCCGCCTTGGTCACGGTGATGAAGTCGGCGCCGTAGAACACGCCGGTGACGCCTGACACGGCGAACAGCCGTTCGGCGAGCGGCGAGCGGGCGGCGGATTCGGCCGAGGAGAATTCCATGGTGCCGGTGTCGAGCACCAGGCGGCCCGGGATGAATTTCAGGGTGGCGGGATTCGGGGTGGCTTCGGTCTGAATGAACATCTGCTGTCTCCGGCGTCGCCGGTTCAAGGCCGGCGCGTTGGGTTCCCCCTTCAAATGGCAACTAAAAAGCCCGCGATCAAGCGCCAAAACCGCGGTTCCAGGCCCTTTATCGCCGATTCTGAATAGCTGGAGCAGGCTCGCATCCCGTCCTCGTCATGCCGGGACAAGCCCGGCCATGACGACGGTTGTGAATGTTCCTCTAGGACAGGGCGTCGATCTCGGCGTCGGTCAGGCCGCCGGGCACGATGGTCACCGGGATCGGGAACGCCCCCATGGTCTTGGCCATGGTGGTGATGATCGGCCCGGGCCCCTCAGCGCCCGGATTGGCCGCGAGCACCAGCATCGCGATATCGACGTCCTTCTCGATCACGTCGAGGATCTGCTCGGTCGGATCGCCCTCGCGAATCACCCGCTCCGGCGTGATTGCGGCGATCCCGTTGGCGCGGCCGGCGGCACGGTCGAGCGCCTCATTGGCGGCCTCCTCGGCCTCCGCGCGCATGATGTCGGCGACCCCGAGCCATTGCTGGTTCTGGTCCTCGGTCTCGATCACCCGCAGCATCAAAACGCCGCCGCCGACCCGGATGGCCCACCGGCTGGCGTAATAGACCGCACGGTCCCATTCCGCGGTGTCGTCAACGATGACGAGGCATTTCGGCTTGTGACCTGTCTCGTAGCTTCGTCGCTGGGTGGTCATGCATGTCCCGGTGCTGAACCAAACCAACCCATGCTGCCATACTCCCTCCCCGTTGGGGAGAGGGAGCGCGCAGGTCTGCCGACGGTGTCAGCGCGGGCGGATGAAGCCGACGATGTCCTTGGTCATCCGCATGGTCTCGTCGGCGATGATCCGGGCACGGTTGGCGCCGTCGGCCAGGATCGAATCGACGTGGCCGGGATCGGCAACCAGCCGCTTCATCTCGCCGGCGATCGGTGCCAGTTTCGCAACGCATAGCTCGACCAGCGCGTTCTTGAAGCTGGAGAATTGGCCGCCACCGAACTGGTTCAGCACCTCCTGCTTGGAGATTTCGGCGAGCGCCGCGTAGATGCCGACGAGATTGTCGGCCTCGGGGCGGGGCTCCAGGCCCTTTTCCTCCGACGGCAGCGGTTCCGGATCGGTCTTCGCCTTGCGGATCTTCTGCGCGATGGTCTCGGCGTCGTCGGTGAGGTTGATGCGCGAATTGTCCGACGCATCCGACTTCGACATCTTCTTGGTGCCGTCGCGCAGGCTCATCACCCGCGTCGCGGGACCCGTGATGAACGGCTCCGGCTGCGGAAAATAGAGGCCTTCATTGAAGCCGTGGCCGCGGATCGAATCGCCGAAGTCGTTGTTGAACTTCTGCGCGATGTCGCGGGACAGTTCGAGATGCTGCTTCTGGTCCTCGCCGACCGGCACGTGGGTGGCGCGATACAACAGGATGTCGGCCGCCATCAGCACCGGATAGTCGTAGAGACCGACCGAGGCGTTCTCGCGGTCCTTGCCCGCCTTCTCCTTGAACTGGGTCATCCGGCTCAGCCAGCCGACGCGGGCAACGCAGTTGAAGATCCAGGTCAGCTCGGCATGGCCGGCAACCTGGCTCTGGTTGAACACGATGTGTTTCTTCGGATCGATGCCGGCGGCGATGAAGGCCGCGGTCACCTCGCGGGTGTTGCGCGCGAGTTCGGCCGGGCCGCCCCAGACGTCGACGCCCTGCGTGATCGCGTGCATGTCGACGACGCAATAGATGCAGTTATGGGTCTGCTGCATCTTCACGAAGTTGACGATGGCGCCGAGATAGTTGCCGAGGTGCAGATTGCCCGTCGGCTGGACGCCTGAGAAAACCCGTTCAACGAACGCCATGGTCTAATTCCCGGAAATGGCAGCCGTTCCGATGCCATCGGAACGGAAGAAAGCTCTGGCGGCGTCGTTTGCCACTTAAGCCCCGCCCGCGCAAGTCACGCGGGGCGTCTTTGCCTGACGGCGTTAACCGCCTCGCGCCAGCCGGCGACGCCGAAAAGCTGCAAGAGGAGCCCATAGCCGGCGATGCCGGCCGCGATCAGCACCAGGAGCGAAGCCGCCTGCAGCAAACCGTGGCTGCCGGCTGTCGGCAGGGCAGCTTCCGCGAGCCACAGCGCTGCGCCCATCGCGAGCGCTGCGGCCAGGATGCGGGGCAGCCGGCGGCGCGCCTCTGCATCGACCGAAAAGCCGAAGGTCGTGGCCCCCTTGCGGATCAGCGCCAGTGCATTGCTCCAGGCGCCGAGCGCAATCCCTGCGGCAATTCCGCTGGCGCCGAACATGCGGCCGAGCAGGAAGGCGGCTGCGATCGCGACCACGACCGCCTTCAGCGTCGCGAACAGCGGCGTCATGGTGTCCTCGCGCGCAAAGAATGCCGGCGACAGCGCCTTCACCAGCACATGCGCCGGCAGGGCCAGCGTCAACCAGATCAGCGCCTGCGCGGTGGCCGCAGAATCCTCCGTTGTGAAAGCGCCATGCTCGAACAGCATCCGCACGATCGGTCCGCTCAGAACCATCAGGCCGAGCGTCGCGGGCAATGCCAGCCCGACCGCGAGTTCAAGCCCGCGCGATTCCGCATGCGCGATCGCGGTAGATTCGCCGCTGCGTACCGCGCGCGTCATCTCCGGGATCAGCACGGTGCCCATCGCGACGCCGACGATGCCGAGCGGCAGCTCGAGCAGGCGGTTGGCGAAATAGAGCCAGGACACTGCTGATGGCGAGGTGGAAGCGATCACCGCGCCGGCTACCATCAGCCATTGCGGCGCGCTGCTCGCGACCATGCCGGGAACCGCGCGGCCGAGAAAGCCGCGCATTTCGGGATCGAAGGAGACGCGGAGCGGCGAAGCGAGCTTGGCGCCGCGCAGCGCCAGCATCGACAGTTGCAGCAATCCGGCGACGCCGATCGTGGCCGCCATGACCAGCGCGGCCTGCACCGGATCCTGCTGCCGCATCAGCAGCACGACCATCACTGATATCAGCGCAATGTTGAACAGCAGCGGCGAGAACGCGGTCAACGCGAAGCGTCCCTGCGCGTTGAGCAGCGCCATCATCACGGTGACCGGGCCGGCGAAGGCGAGATAGGGCAGCATCAGCCTCGCGTTATCGACCGCGAGTTGCAGCGTGTCGCGGCCGACGAAGCCCGGCGCGATCGCCGCGATCACCAGCGGCATCAGCGCGCCGATCACGAGCGCGGCCGCGATCACGGCTGCGCTGACGGTGCCGAGCACGCGGCCGGCGAAAGCGCGCGCCGCCGCCTCGCCATCGCCGTCGCGAACCTTGAGCCAGGCCGGCACCAGCGCAGCATTCAGTCCGCCCTCGGACAATAGCCGTCGCACAACATTCACAAGCTGGAACGCGGCCAGGAAGGCATCCGCCACCGGCCCCGCGCCAAGCAGCGCCGCGATCACGGAATCGCGCACGAAGCCGAGGAGTCGCGAGGCCAGCGTTCCCGAGGAAACCGTGAGGAAGGAACGGAACATGGCGTCCTCTATAGCAGCAGCGCGCCTTGCCGCCAGTGGCACCGAGCTAAGCCCGTCATCCTTCGAGGCTCGCTCCGCTCGCACCTCAGGCTGACGGGCTAACAGGGCGCGGGGATGACGGAACGTGGAGCCCGGCTTGCTGCCCCAAGGCGTAACGTGATAGGTCGCGGCTCTTGTTGGGTGGCGTTAACACAGGGCAGGTCTATGGCTGACGCAAAATATGACGTTCTCGGGATCGGCAACGCGATCTTCGACATGCTGGTGCAGACCGACGAGGGATTCCTCAGCCGTCACGGCATGACCAAGGGCTCGATGCAGCTGATCGACGAGGCGCGCGCCGGCGCGATCTACAGCGACATGGGGGTGGCGACCAAGGTGTCGGGCGGCTCGGCCGCGAACACCATCGTCGGCGTCGGTAATCTCGGCGCCCGCGCCGCCTATGTCGGCAAGGTCAAGGACGACCAGATCGGCAAGCTCTACGTCCACGATATCCGCGCCGCCGGCGTGAGCTTCGACACCGCGCCGGCCAAGACCGGTCCGGCCACCGGCTGCTGCTACATCCTGGTGACGCCGGACGGCGAGCGCACCATGAACACCTATCTCGGCGCCGCGCAGGACCTGACGCCCGACGACATCGATCCGGCCCAGATCGCCGCCGCCAGCATCATCTATCTCGAAGGCTATCTTTGGGATCCGAAGAACGCCAAGGACGCCTTCGTGAAGGCGGCGACGATTGCGCATGGCGCCGGCCGCCAGGTCGCGCTGACGCTCTCGGATTCGTTCTGCGTCGATCGCTACCGCGACGAATTCCTCGATCTGATGCGCAAGGGCATCGTCGACCTGGTGTTCTCCAACGAGTCCGAGCTGCACTCGCTGTACCAGACCTCGGATTTCGACACCGCGCTGAAGCAGTTCGGCAAGGACACCAAGCTCGGCGTCGTCACCCGCAGCGAGAAGGGCTGCGTCGTGATCTCCGGTAGTGATGTCACATCGGCACCTGCCTCGCCGATCGACAAGCTTGTCGATACGACAGGCGCCGGCGACCTGTTCGCCGCCGGTTTCCTGGTCGGCCTCGTGCGCAATGTCGGCCATGAGAATGCCGGCCGTCTCGGCGCGCTCGCCGCGGCCGAAGTGATCCAGCACATCGGCGCCCGGCCGCTGGTGTCGCTGAAGGATCTGGCGAAGCAGCAGGGGCTGCTGGTTTAAGACTCTTCACGCCTCGCCCCGCTTGCGGGGAGAGGCCGGATCGCATCGTCAGATGCGATCCGGGTGAGGGGGAGCTTCCGCGGGCTCAGCTCAACCTCATTTGCGGAAGCAGCCCCTCACCCCAGCCCTCTCCCCGCAAGAGCGGGGCGAGGGAGAAGAAAGAGCATCACGCCGTCTTCGCCGCCTTCAATCCCAGCCGCTGCTCCACCGCGTCGCGCATCACGAACTTCTGGATCTTCCCGGTCACCGTCATCGGGAATTCGTCGACGAATTCGACATAGCGCGGGATCTTGTTGTGGGCGATCTGGCCCTGGCAGAAGGCGCGCACCTCGTCGGCGGTCAGCGTCTCGCCGGCCCTGACCCTGACCCAGGCGCACAGCTCCTCGCCATAGCGCTGATCGGCGACGCCGAAGATCTGCACGTCCTGGATCTTTGGGTGGCGGTAGAGGAATTCCTCGATCTCCCTTGGGTAAAGATTCTCGCCGCCGCGGATCACCAGGTCCTTGATGCGTCCGACGATGTTGCAATAGCCTTCGTCGTCAATGACGGCGAGATCGCCGGTGTGCATCCAGCCATTGGCGTCGAGCATCTCGCCGGTTTTTTCCTTCTCGTCCCAATAGCCGAGCATCACGCTGTAGCCGCGGGTGCAGAGCTCGCCGCGTTCGCCGCGCGGCACCACCTTGCCGTCGAGATCGACCACCTTGACCTCGACATGCGGATGGATGCGGCCGACAGTCGAGACGCGGCGTTCCAGCGGATCGTCGGTCGCGCTCTGGAAGCTCACCGGGCTGGTCTCGGTCATGCCGTAGGCGATCGTCACCTCGCGCATGTTCATCTCGGTGTTGACGCGCTTCATCACCTCGATCGGGCAGGGTGCGCCGGCCATGATGCCGGTGCGCAGCGACGACAGATCGAACCGCGAAAATTCCGGATGGTCGAGCTCGGCGATGAACATCGTCGGCACGCCGTACAGCGTGGTGCATTTCTCCTGCGCAATCGTGGTCAGCGTCGCCAGCGGATCGAAGCCTTCGCCGGGATAGATTATGGTGGTGCCGAGCGTAACGGAAGCGAGGTTGCCCATCACCATGCCGAAGCAGTGATAGAGCGGCACCGGAATGCAGATGCGGTCCTGTTCGGTCAGGCGCATGGCGCGGCCGGTGAAATAGCCGTTGTTGAGGATGTTGTGGTGGGTCAGCATCACGCCCTTGGGCGAGCCCGTGGTGCCGCTGGTGAATTGAATATTGACCGGGTCGTCGAATTGCAGGCTGTCGCCGAGCTCGGCGAGCTGCTCGCGATGGCGCTCCCCGCCCATCTGCGCGACCTGCTCGAACGGAATGGTGCCTGATGCGGCCGGTCCACCGATCTGGATCACGGCGCGCAATTGCGGTAGTCGCGCCGATCGCAATTGGCCGGGCTCCGAACTCGCAAGTTCGGGCAGCAGCGTGTTGATCATCTCCATATAGGCCGAGGTCTTGAATGCGGTCGCGGTCACGATCGCGGCGCAGCCGACCTTGCGTAGTGCGAATTCGAGCTCGCTCAGCCGATATGCAGGGTTGATGGTGACGAGGATCAATCCGGCTTTCGCGGCGGCGAATTGCGTCAGCGTCCATTCCGGCCGGTTCAGCGACCAGATGCCGATCCGCTCGCCGCGTTGCAGGCCGAGCGCGAGGAAGCCCGCCGCCACCGCCTCGACCCGCTCGGCGAATTCGTTCCAGGTCCAGCGCACATTGTGGCTGGGAGAGACCAGTGCCTCGCGCTCGCCCCAGCGCGCGCGTGCGCGGTCGAGGCTGCGGCCGATGGTTTCACCGAGCAGCGGCGTATCGGAAATGCCGCAGACATAGCTCTCTGCCTTGGGTGTGGGTGCCAAGATCGTCCTCCTCGTGGTCGTGTTCGTGTCGTCGCGCTTTTTTGCGCGATCTTAGTCGTTTGGCGCCGACGGGACAGGCCCGACCTATGGCGGGTATGAAAAATCCCTCCCCGTGAGGAGAGGGATGGATCAGCGGTCTCCGCTTCACCTCGCCCCGCTTGCGGGGAGAGGTCGGAACGCATCGTCAGATGCGTTCCGGGTGAGGGGGTACAGGTCTTACCGCGATCACAACTCGCGGAAGCTGCCCCTCACCCC
>NZ_JACMYO010000131.1 GCF_020889685.1 Bradyrhizobium oropedii
GGCACCGCTTGTGCAGGGGCCGCCTTGGTGGAGGGGGCCGGAGCCGGAGCGTTCTTTGCAGCCGGGGCCTGTGCCGGAGGCGTCTGCGCGACCGCAGGCCCCCCCATGACAAGCACGACGGCTGCCATCATTCCCGCGGCCAGGCGAAACTGGCGCGAGCGGACGGCAAAGGGCTGGGCAGGCAAATTTGGCATAACCGGCAATTTCAGGAAATTGAACGGCTTATAGACCATCCGGCGCGTGATGCGAGCGCCGATTGGGCTATTTCTCAACCGGAAATAGCGATCAGAGATACCGTTTGAGATCGGCCGCGGCCTCTTCCGGCGTCCGTTTCAGATTGAACGGCGCGACGAAATGGCCGTCGCGGTCCATCAAATAGATCAGCGCGGTGTGATCCATCGTGTAGTCGCCATCCTTCAGCGGCACTTTCTTGGCGTAGACGCGATAGCTCGACAGCACCTTGGCGATCGCGGCGGGATCGCCGGTCAGGCCCTTGAGGTGCGGATCGAAGCTCGAAAGGTAGTCCTTCATCGCCGAGGCGGTGTCGCGTTCCGGATCGACCGAGACGAAATAGGCATTCACGCGGTCGGCATCCTTGCCCATCGCCTTCAGGACCTCGGAAATCTCGAACAGCGAGGTCGGGCAGATGTCCGGGCAATGGGTAAAGCCGAAGAAGATCAGCGTCGGCTTGCCCTGAAGGTTCTTGTCGGTGACGGTCTGGCCGACCTGGTCGGTCAGCTGGAACGGCCCGCCGATCGCGGCCGGCGCGGCGACGGTGCGCAAGCCGCCGACCGCCCACAGCATGAGGAACAGGCCGACCGCCAGACTGCCCGCGAAGGCAGCGAAGATCACCAATGGGCGCGTGGTCCGGGGCATGATGCAAGGGCGTCCTTGTCAGAAGCAGGCGGAGATGCCGGCCGTGATCATTTCGAAAAACACCGCGGTCCCGTAGTGGAACCAGAGCGCGGCAGCGGCAAGCAGGGCCAATCCGCCGATGCCGGCGGCGCCCCACAGGATCGCCGACGCCACCCGGCCCTGCGGAGCCGTCATGAGCTCGGATCGGGTGGAGATCGGCTGAACCATGAGGTTGAGATAGGCCGGGTTCCGGCAGGCAGCAAGCGCAATGGCGGTCGCAGGCCGTCAAATGATAGCGAGGCGGTTTCCGGTGCTTGCCCCGCCATGCCGGGGTTGCCGGCCAAGACGAGTGAGGACGCCAAGCCGAGACCGGCAGATCAATGCTCGGGCTTCGCCGAGGCCTGGGCGTTGAGATAACACGGCTTGTACAGCGCCTGCAGTTGCTTGCCTTGCAGGAAGATCATGCGCCGGGTCAGGCCACCGCGGTCCGTGATCCATCTGCGAATCGCCGGCGGGTACATCAGGTACAGCATATGGGTGGCTTCGGGATTGGGGACCGGGCGGCCGTTGTCGCCGTAGTCCCAGGCCGCATGGAAGCCGAGACTGGCGTGTGAGGTCACACAGATCCGGTCGTGAGGAACCTTGCCGAGCACGATGGTGCAGGCCGAGGCGCACAGCCCGTCGATGATCACGGTCTCGCCCGACGTGCGCAGGTCTTGATACCTGTCGACATAGACGCCGATCTTGCCGCCGCGATCGTCGGCGATCCTGACCACTGCTTGAGACGCCCCCATTCCCGCCAGCAGGAGAACCGCAGCGAGCAACCCCGTCATCAACTTCATTTTGGCCAGCCCCAGTCGAAACCGAATCTGTTTGGTCTGTGATGCAAGACAATCGTGAGCGTGTTGCGGCCGCGGAATTTTGTCCAGACAAGTGAAGCCGGTCAAAACAAATTCAAATTAGGTGTTGCGCCCACGCTGCAGTGGAGCGTGGAAAAGGTCCCAAACTGGAACAACTTGCCGCAACAACTTGGTGCCTCGCCGCCACAGGCAAGGTCCATTTGGCGTTGACCGCGCGCAACGACGCGGTCTTGAATTCCGGCGGGACGGGGGAAATCAAAATGGCTGACGACGCAGATGTGATCGTGATTGGCGCCGGGCTTGCCGGTCTGGTCGCCGCAACCGAGATCGCCGACGCGGGCAAGCGCGTCATCGTGCTCGACCAGGAAGGGGAACAGAGCATCGGCGGCCAGGCCTTCTGGTCGTTCGGCGGATTGTTCCTGGTCGATTCGCCGGAACAGCGCCGGCTCGGCATCAAGGATTCGGTCGAGCTCGCGCTGCAGGACTGGATGGGCACCGCGGGTTTCGATCGCGAGGAGGATCACTGGCCGCGCAAATGGGCCGAAGCCTATGTCGCGTTCGCAGCAGGCGAGAAACGCGACTGGCTGCGCGCGATGGGCCATCGCATCTTCCCGGTCGTCGGCTGGGCCGAGCGCGGCGGCTACGACGCGATGGGCCACGGCAATTCGGTGCCGCGCTTCCACGTCACCTGGGGCACCGGCCCCGGCATTGTCGAGCCGTTCGAGCGGCGCGCGCGCGAGGCCGCCAGGAGCGGACGGCTGGTGTTCAAGTTCCGTCATCGCGTCGATGCGCTCAACGTCACCAACGGCGCGGTCGATGGCGTGAGCGGCGCGATCCTCGAACCATCGGCCGTCGAGCGCGGCAAGAGTTCCTCGCGCAACGTCGTCGGCGATTTTTCGCTGCGTGCGCAGGCAGTGATCGTCGCCTCCGGCGGCATTGGCGGCAATCATGATCTGGTGCGGCAGAACTGGCCGCAGCGGCTCGGCGCACCGCCGAAGTTCATGATCTCCGGCGTGCCGGAGCATGTCGACGGCCGCATGATCGGGATCACCGAGCAAGCGGGCGGCCGGCTGATCAACCGCGATCGCATGTGGCACTACGTCGAGGGCATCCAGAACTGGAACCCGATCTGGCCGCGTCACGGCATCCGTATTCTTCCGGGGCCATCGTCGATGTGGTTCGACGCGTCAGGCAAGCGGCTGCCGGCGCCGCTGTTCCCGGGCTCCGACACGCTCGGGCAACTGCATTACATCATGGGCACCGGCTACGATTATTCGTGGTTCATCCTGACCCAGAGCATCATCAAGAAGGAATTCGCGCTGTCGGGCTCGGAGCAGAACCCCGACCTCACCGGAAAAAGCTGGCGCATGACGATCAAGCGCGCCACCAACAAGGGTGCGCCGGCGCCGGTCGAGGCTTTCAAGCAGCACGGCGCCGACTTCATCGTGCGCGATAACATCGCCGACCTCGTCAGCGCCATGAACAAGCTCGCCGGCAACGACCTGTTGCAGCTCGACGCCATCAAGACTCAGATCGAGGCGCGCGACCGCGAGATCACCAATCCCTACGTCAAGGATGCGCAGGTGATGAACCTGCACAATGCACGGCGCTATATCGGCGACAGGTTGATCCGCACCGCGAAGCCGCATCGGATCCTCGATCCCGGGCACGGCCCGCTGATCGCGGTGAAGCTCAACATACTGACCCGCAAGACGCTCGGCGGCTTCGAGACCGATCTCGATTCGCGCGTGTTCGGCAGGGATCACCAGATCATCCGCGGGCTCTATGCGGCCGGCGAAGCCGCGGGCTTCGGCGGCGGCGGTGTGCACGGCTATCGCTCGCTGGAGGGAACGTTCCTCGGCGGCTGCCTGTTCTCGGGCCGCAATGCCGGGCGCGCGGCGGCGAAGGCGGTGAGTTAAAGGCCCGCCGGGTTTGAACCGGCGGGCTCTTATCATTGGGTCCGAATTTCGTTAAGCTATCCCAGCGCTCACGCCAGCTTGGTGAAGAGTGTGAGGATGCCGTTGCTGAGATTGACAGCGACAACCTGTGCCGAGCTCAGTCCCTTCGCCTTGAGCGCGGATGTCGCTTCCGTGGAGGCGTCGATGGAACCCCGCAGGCTCTTCAGGTCTTCTTCGCTTGCCTTTGCGATGACAGCCTCGACCCTTGACCGGACTTCGGGCTTCAGCTCCTTCACGTCCACGACCTGGATGGTCTTGATCGTGGCGGGTTGATCAGACTGGGCCTGCGACGGCGTGTTCGGCTGCGTTCCCTGCACTTGCGCCCAGGCAGGTGTTCCAAGCGAGAGCGCCGCAACGATGATGGACGCCGTAGAGATGCGGATGCGCATGAGCATTCCTTGTGTTGATTGCCCCCAACACATCCCGCGACAACGAGCTTTCCTCGCTTATGGTTCCGGCCGGAAATCCAATCAGTCCAGCGCGGCATGAAATCCTGGAACCGGCGCAAGGGGGCGCGGCCAAAATATCGAAAACAACCCCATGCAAAGTAGCCGGCGGTGACGGGCGTTCGACCAGGCCACTTGACACGTCGGGCAACTCAGGGGCATTCTTCTAATATTCCGAAATGTCGCAAGTGTCCCTCGCCCCCAAGCATCCCTCGTCCCAAGGACGTCGCATAAGCCGTTGCGGACTTCTACAACCGACGCATTCCAAGTCGCAAAGCGTCGGTGCGCCCAGGACCTTACCGCTTTTGGGCCATTAGCGGAACAGTAGCGCTCTAGCTGTTTGGCCAAGGCTTCTTGGTCTAAAGGCAGGTATGCTGCCATTTGCAACGGCAGGTACCGTTCCCGCGAGATGGTTCTATGGACGCGAAATCAGCCACACGATTTAAACAGCACGGAGAGCGGGCCATTGAGGAGTTATCCTTGGCGCTCACGCTCGCCGAAGAAGCTGCTCCAGCAAGTGAGCTTCTGAGATTAAGGACATCGGTCGGCGATATCATCGCTCGAATAGACAACATGCTTCAGGACAACATTTACAAAGATCATCCCGGTCTGGATGGCATGAAAGACTGATCTTTAACGTCCGCTTCGGGGCCCATTGCGGACTTTGACTTTTGGCAATTTTAACTCTTGTCGGCTATCTACGCACCCTAGCGTTGGATTGGAGAAAACTCTCGCGCTATGCTGATGCGCTTGAGAGTCTTTGTTGGGAGACCGTTGATGGCTCAAGAAAGTTCAAGGCCGCGCATCGGCGAAGGGCGCATCGGCAGTTCTCTCTGCGCCGCGGTCGGCGTGCTCAGCGTCGCTGCGGTGCTATGCCTGCGCTACCCCGCCTTTCTCACGACGCCTGAGCTGCGCGTCCATTACGACGTCGAGCTGCTCCGCCTCACCCTCGCGATCGCCATGGTCGTCGGTGCCTGGCTCGGCGTCGTCGGGATCGTGCTTGGCGGCCCGCGGGTGCGCGCTACGATCGGCCTTAGCGCGCTTTTCCTCGCCACGCTGCTTGGCGGGCCCTACGTGCCGACACCGGATTTTCTCCAGCCGCGCGTATATCTCGGCCTCGATTGGCTGGTGCTCGATCTATTCTTCACCGGCGCAGCATTCGTGCTGCTCGAGTGGGTCTTCCCACGGGTGCGGCCGGAGCAAGGGCCGCTCAGCCCCGGCTGGAGGCTCGATCTCGCCTATTTCGGCGTCAACCACCTTCTGATCGGCGTCTTCCTGGTGGTCTCGACACATTTTGCCCATGACTATTTCGCCTGGGCGATCAGCCCGTCACTGCAGGCGCATGTCGCGGCCCTGCCGGCGATCGTCCGCTTCGTGCTGGTGATCCTGGCGGCCGATGCAGTCGAATACATCTCCCACCGCGCCTATCACGAGATCCCGTGGTTGTGGCGAATCCATGCTGTCCATCATTCACCCGAACACATGGACTGGCTCTCGGGATCGCGCCTCCATTTCCTCGAGCCATTGGCAACGCGTGCCCTGGTGCTGGTGCCGATCGTCCTGCTCGGATTCCCGCAGGACACGATCTTCGCCTATCTTATTTTCATCTCGGTGCAATCGGTGCTGATTCATTCAAACATCAAGATGGATGTCGGCTGGCTGCGGTACGTAATCGTCACGCCGCAATTCCATCACTGGCACCACGCGTCGGACGCCGAGGCCATCGACAAGAACTACGCGGCACACACGCCGCTGTTCGATATGCTGGGCGGAACTTGGCACCTGCCTAAAGACCGCTGGCCGGTCAAATACGGTACCGTGAAGCCGATCCCCGGCGGCATGCTCGGCCAGTTCGTGCACCCCTTCGTCGGGCCGGTGAAGGAATTCCTCGAACATCGGAACTCATGAAGCCTGTTCCACTGTTGCCAGCATGAGAGTCGCAGCGTGTTTGCTCACTGGGGAAAATCGGGTGGGCGACCGGGCGGAGCGCGCGGCCCATGTCCGAGTCGACGTCTGTAGCGGACACAGCTGGGGCTGCGGCTGATGTCTGCCTTTGGCCCAATTCGGACTTCCCGAGTCAGCGCATGCTTTGCCGTTCACGCGCTTGGCCAGCCGGAGATGCACTGAACGCCGGGGTTCCTTAATTACCCCGACTAGCCTGCCGCAGAGTGCTAGTCTCGCGATCAATAGGCCTGTCCTTTGAAGGGTGGACACATGCGGCGGCGAGAGTTCATCAGGCTTGTACTGTGGAGCGCCGCCACGTTGCCGCAGATGAACGCCCGCGCACAGCAGGCGTTCCCGGTTATCGGTGTCTTAGGAAGCTCAACGGCTGGTGACTATGGTCCAATGATAGCCGCCTTCCGGAAAGGGCTGGGCGAAACGGGCTATTTCGAAGGGAGGAATGTTGGCTTCGAATACGCATGGGCAGATGATCATTATGATCGGCTCCCTGCGCTGGCGACCAAGCTAACTGAGCGAAGAGTTAGCCTGATCTTGGCGGCAGCAACACCATCTGCGTTGGCGGCAAAGTCGGCGACTTCGACCATTCCCATCGTGTTTGCAATCGGCGGCGACCCTGTCAGGACCGGGCTGGTGACCAGCCTCAATAGCCCGGGCGGAAATGTCACGGGCGCGGCACATATTAACGTCGATACAGCGCCGAAACGGTTAGAACTGCTGCACGAGCTTTTGCCGAGCAGTACCTCGCTTGGGCTACTGACGAATCCGACGAATCCCCTAACGCCTTCAGTTGAGAGCGGAGTGACAGCGGCGGCCGAAGTCCTGGGTCTCAAGCTGACTATCTTTCACGCGAGCACCGACAGGGAGATCGAGGCGACGTTCAAGAACGCTGCCGGCTCAATCGCGGGAATGGTTATCGGTACGGACCCGCTGTTTACGAGCCGCGCCACGGCGTTGGGTGCAAAGTCCCTCGAATACAAGCTTCCGGCCATCTATCAGTATCGAGACTTCGTGGCAGCTGGCGGCACAATGAGCTACGGCGGCGACATTAAGGATTCCTATTATCGTGCGGGCGTCTACGCCGGGCGAATACTGAACGGACAGAAGCCGGCCAATCTCGCTGTGCAGCTTTCAACACGATTGGAACTCCTGATAAATCTGAAAACGACCAAGGCGCTCGGGTTAGAGCCAACCCCCGTGTTGGTTGCAGGCGCGGATGAGGTGATCGAATAACGTATGCGATGCTGCCGTGCATAAGTCTGGAAAGGCCCATCGGGTCGGTTCGCTGCCGCGGCTGCACGGTGCGAGCCATCAATTCACTTACTCAATTACTCGATCGGCACTCGCCAGAAGCGACGATGGAATGGTCAGATTCAACGTCTTCGCGGTACGCATGTTGATGGTAAACTCGAACGTTGTTGGCTGTTCAATTGGAAGATCGGCAGGGTTCGCGCCCTTCAAAATCCGATCGACATAATAAGCGAGTCGCCGGTACGATTCCGTAAGCTTCGGACCATAAGTAAAGAGCGCCCCGCTTTGGGCGAAAATTGGCCATCCGGATATGGCCGGTATATGCTTGCTCATCGCGAAATCAATGATCGTCTTCCGATTCTGAATCGCAAAGCCGTCGGCAAGAATGGAAATCGCCTGCGGCGGATCGTCGGCCATCCTCGCCAGGGAGTCCGCGAGCTTGTCCCGAGTTTCGGTGGGGAAGTAGTCGATCCGGAGTCCGAGCTGCCGTCCGGTCTCTTCGGAAAACCCGCGCTCGAGATGCGCGCCGGGATGCTCGGGGTTGCCAACAATTGCGACACGACGCAGGTCCGGGACTATTTCCTTGAGCAGGTCGAGCCGCTTTCCGTTCAGCTCTACCGCCATCAAGGTTAGGCCGGATTTGTTGCCGCGGGGCTTCGCGAGACTATCTGCAAAGCCTGAGGAAACGGGGTCCGCGCTAATCACGAATACGACAGGCAGATCGAGCGGAGGAAGTTCGAATGCTGCTGTTCCCTGTGCCACGATGAGGTCGACCGGCAACCGCGTCAGTTCGCGGGCGAGTTCAGGTACACGACCGTCGATCCCCTCGCCGTAGCGATACTCGATCGTAAGGGTTTGTCCTTCGTTGTAGCCGCGCTCGCTGAGGCCCTGGCGGAATGCCTCAACATAGGGCGCAAGGCTTGCCGCCGTTTGAGCGGTGACCCAGCCGATGCGACGGGCCCTCTCCGTGGATTGCGCCGCCAAGGACTGCGGCACAAGGGTCGCGGCTAATGTCGAGGCAAGGAATGCGCGTCGATGCATTTTCGCGCCGCCTCCAAACGGACGTGGCTTTACAGTGGGTTCTTTGAGCGCCTTAAAGGTTCAGCGAGCCTGGGGCCAAGGCCGTCCCGGCCGATATTGGCCGTGGAACTGGCGTCTGTGAGGGCTGCTCGCCGTGGGGCGGGACTGGCCGGCTCGATGGTCCGCTCGGACATAGCGTGAGCCTGCTTTGGCACGATGTCGTGGTAGTATCAGGTCGGAATGCTGCTTTTTCAAAAGGTACTCCACGTGCCGAAGCCGCACCGGACGCTTTTTGTCAAATATTTCTTCACGCTGTTCATTGCCGTGGTTTTGCCCTTGGCGTTGGGAGCGATGGGGGAAGCCTGGTTTGGCTATCGCGAGCAGCGCGTTCATCTCACCGAACTCCTCAGGACGGAATCCCGATCGGCCGCCGATCGGATTCAGACCTTCACCGATGGCATTCGCGACCAGCTTGGATGGCTCGTGCAGTTTCCCTGGACGGAAGGCCAGGACGAACAGCACAAAGTTGATGCTCAGCGCCTGCTGCGGCAGGTGCCGGCCATCTCCTCGGTTTCGCTGTTCGATGGAGCAGGCGTCCAGCACGCGATGGTATCCCGCCTGGCGATAAACCGCGTTGGCGAAGCGGCGAATCTTCCAAGTGACCCGGCCGTGGCCGAGTTGCGCGGGAGTGCGTCCAAGGTGTGGTACGGCCCTGTCCGATATCAGCGCGGCTCGGAGCCGCACATGACCATTGCTGTGAGCGGAAACCGGCAAGCGACCGGGTTCGCCATTGCGGATGTCAATCTCAAGCTGATCTGGGACGTGGTCACCACCATCAAGATCGGCGAGACTGGCGCGGCCTTCGTCATCGATGACACGGGCCGTCTGGTGGCTCACCCCGATATAAGTCTTGTCCTGCGCGGGGACGCGACAGCCAGTGCATTCAATCGTCTCCGAGACGATATCGCCAAATCCAACGGCTCCGCCGCCGAAACGAAAGATATCGAGGGTGATCCCGTCGTTGCCCTGGCCGCGAAAATCCCCAGCCTTAGATGGACGGTAGTTGTCCAGCAGCCGGCCGCTGAAGCGTTCGCCCCGATCCGCTCCGCGCTCTGGCGCTCCCTACTGTTGGTCGTCATCGGCACCTTGATTGCCATCGTTCTCGCGTATTGGCTGGCGCGACGAATGACCGGCCCGATCCGGCTGCTCGAAGAAGGTGCACAGCTTGTTGGTGCCGGACAGTTCGATCACCGCATCGCCATCTCAACAGGTGATGAACTCGAGCAACTGGCTGGCCGCTTCAATGAGATGGCAAGCGAACTAGGCCTTTCGAAGGAGAAATCGGATCGCATCAATCGCTTGAAGCGCTTCCTGGCACCCCAGATTGCCGACCTTGTCGAAAGATCCGGCGACGATGCCTTGCTTGAGGGTCAGCGTCGCGAAGTGGTGGCTGTCTTCGCCGACCTTCGCGGCTTCACGGCGTTTTCGAATCGCGCCGAACCCGAGACCGTCATGAAGGTGCTCGGTGCATATCACGAGGCCGTGGGAGCGATCATCGATCGTCGGGGGGCAACATTGACAAGCTTTGCCGGCGACGGCCTCATGCTGTTAGTCAATGCTCCCATGAGCTGTCCCGATCCGGCGTTTGAGGCCCTCAGCCTTGCAATAGAAATGCAATCGGTCGTTCAGGGCCTGGCCGCCGGCTGGCGCAAGCATGGACACCGGATCGGCCTCGGAATTGGATTGGCCATGGGTCCTGCCACCGTAGGGCGCATCGGCTATGAAGGCCGACTCGATTACACCGCAATAGGAAGCGCAGTGAACCTTGCCTCGCGGCTGTGTTCAGCCGCAACCGACGGACAGATTTTGGTCGATGCGGTCGTTGCCACGGTGGTCGAAGGAAAGATACCGCTACAGGCTCTGGGAGCTATCGCTGTCAAGGGCTACGACCAGCCGGTGCCTATTTTCACCGTTGCAACAGGCGTCATCTCCGTATCGGGACGACCGTAGCGACCCCTTAGCCCGTTTTAGGGTCACCATGTTATCGAGATATCGTGGGGGTGGGGACGAGTGTCGTCAAGTTTTCGTATGGCGACTTCCGATCTTGGCCCAAAGCGGAGGTCCCGGAATGTCGCCTCTCGCGCCGCTGTTGGGTGCTAAGCAGACGCGAGCCCCGAAGGAGTCTCGTTGCGTTTATGAGCACACGCTCTACTCCACCTCCGCACTCAGGAAGCGGACACCGAAGGTGTCGGCGTTGGCCTCGCCCCAATCGTAGAGTGCCTGGAGCATCGGCTTCAGCATCTCGCCGCGTTTAGTCAGGCAGTAGCGCGATGAACCGCCGCCGCGCTCCTGCCTGACGAAGCCTGAATTGCAGAGGTCGCGCAGCCGCTCGGTCAATACCTTGTCGCTGAGCTGCGGGATGTCGTGGCGCAGTTCGCCATAGCGCATCGGCCGGACCTTCAACCGGCTCAGGATCACGGTCTTCCATTTGCCGCTGAGCTGATCGATCGAGAACTCGACCGGGCAACCATATTTGCGCTTGGTCTTGCGGATCATCGCAACTCTCCCGCGGCACTTTCCATCTGGTTCGTTGAGCGCCGCCATCGATCCATCTAAGCACGCTTCGCACGGGTTGGGCGAGTTCAGGGATCACTGCAAGGCATGACAGACGACAATTCCGTCCAAGGCTCAGGCGATCAGCAAGCGGCGCGCAGGCGCATCATCGTCAGACGCAACGGGCCCTACGAACCCGAGCCCGGCATTGCGATCGTCGATCATTTGGGCGTACCGATCGCGGCCGAGGCGCCGGTGCGACTCTGCCGCTGCGGACAATCGCAGACAAAGCCGTTCTGCGACGACAGCCATGTTGCGCGCGGCTTTGCCGACGGCAAGGATTCGCGGCGCGTGCCGGACAAGCTGGACGTCTATGCAGGGCAACAGGCGTATGTGTTCGACAATCGCGGCACCTGCGCGCATTCCGGCTTCTGCACCGATCGCCTCAACTCTGTGTTCCATCTCGGCGAGGAGCCTTTCGTCGCGCCGAGCGGCGCGCGTCTCGACGACCTCGTCAACGCGGTGCGCAGATGCCCGTCCGGCGCGCTCGGCATCGGCATTGGCCCCGAGCGCAATACCGACTTGTCCGACGTCAGCCGGCCGCCGCAGATCGAAGTGTCGAAGGACGGTCCCTATCGCGTCACCGGTGATGTCGCGCTGGTCGACGAGGATGGCGCGCCGATCGCACAGAACGCCGGCGCGTCGCAGGAGCACGTCAGCCTGTGCCGCTGCGGCTCGTCGCTGAACAAGCCGTTCTGCAGCGGCATGCACTGGAACGTCGTGTTTCACGATCCCGTTCCCGATCCCTTGCACGAGCCGACGCTGTTCGAATGGGCCGGCGGTTATCCGGCGCTGCTCGACATGACGCGCATTTTCTACAGCCGCTACGTGCCGGAGGACCCGCTGCTCGGCCCGCTATTCGCCGAGATGTCGCCGGACCATCCGGAACGGGTGGCGGCGTGGCTTAGCGAAGTGTTCGGCGGGCCGAGATTCTACACCGAACGCTATGGCGGCTATCGGCGGATGGTGTCGCAGCATATCGGCAAGGAGATCAGGCCGGAGCAACGCGCGCTGTGGGCCACCTATATGGTGCAGAGCGCCGACGATGCCGGACTGCCATCCGATCCGGAATTCCGCGCCGCCTTCGTCGCCTATATCGAATGGGGCTCGCGCATCGCGGTGGAGAATTCCGGCCCTGACGCGAAGCCGCCGCCGAACATGCCGGTGCCGCGCTGGTGGTGGGTCTGCAACGCGACGCCGGCCGCGCGGCCGTCCGCCAGCGCGGGCGATGCGCAAGCCGCGAACGAAGTCAGCGTGGCGCTGCCCAGCCCTGACGAGGCCGTGCAGTTCGAACAGCACATTCGGCCGCTGTTCCGGCCGATGGACCGCAACTCGATGCTATTCGCCTTCGACCTCTGGAAGGAGGAGGATGTTGCCAGGCATGGCCGGCAGATTCTGGCGCGGCTCGAGGCCGGCACCATGCCGTGTGACGGCGCCTGGCCGACTGAGCGGATCGCGCTGTTCGCGCGCTGGGCGAATGGGCTGAACCCGCAGGCCTGATTGCGCCGAGGCGACCTCGGAGCAATTTCGAGCGATTTCCGTGAACAGCGCTGCAAATTGCGCAGTGGCGGCGGACGCGCTGGCAGGCTAGAGAGTTTCCGCCATTCAAGTGGAGACCCAAATGAGCATTCAGCGTTTCGAAACCGGCCCGCGCATGAGCCAGGCCGTCGTGCACGGCAACACGGTCTATCTCGCCGGCGTCGTGGCCGGCAAGGCCGCGGGCGGCAGCGTCACCGACCAGACCAAGGACGTCCTGTCGATCATCGACGGCCACCTCGCCAAGGCCGGCACCGACAAGTCGAAGCTGCTCAGCGCGACGATCTACATCACCGACATGAAGACGTTCCCCGAAATGAACGCGGCGTGGGACGCCTGGGTCTCGGAGGGTAACACCCCGGCCCGCGCCACCGTCGAGGCCAAGCTCGCGGCGCCGCAGTACAATGTCGAGATCATGGTCGTCGCCGCCAAGTAGGCGCGACGATTAAGCGCGACGCTTGCTGTCGCGATAGATCTCGGATGCCCCGGATTGCAAAATTGCAGTTCGGGGCATTTCACTTCACACCTCACGCGCTGATCCGCGATCGCTCGCTCGCGGTCTCGCCGAGATCAGACTGAAGCCAGCGGGCAATTCGACGCCACGAACCGGCAAGAGCCTTGCGGCCCATGAACAGGCCGAGGTGACTACACGGCTCGGTCTCTCGTTGCAGCCACGCGGGTCGCGTGCCCACCAGCCGCATCGTCGCAAACGCCTGGTCGGGCGGAACGACGATGTCGTTCTCCGCAGCAAGCAGGAAGACCGGCAGCTTCACCGCCGCAAGATCGATTTTGCGGCCAAGCGCGACGAAGCGTCCGGCCGCAATCCGGTTCTGGCGAAAAATCCAGTCGGTCACTTCAAGGTAGTAGGTACCCGGCAGATCAAGGGGATCGCTGTTCCAGTGCATGAAACGGTCGAGCAGCGCCCGTGCATCCTCGGACTTGACGTCGAGCCGCCGCTGCAGCGCCGCTTCCACGTCAAGCAGGCTGAACGGGATACTCCAGAGCTTCAGCATCTGCTTGCCACTGACAATGCCATCGCCCTGACGCACGAGCGCCTCGAAGCCTTGCTGGGGCAGCGAAGCGACCATCCTGGAAAGCTCAGACGGCACCGAAACATCCAACGGGCTGCCTGCAAGCACAAGTCGTCGCACCTTGCCGGGAAAGCGCGCCGCATAGAGCAAGGACAGCCATCCGCCCTGACAGAGACCTCCAAGATCGACGGGGGGCCCGATCGCGTCGACGGCCACGTTGAGGTCGGACAGATAGGTATCGATCGAGAAGTATCGCATCTCGGGTGCCGCCGAGCGCCAGTCCGTGAGATAGAGACGCGCAATACCCGCCTGCTTTAGCGCCTCCATCAGGCTGTGGCCGGGGGCGACATCCGCTATTTGCGCGCGGTGCAACGCATAGGGCGCGCAGACCAGCAGCGGAGGGCCCTCGACCGCACTCGAAAAATCCAGCAGGCGCATCGACGGCAGTTGAAGCGCGACCGAATGCGCCGTTGTCCAGGGCAACGCCGCGTCGCCCGGCGCATCCGCTGGCGCGCGGTTTGGGTACCATTGCGAGTAGAAGTCCAGCGCCAATCGCGTGGCTTCAAACGGCCACAGCCAGGCGTCCTGCACCCAGCCGGCGCTCGCACCTCTTTCCGATCGGTCGTTTTCGTGCAAGCTCATTCACCGATTGATCGTCACCGGAACGATCTAGCCGGGGCGGGTCGAAACCTTGCCCCTATTCAAGAACCGACGAATTCGATTTGATCATTCTACGCCAAACCCGCTGAAGCGGCAGCCACGCCAGGACGTCACGATCTCGCGATCCCGGCGCGGCCTGCCGCCGGGCGGCAACAGCCATCGTAGCAACGACTATGCGGCACGCGCCGTGCTCTTCTCCGCCTCGAGCCTGCGCGCGAACAGCCAGCGGAAATAGGTCAGCGGCGCATCGGCGCCGATCGCGAGCAACTGATAGTCCGGATCGGCGTCGAGCACCTTCTGCTGCGCCTCGATGAAATCCTTGTCCTCGTTGAAGGCTTCCTCGAGGGAATGCCGCAGCGACAGCGAAATGTTCGGATTGTCGGTGTCGAAATCGTGCAAATAGTTCCAGAAGAAGTGCGTCGACGAGCGCGTCTCCGGCGTCATGAACTGCGCATTGCGATATTGCCGGGTGCCCGGAACCTGAACGCCCTTCTCCGCGCCCTGCCCGGCCGGCGCAAACATCGTATCGAGCGTGAAGATGCCCGGCACGATCATGCGGCCAACATTGCGGCGATCGACCATATCGGTTTTGTTCGGGATAACCTTCTTGTGGTAGGGCGGCGCATCGGCGCCCATGTGCCAGCGCTCGACACGGAAGCCGTCGTCCAGCTTCTCGATCGCGACCGGCTTGGTCTTGTAGGCGTATTCCTCGGAACCGCCGAGCGTGTTGGTGTGCACGAAGGCGAGATGGGCGAAGTCGCTGAGGTTGTCGACGATCAGCAGCCAGTTGGCCTTGTAGTGCATGTAGCCCGGCAAGCCACGCCATTTGGGATCTTCGAGCGGCGGATAGTCGAGGATCAGCTTCGGATCGGCCTTTTCGGGATCGCCGGTCCAGATGAAGATCATGTTGTAGCGTTCGACCACCGGATAGCTGCGCACGCCGAGCTTGGCGGGGATCGCGTCCTGGCCCGGGATCTGGATGCACTTGCCATCGGCCGCGAACTTCATGCCGTGATACATGCAGCGGATGTCGTCGCCCTCGACGCGCCCCATCGAGAGCGGCGCGGCGCGATGGCAACAGCGGTCGTCGAGCGCGACCACCTTTCCGCTGGCGCCGCGATAGATCACGATCGGCCGCTCCAGGATCGTGCGCGCCAGCTTCTTGCCGTCGATCAGCTCGTGGTTCAGCGCCGCCACATACCAGGCGTTGCGCAGGAAAATTCCGTCGTCGTCAGCCAAGTGAACTGCCATGTCACCCTCCCGATGCAATGTTGCTTGCAATGAGGTTTAAGTGATCCCGGCCATCGGGATAATCCGATTTGGCTGGACACACTGTACCGGTGGATGGACAATCGGCCATGGAATGGCGCGACTGGGAGCTGTTTTGCGAGGTTGTCGAGCATGGCGGCTTCACTGCGGCCGCGCGCGTGCTCGGACATCCCAAATCGAGCCTCAGTGCTGCGGTGCAGCGCCTCGAGGCCAATCTCGGGCTGCGGCTGATCGAGCGGACCACGCGGCACCTGCGGCTGACCGATTCCGGCGAGACCATCTACCGCAAGGTGCGCCCGCTGTTCGCGGCGCTGCACGACACCCATAGCGAGGCGCTGGCGATGTCGAGCGCGGTCGCGGGCACCTTGCGCATCAAGGCGCCGTACGAATTCGGCGCGCATCACGCGGGGCCGGTCGCCTGCGCGGTGATGGGCCGCTATCCGGAGCTCGCGATCCGGATCGACGTCGAGCACGACATCGTCAACCCGATCGCCGAGAACTACGACATCGTGTTCGCGATGCTGGAGGCGCCGCTGCCGTCGGCCGGCATCGTGATCCGCCGCGTCTTCACCCTCGAGCGCGGCCTGTTCGCGGCACCGGCGCTGCTGGAGAAGTTCGGCGAGCCGCGCACGCTGGATGAATTGAGACAGCTGCCGCTGTTGACGGGCCCCAGCGATCCGCCATGGGCGATCACCGCGCCCGGCGGCGTGGTCGAGCATCTCGCGGTGGATCGCGCCCGCCTCACCAGCTCGAATGCCCATGTCCGTTTGCAGGCGGCGCTCGCCGGCCACGGCGTGCTGCGGGTCACCGCGAGCTACACCCGCGCCGCGGTCGCGGCCGGCGAATTGCGGCGGCTGTTGCCGGACCATGCCTGCGAGCCGCTCAACGTGCACGCGCTGCTGCCCGCGCGGCAATTTGTCCCGGCCAAGGTGCGCTGCTTCCTCGATGCGATGGAGGCGCACGCGCGCGGCGACCCGGAGGCCTATATCAGGCCGTGACCGGCGTAGCCGTTCCGCGCACGATGACGTCAGAGGTAATCGATCGGCGCAGGCAAACCTTCGATAGTCCGGACAGCCGCACAGTCCGGCACAGCAGAAGGAGAGCACCATGACCGATCACGCCACAATCGCCCGCCGTTATATCGACCTCTGGAACGAGCGAACGCCGAGCCGGCGCCGCGAGATGCTGAGCGAGAACTGGACTGCCGACGCACGCTATATCGATCCGCTGATGAGCGGCGACGGCCACGAGGGCGTCGACGCCCTGATCGCGGGCGTGCAGCAGAAGTTTCCGGACTTCAGCTTCAAGCTGATCGGCGAGCCGAACGGCTTCGGCGACCATGTCCGCTTCTCCTGGGGCCTCGGGCCCGACGGCATCGACAGCCCGATCAAGGGCACCGACTTCGCCATGCTGAAGGACGGCCGGATCAGGAGCATCACCGGCTTCCTCGACCAGGTGCCGGGCGCCTGAGGCACTCCGTCATTCCGGGGCTCGCGAAGCGAGAGCCCGGAATCCATCAGGCCGCCGCGACCCACATCCTCTCGTCATTCCGGGGCGACGCGCAGCGTCGAGCCCGGAATCCATTCGACCACAGCGCTTGCGGTCCGATGGATTCCGGGCTCTCGCTTCGCGAGCCACAGGTGCGCAATTGCGCACCGGGGAATGACGAAGAGATGGGACGTCGCCGCTTCCACCCCGACAATGTCGCTGATAATCTTCCCGAAACACAGGGAGGACACCATGAAGGCCGATTTCGCCTTCAAAAGCTCTGTTATCAGCGACATCACGCCGGCGTTGCTGGCGATCGGCCGCGACGGCTTTCCGCAGGCGCTGATCGGCACGCTGCGCCGCGTCGCCGGTGTCGGTCACTGCATGGTGTTCTCGTTCACGGGCCCGCGATCCGCCGCGTGCCTGCTCGACGTCGGCAACATCCCGACCGGGCGCGATCTCGGCATCGCCTATTCCGAACATTTCCATCAGGCCGACCCGAACCGCGATGCGGTATTCGAAGGGCAGGCGCAGGCGGCGCCGATCGTGCTGCCGACCTTTGCCCGCCGCATGTACAGCGACGGCTACCGCAAGATCTTCTTCGACGATTCCGACATCGTCGACAAATTCGCCTCCGCAATCTGGACCGGTGACACCTGCTTCTACGTCAATTTCTACCAGATCACCGAGCAGGGCCGCTTCAGCCGCGAGCAGATCGCGCGTCTGACCGTGGTCGCGCCCGCGTTGACGGCAGCGGTGGCGCGGCACTTCCAGCGCGAGCCCGTACTGGATGTCGACCCGATCGAACGGCTGAAGACCCTGTTCGCGACCGCTGAGCCGCTGGCAAGACTGACCGGGCGCGAGCAGGAGGTCTGCCTGCGGATTCTGTCGGGCCTCAGCTCGGAAGCAATCGCGGCCGATCTCGGCATCGGGCTGCATTCCGCCCTCACCTATCGCAAGCGGGCCTATGACAAGCTCGGCATCTCCTCGCAGAACGAGCTGTTCGCGATCGCGCTGCGGCTGATGGCGTCCGGACGACGGCTGAATTGAGGGTGCCTTGAACGATGGGCCTCTCTGTCCCAAACGGTAGGGACAGACCGCCGGTGCCTGCCGGCCTATGCTCGGTTCAAACCTGAGGCCAACCTGAGATCACGTCGTGAGCACCGCTCCCCATTTCGACATCGACGTCCCTGCCTTCTGGCAGGACCCCTATCCGACGCTCGCACGCATGCGCAAGGAGGCGCCGATCGCCTTCGTGCCGCAGCTCGGCAGCACGCTGCTGTGCAACCGCGACGATATCTTCGTCTCCGAGAAGCAGATCGACGTGTTCTCATCGCACCAGCCCGAAGGGCTGATGAACAAATTGATGGGCCACAACATGATGCGCAAGGACGGCGATGCGCACATGAACGAGCGCAAGGCGATCTTCCCGGCGATCTCGCCGAAGACCGTCAGATCGCACTGGACCGCGCAATTCGCCGGACACGCAACGCGCATCCTCGACGAGTTGAAGCCGGATGGGGTGGTCGATTTCGTGCAGGCCTTCGCGCTGCCGTTCTCGGCCGAATGCCTGAAATCGATCACCGGCCTCACCAACATGCGCTTCCAGGACATGAACGCCTGGTCGCAGGGCATGATCGACGGTATCGCCAACTACGTCGGCGATCCCGCGATCGAGGCGCGCTGCCATGCGGCGACCTCGGGCATCGACGCTGCGATCGACGACATGGCGCCAAGGCTGCGCAAGACGCCCGACCTCAGCCTGCTCGGCGTGCTGCTGCAAACCGACATGCCGATGGAGAGCGTGCGCGCCAACATCAAGCTTGCGATCTCGGGCGGCCAGAACGAGCCGCGCGACGCAATCGCTGGCTCGGTATGGGTGCTGCTGACCCATCCCGACCAGCTCGCGCTGGCGACCGGCGGCACGGTCCCGTGGTTGCAGGTGTTCGAGGAATATGCGCGCTGGATCTCGCCGATCGGGATGTCGCCGCGGCGGATCGCAAAGCCATGGACGATCCGGGACATCGCCTTCGAGCCCAATGAACGCGTGTTCCTGATGTTCGGCTCGGCGAACCGGGACGAGAAGCATTTCAGCGAGCCCGACAGGTTCGACGTCCGCCGCGACGCCAGCAAGAGCATCGCGTTCGGCGCCGGTCCGCATTTCTGCGCCGGCGCCTGGGCCTCGCGCGCCATGGTTGCCGACGTCGCACTGCCCGCGATCTTCGACCGGCTGACGAATCTGCGCCTGATCGACGGCCAGCCGGCCCGGGTCGGCGGCTGGGCATTCCGCGGCCTGCTGGATTTGCCGGTGACGTGGGACCGGTAGGACAAGCGCCGCCGATACCCGGAAAGCGCCGGGTCTGGCTTGCGCCGGATCGATCTGTGTAAACACGGCCAGACGCATCGAAGCATGAATGCCGGCGGGTTCCACCGCGCGTGCGGGCGCGGCCGCGATCCGCGAATCTGCGTCCTGCTGCGCTGCGTCACCGTGCCGCCGCGAAGGGCCGGACGACTGTTATCAAAGTGTCATGAATCCATTTCAATCCGCCGTTATTGATGAAACTGCAGTCAGTTGAGCGGTCATAAGGGATTTCCGATGAACCCGAATACCAATGGTAGCAGTCACGATACCGCCTTCCACCATGACGCCCCCGAACAGGATTCCGAGGAAGGCGGCGGCATCAACAAGACGGTTGCGGTTGTCGCGGTGGTGGCTGTGGGCGCTGCCGTGTTCGAAGCTGCCTTGCTGCCGGGACTTGCACTCGGCGTCGCCGCAGTCGCGGCGCCGAAATACCTGCCGAAACTGGCCGGTGCGCTCAACCCGCTCTTCAAGTCCACGGTTCGCGGCACCTACAAATTCGCGCAGAAATCGCGCGAGATGTTTGCCGAGGCGCATGAGCAGGTGAACGACATCGTCGCGGAAGTGAAGGCCGAAGGCCAGGCGCAGGAAAAGGCGACGGCGACAGAGGGCCGGACCCACTCCGCGGCCTGAGCCGGGCGCCGAACGCTCAGGATACGAGGCGACGACACGTGCCGGCGACCGTCCGTGCGATGGTGAGACCGGCGCTGCAGGCAATCGTGTTTGACGACGGCATCATGCACGTCCCGCGCCGGCGTTCGAATGCTGTTAGAGGACTACGATGACCAAGATGAAGCTGCAGATTGCGCATCAGGTTCCGGGCCGGATTCGCATGAAGGTGCCGTCGGCCAAGGAAAACCCCGAGCTTCTCGAACAGATCAAGCAGACCTTCAGCGTCATTCCCGGCATCGAGCAGGTCATCGTCAACCCGGCGACGGGGAGCATCGTGCTGCACTACGACACCGACCGGCACGACGAATTTCACGGCCGGCTGGAGCACCACACCGGCGGCCACTTCAAGCCACCGGCCAACGAGATCGATGCCCTGGCGACCAAGATCGGGCAGGAAGCCGAGTACCTCGCCGAGCATTCGCATACGGCCAGGGTCGTCGTCGATTTCTTCAAGGACTTCGACGACGGGATCAAGGTCGCCACCGGAAACGTGGTCGATCTGAAGATTCTGCTCGCCGCGGGCATTGCCGGCTTCACCATCTTCGAGGTCGGCGCCAATGCGGCGACGCCGGTTTGGGTCACGCTGGCGATCTTTGCACTCAACCACATGATTCAGGCCAACATGCGCGACGCGGAAAAGGCAGAGCCGGAAGGCGCGACGGCCTGATCCGCCAGGGGCGAGAGTGCAAATTCATGGACTTCCGCTTCTGCCACTCCATGCCAGGGCGCATTCGTCTGAGCGTTCCTGCGCTTGGGCAAAATCGCAAGCTCGGTGAGACATGCCTCGGGTGGCTGAGGGCGCAGGACGGCATCAGGACCGCGCGGATCAATTACGACTGCGCGAGCCTCGTGCTGGAATACGATCCGGCTCACGATCAGCGGCTGCTCATGCTGCTGGACAGCTTCAAGAGCATGAGCCTGGCCGATCTCAAGACGCTCTGCGCAAGCGCCGTGCAGGACGCGGGTCCGCCACGCGCCAGCGTACCTGAGGTCTCCAGGCGCTCGCCGCTGGCGCTGCCGACGCTGTCCCTGTTCATGGCGTTCAGCGCCAACCCGGTGATCGCCGCGGTCAACATGCCGCTGATGCTCTGGAATGCGGTCCCGATCGCCAAGCGTGCCTGGAAGGTGTGGGCGAACGAGAGCCGGCTGAACATCGATGTGCTCGATACGCTCGCGATCAGCGCCTCGATGCTCCAGGGCAACCCGCTGGCCGGCTGCATCGTCACCTGGCTGATCAAGCTCGGCGACTGGATCCGCGACCTGACCGCTGCGGGCTCGCGGCGAGCGATCAACGAGCTGCTCGAATTCCAGTCGAAGACGGCCTGGCTGCTGCGCGACGGCGAAGTGGTGTCGATCCCCGCAGCCGAACTGCAGAACGGCGATATCGTCGTGGTGTATCCCGGCGAGATGATCCCGGTCGACGGCGAAATCATCGACGGCTCCGCCACCATCGACCAGAAGACGATCACCGGCGAGGGCCTGCCGGTGCATCGCGGCAAGGGCGAAGCCGCCTTTGCCGCCACCGTGATCCGCGAAGGCCAGATCACGCTGCGTGCGCTGCGCGTCGGAACGGCGACCACGGCCGGGCAGATCGTGCGGCTGATCGAATCCGCGCCGATCGGCGACACCCGCATGCAGAACCATGCCGAACGCTTCGCCGATCGGCTGGTGACGCCGACGCTGGCGCTTGCCACCGGCACCGCGATGGTTTCGGGCGACTTCAACCGCTTCCTCTCGCTGGTCATCGTCGACTACGGCACCGGCATCCGGGTCGCGGCGCCCACCTCGGTGCTGTCCTCGATGACCTTGGCCGCCCGCACCGGCATGATCATCAAGAGCGGCGGCCATATGGAGAAGCTCGCCGGGATCGACACCATGGTGTTCGACAAGACCGGCACCCTCACCCACGGCACGCCCGCCGTCATCGACGTGATCTCCTATCAGAAGCAGATCACGCCGAACCATTTGCTCGGACTTGCCGCGGCCGCCGAAACCAAGCTGCAACATCCGGTCGCCGAAGCGTTGCGCACACGGGCCCGGCAGCTCGCGGTGAACATTCCGCCGTGCAACGAGACCACCTACCGCCTCGGCCTCGGCGTCGAGGGCCAGGTCAACGGCTATTACGTCCATGTCGGCAACCAGCGCTTCATGCGCCAGAGCGAGATCGCGGTCGATGCCTCGGTCCTCGATCGCGCGGCGCTCGACGAGCGCGGCTATTCGAGCCTCTATATCGCGGTGGACGGCAAGCTCGCAGGCCTCGTGCCCTACTCCGACGAGATCCGCGAGGAGAGCCGTTCGGTGATCCAGCGGCTGCATGCGCTGGGCGTCAAGAACAGCATCATGCTGACCGGCGACAATGCGGTGGTGGCGCGCGCCGTCTGTGAGAATCTGGGGTTGACCGAGCACTTCGCCGACATGCTGCCGGCCGACAAGGCCGGCGTCATTCAGGAGCTGCAGCGCCAGGGGCGCAGGGTCGCGATGGTCGGCGACGGCATCAACGATTCCCCGGCGCTCAGCTTCGCCGATGTCGGGATCGCCATGAAGCATGGCGCCGAGGTCACCCACGAATCCGCCGATGTCATCCTGATGGAGGATTCGCTGTGGAAGCTTGTCAAGGCGGTCGAGATCTCGCAAGGCGCCGTCAGCCTGATCAAGCAGAACTATGCCATCGTCGCCGCGCTCAACACGCTGGCGCTCGGCCTCGCTTTGCCCGGCGGCCTGATCACACCCGAAGTCACCGCACTGATCAGCAACGGCTCGGCGATCCTGGCGAGCTTCAACGGCATACGGCCAATTCTGCGGTATCAATGAGCCAGGAGGTCACCCAGCTCGTTGTTCTCCCTCCCGACGATCACGCCGCGCTCTTAGCCGCAGTCAAGACGCTGGAGGGCTCCAACCTCGCGGCAAGGATCGCCGACTATGCGGGCATCCCCGTCAATCGCGTCCTCAATCTCTTGCCGAAGGCCGCCAATCGCCAGCTCAGCGGGCTGGTGCGCACGGCGGTCATGAAGGGGCTGGAAGTTGCCGTCGACACGCTCGACGAGAAGCCGCCCCCCACACCCGCAATCACCTTTTCGTCGTTTCTCGCAGGCGTAACCGGAGGCGTCAGCGGCCTGTTCGGCTTCGGTGCGCTGGCGGTCGAACTGCCCCTGACGACGACATTGATGCTGCGCGCGATTGCCGAAATCGCAAGGCACCAGGGCGAGGATCTCTCCAACATCGAGGCACGGCTCGCCTGTCTCGAAGTGTTCGCCTACGGCACCAAGCGGACCGACGAGAATGTCGACGTCGGCTATTACGCCGCCCGCGCGCTGATCAGCAAATACACCAGCGATGCCGCCGCCTACATCCTGGAGCGCGGCGCGGTCGATGCCTCCGCCCCCGTGATCTCCAACCTGGTCAGCGAAATCGTCTCCCGGTTCGGGTTGGTGGTCTCGGATAAGGCCGCGGCCGGCGCGGTCCCGATCATCGGCGCGGCGTTCGGCGCGACCGTCAACGTCATCTTCATGGACCATTTCCAGAAGATCGCGAAGGGGCACTTCACCGTGCGCCGGCTGGAGCGGGTCCATGGCAGCGCCGGCGTTCGGCAACATTATGCGGTGATCGCGGCCGGGCTCGCGCCGCGGCGCGGCGTCGCGACGGCATGAGGCGTTCGACAGCAATTGGATATCCGCGCCGTGCTTCCGCCTGAGGACACCAGGCTGCGCGACCTCCGTCGCATGCGAGCCCTCGCCACAGCGCTGCTGGTGCTCATGCTGCTGGTCTTTCTGGCAACCTCGATGGCCCAGCCGCACTGGCCGTGGCTGGCCTATCCGCGCGCCTTCGCCGAGGCCGGCATGATCGGCGCCTGCGCCGACTGGTTCGCCGTCGTCGCGCTGTTCCGACACCCGCTCGGCATCCCGATTCCGCACACCGCGATCGTTCCGCAGAGCAAGCAGCGCATCGCGGATGCGCTGGGCCGCTTCATCGCCAACAACTTCCTGTCGCCCCGCGTGGTCGGCGATCGCATCCGCGACGTCGACATTGCCGGCTGGACCGCGCAATGGATCGAGCGGCCGTCGCACGCCCGCAGCGCGGCACAGCGCACGGTCTCGGCGGTCCATCAGGCGCTGCAGGCCACGCCGAGCGCCGACCTCAACGCCTTCCTGACCCGCCGGACACGGCAAGGGATCGCTGCCGTTCCCGCAGCGCCGCTGGCATCGCGCGTGCTGGCGCTGTTGTGGGCGCATGGTGACGCACAGGCGCTCGTCGAGCGCCTGATCACATCCGGGAGCATAGCGCTTGCCAACAACAAGGAAACCATCCGCAAGAAGGTCTCGCAGCGTTCCTACCGCTTCGTGCCGAAATGGGTCGATGGCATCGTCGCCGACCGCGTCATCTCGGGCATCAGCCAGACGCTCGAAGAGATGCGCGAGCCGAACCATCCCTGGCGGGTCGAACTCAAGGCCGAGATCGAGCGCCTGATCGATCGGCTCGCCACCGATCCCGAATACCTCGCCAGGGGCGAGGAGCTGAAGCAGAACATGCTGGATAATCCCGCCGTGATCCGGCAGATCGACGCGATGTGGCAAGCCATCGAAACGCGGCTGAACTCCGCGGCGACCACGGCCGCAATCGCAGACGCCATCGAAACCGCCCTGATCTCGGTCGCCGCGCGGGTCCGCGACGATGCCGACATGCGCGACCGCATCAACCGCTGGCTTCGTGTTGCCGCGCTGCGTGCAGTCGCATCGCGGCGGCAGGAGATCGCGGCCTTCATCCGCAAGGTGGTCGAGAACTGGGACACCGAAACCCTGATCATGCGGATCGAACTGCAGGTCGGACGCGATTTGCAGTTCATCCGGATCAACGGAACCGTCGTCGGAGGGCTCGTCGGCCTGTTGATCTTTTCCGTCTCGCGCTGGCTCTAG
>NZ_JACMYO010000132.1 GCF_020889685.1 Bradyrhizobium oropedii
CTCAGTCGAGCATTAGATCTTGGGCTGAGCTTTAGCGCCGCCGACCTCTTCCAAGCCCCTGTTCTGAAGGAACTTGCATTGAAGATTCGTGCGGAGCGACAGCCCAGTGACCGGGGAGTGATTTCCGTTCGACCAACCGGATCGCAGCCACCGCTCTTCTTTGTCCCCACAGGTTTTGGAGACTGTTCCTATGTCCTCGGTTTGGTGGCGGAAATGCATGTGGACTGCCCCGTCTACGCTCTGCCATGGCCGCCCTTCAATGACGCTTGTCCACCAACTCTTGAGGCGATGGCCGCAGAGGTGATCCTTGCTATTAAAGAGATCCAGCCACGGGGCCCATACCGCTTTGCTGGATACTCATCAGGTGCAATCCTGGCTTATGCAATTGTCGAGCACTTACTGAGTATCGACGAAGTCGTGTCATTCATGGCGTTCATCGATGTTACTCTACCTGCAGAATTTTCGAACGCATCATTTATCAATCTGGCGCGAGAATTTGTTTTGGGGCGTTGTGGAATCTTGCATGATGAACACCGCGAGGTCTTGGAACGCTACAGTGAACAATGTTCCATTACTGAGTTGCTTGAAAAGGCGCGGCAAATAGGAGCGTTACCCCCAGATCACGATCTCCACAGTGACGTTTCGATGTATCAAAGGGCCGCGAAATTTCACCGGGCACTACAGTCGTATCGAGTTCCGTCGCTCCCAATTGAGATACATCAGTTTTATGCCAGCGAGCCTCTCATCAGTCGTTGGGTACCACCCGACAAACAACTAGATCGCAGGGCAAACTTGCCAAAGCGGGATTGGGACCTAGTTTTGAATGCGGGATCCATTCATGCGGTACCGGTGCCAGGCAACCACGCGACAATGGTGAGCAATCCAGAAAACCGCCAAGTTCTGGCTCGGGCCATTGCAACGGCCTTAATCGGGACTCTCAAATAGACCCAAAGAACTTTCTCCGAATGTTCTGAGTTCGAAGGTCAGTCTCGAGCCCCAAATACCCCACAAGGCGGGAATCGGCTCGGTGGTCCAAGTTGTGAAGCAGCCGATATGTGGCCCGCCGCCCGCTCTGATCGACGTCGAAGTGTTCAAAAAGCTCAACGGGGCCAAATAATGGAGATTATCACGATTGATCAACAGAACATCACGGTCGGCATTCGTCCAATAGAAAGGGGCGACGAATCCACCTTGTACACTTCCGAAGTTATGTCTATGGGACGCGCCGTTCCCAAAGTCCGCCGCGAAAGCGGTGCCGCAAGGGTAGCTGCCCGAACACTTCTTGGGCAGCTGGGATTCCCACCAATGCCGATCTTAAAGACGCGCTCTGGTGTTCCGATCTGGCCAGCCGGCGTCGTCGGATCTTTGGCGCACCACGATACAGTAGCAGCCGCCGCTATTGCGGGGACGAAAAGGATTGCAGCTCTCGGCATCGACATTGAGCCTAATGAACCTCTGCCGGAGAACCTGATCGAATTGATTGCCACCCCTAGCGAGCAGCGCATGTACGATCTACATACGCTCAAGCGGCGGGATCTCTTTGTTTTGAAAGAGGCATTGTATAAGGCGTATTTTCCTCTGGACAACCAGTTTCTTGAGTTCCAGGACGTGGAAATTAATATCTTTGCGCGATCAGGACACGTGTCGAAGGCAAATTGCACGTTTTCGCTCGAGTTACTTATTTCCAAGAATGTAATCGGGTTGGCGTATTCACGGCCGAATTAAGTGGAAGAGCCTACCCAAGATCAGCAATCAAACCCGCCTCAAGCAATGGACTGACAGCGGCGCTGTCCCAGTTGTTCGGGCATAACCAGCTCGTTCGCGCGTTCCTTCATCCGGTCGCAGGGAAACCGTGCCGCTCATGGAGTGCAAGTGTGGGGAACGTATTTGGAGCAACTAGACTGTTCGTGAAATGGTGTCTTAATGCGCGTACTGCATGACCCGGATGGCAAGAATATCGGCGGCACACTGGCTGCGTCTACCGCCCACCGATCCTCTGCCACAGCCAACGCGCCACCGCGGCGGGCGAGGAGTTTGCATCACTGCCGCTGGCGCGCAAATTGGCATCTCGCATCGTCGCGATGTCGATCCGGCCTAGCAGCGGCTTCAGCGCTTCCTGTAACGCCGCATCGTGCGCGCGCCGCGGTGCCAGCAGCAGGACCGCATCATAGGGCGGAATCGCGTGCTTGGGATCGGCCAGCGTCACCAGGTCGTATTCCTTGATCCGCCCCTCGCTGGTATAGCCCGCGATGACGTCGACGTCGCCGCTAGCCACTGCCGCATACATGAAATCCGGCTGCATCTGCCGTTGCGTGCGGAATGAGAGTCCGTAGGCCTTGTGCAGCGCGATCCATTCGGGGCGCGAGAAGAACTCGTAGTCGCCGGCAATCGACAGCGTCGGCGCGTGCGCAGCCAAGTCGGTGATCGAATGAATACCGAGTACATCGGCGCGCTGCCGCGGCATCACCAGCGCATAGGCGTTCTCGAAACCGAGCGCGCCGAGCAGAGTGATGTCCTGTTGTGCCAGGATCTCCTTCAACTCGGCGAGCAATGTTTCGCGCGGCGGCATATCGGTGCGGTGAAACTGGTTGACCCACAGCGTGCCGGAATAATCCACATAGACGTCGATGTTATCGGCCGCCTGGAAAATTACGCTGGAGCCGAGGCCTTCGCGCGACGAGGCCTGCAATCTCGCCGCCGCCAGCCGCTGCTCGATCAGCGCGGAGAGCACATATTGCTCGGCAAACGTCTTGGCGCCGATGACGTAGGTCGACGGCGCCCGCGCCATCGAAGGGATCAGCGTAGCCGCGACCAGTGCGGCGATCCCCGACGCTGCCGAGCACGGTGCGGAGGCGTTTGCGCTCGCGCAATCCGCGCTCGATGAGCGTCAAAAATTGATCGACTCGCCGGCTCGCCCTATCGTTTCAGCGAATTTAGTTTTCCGCTTATTTGTCGGGCGTCAGCTTACAGACAGCTAGGCTGCTTATCGGGGAGTCAGGTCTAATGACCTGAACACAATGCAACAGCCATAGGAGTGTGGTCGTCATGGACGGTCGAATTAACAATTGGTCGGATGTTCCATCCGATGATGAGTATCATTACGCAAGCTCCCCGGAGCACGGGAATGCCGACGATTTCGCGGACGCGTTCGGTAGAATGGGATTGCAGGATTCAGGTGCCAGCTCATCCTCGCAGCCGAGTTATTGCCTCACTTCAAGACCTCCCGTTGTTGAGATCGACCGAGCCGAATTCCGGGAACGGGTGAGGAGCTTTCATGGTGAAGAAATCAATCATATTGCCAACAATCCGCAAGAATACTCAGAATTTGTATCCGAAAGAGCTAGGCGCACCGCGGATGTCGCTAGCAGTTTCGCGATCCGAAACGATTCTGATGCCGCCCGATATTACAGCTACCAACTGGGAAATAGGAGCGTCGGCCTCCAAAGAACGGAAGCCGGATTTCCTATGGCGACTGAGTTCACCAGCCAACGGTGGCGAGAACAGTTCCCCGGACGAACTGACGTCACATCAATCGTGGATTTTCAGGTTGCTCATCCGCTCGCCGGCAACGCCGGCGATATTCTGCTCGAGCACCAACTACGGCAAGACGGCGAACGGCCGCTGGTGAACTGGCGTCCTGCTAATGATGAAGCGAGAGCCCGTGCAGAACAAATGGGCTTCGTTGATGTAGATCGCAATGATATGGTACTTGATCCCACCCAGTCCAGCCAGTGGAGATATAGGGATGGTGAGTGGCAGCGTGCAACCAATTCTCCGATGTATCTCTCCAAAGTCAACGCGCCGAGCGATGAGGAATCTTCATCAGAGTCCGACTCGGATGGAGACTTTATGTGACGTGTGATCTCCACCAATCCATGGAGGTGGAGCAGGAGCGCAGACCAACCGACACCTGCGGCTTACGATCGAGCCTAGGACGGAACGAAGCCGAAGCCAATTCGGCTCAATCCGTGAGGTGCACTGTACTAACCGCACCGCGGCGGTTTACGAGAGTTGGCGCCTATAATAGCACAAAAGAAAACCCGGGCTTCCAGCCAGGGTTTTCGACTGCAGCCCGGGCTGGAGGAGCGGATTGCCGATGGCAGGTGCGAGCGTCATTGTGTCCTCACCATCAGAATGGCTCGGAATCTTTCCGGGTTCGCTGGGTGAGGAGGGCTTCGTTGACCGTTTTCTTCGTAGGCGGTAATCTCGAGAAGTGTCGAACCAACTCATCGAGCAACGAGACCATCCACCCGGGCTCGTGGGCAGCGGACGCATGGCAAAGATCAAAAAAGGAGCAGCAGCAGCTCGGGTGACATCTCCGTAACGCAGGCAGCCTCGTATTCACTTAGCTTTTTCTTCTTGGCCATCGCTGTCTCATGTCGTTGTCAATGGCGACCACGCGGACTACAAAAGTCCATCACTGGAGTGATGTTGCCTGCGTCGGCAGCTTTGAGCGCCACAATGTAGGTGGTGCGGCGATCATTCATCTTTTGAAGATTCCCTGGTCGGTGTTGAAGATCTCGGGCTTGCCGTGACGCGCCAAAGCGTCCTCCAGTGTCGCGATGCAGAATGCCGCCTCCATCGTGATCGACAGCCGCCACGACAAAACCCGGCGGGTCGCCCAGTCCAGTACGACCGCGAGGTACACGAAGCCACGCGCCATCGGGCACTGTAGGTGATATCCATTGCCCATACCTGGTTCGGGCGTGTGATCTCCATGCCGCGCAGCAGATATGGATAGATCTTGTGCCCGGGCTCAGGTTTGGTGGTGCGCGGACGGCGGTACAGCGCCTCTATCCCCATCCGCCGCATCAGCGTCTTGACATGCCGGCGGCCGATCTTGCACCCCTCGGCAGCCAGCAGACCTCTCAACATACGCGAACCGGCGAAAGGGAACTCCAGATGCAGCCGGTCAAGCCGTTGCATGATCGCGAGGTCGGCGGACGACACCGGACGCGGCAGGTAGTAGACGCTGCCGCGGCTGATCTTCAAAACTTCCGCCTGCTTGGTGATCGACAGATCGTGCTCACGGTCGATCATCGCTTTGCGCTCAGCAATCCCGCCTTGGTGAGCGCGCCCTCTAAAAAATCGTTCTCCAGCGTCAGCTCTCCGATCTTGGCGTGCAGCGACTTCACATCGATGGGGGGTAACGCCGCCGCGGCACTGCTGCCGCCCGGACCGAACACATCGGCGGCCCCGCCTTCAAGTTGCGCTTTCCACGATGTGATCTGATTGGGATGAACGTCGAATTGCTCCGCCAATTGAGCCAGTGTCCGGTCACCCTTGACCGCGGCAAGCGCCACTTTCGCCTTGAAGGCTGTGTGGTTCCGGCGTGCGCGTCTCGTCATCGTCTCTCCTGATTCGCGGGACAATCTTGCCCGCCGTCAGGCAGAAACTCCACTTATCGCCCTGTTCAGATTTGCGGAGCCGGCTCTAGTCTCTCCTTGCTCGCAGAACTGCGCCACCCTCGGAAGGTCGTGCCCGACCTTTGCAAAGCAGCTGGGGCTATCGCCGAGCAATGACTCTCCCGTCTTCTTCGATGCATAAGATAGATGACTTGCTCATCGATGACATCCTCGAAGCGCTGACCCAGGGCACAATTAGCGCGTCAGGTCGGGCAGCAAATCATCACGACCGGGTTGACGAGTTCTGATCGCGTGGGCCGACGGGGTCGAGTAACAAGGAGGAAGGCTGGCTCGATCGAACAAAAGGCATAAACGGCGCCTCAACCGAAAGAGCGGCCTTTTCATTGGCTGGCCGTCGTGCGGCAAGACAGCGAACTACCAGGGTCACGCAATGAGAAAAATCGTCGGAGCAAGCGACTCAACCGCGGAATGAGGCGGTCGCCAAACCTTTCAAGCCGATCGATCGCACAACCCCGCCTATCCAGCTAGTGCTGAGGCTGTGAGGCTGTCCGCATGCGAGTTAGCTCAAGTTAGCGACGATCTATCAAAAGCAGCGGGTCTGTACGAAGCGGACAGAGTTTTTCTGCAGTTTGTAATCGGTCAAAGCCTCAACAATGATTCCAGCGCGCCGTGAGGTGTCGTCGGGCGCCGGGTACAATCAAGAGTTTATCCTTTGTCAAAGATTTGCCGCGACCTTCGAGAGCTGGTGCCAACGCTATAGCCAGTCCTGCAGGGTCCCGGAATGAGAGAATATCTGAACTCCTGTCTCTCGAAGCTGCTGGCCGGAGATCTGGCGGCCTTCGGCGGGCCGGCTACGGACGAAGCGGTCGCAGGATACATCCGTGCCGAGCAGCTCTCCCTCGTGCTTGGCTATTCGCTGGGCATCATGCTTGCCAACGCCTGCAATGCGGCCGTGCTCGCAATTGCGCTTTGGCATTCGCCAGACAGAAACTTTGCCCTGATCTGGGCGGCGATCGTCATCTGCGGCGCGCTATCGATAGGCCTGAAAGCGCGTTCATCACGACTGATGACCAAGCCTCAGTTCGTGTCGCGCCAGGCCATGCACCGCCTGGTACGGAATGCGCTGGTTCTCGGAATCGCCTGGGCAATTGTGCCGGTGGCTTTCTTCGCGAACGCGTCCAACGGCGGGCAACTCGTCATAACATGTCTCTGCTCAGGGATGCTTGCAGGTGGCGCGTTCGCCTTCGCCACGATTCCGGTGGCGGCAGTTGCGTTCACGGCTCCGATCTTCGTCGGTACGGCAATTTGCCTCGCCCGAAACGACGATTTCGCCTATCTCCTCGTCGCTATCCTGGTTGTTGCCTATGGCTTTGTGCTCCTGCGCGGTGTTTTCGCCAATTCCTTTGAATTTACCAGGCGCACGATTGCTCAACTGGAGGCCGAAAGGAGGGGCCGACGAGATCCGCTGACGCAACTGCCGAACCGTTTCGCCTTCAATGAGTGCCTCGAAGGTGCGCTCAACAGACTCGCCCGCACCGGCGAGGAATTCGCGGTTCTTCTTCTCGACGTCGATCGCTTCAAGGAAGTGAACGATAAATTTGGTTACCCCGCTGGCGATGAACTTCTCGTGCAGGCTGCGGCGAGACTACAGCGATGCGTACGGCAAATTGATGCCGTTGCGCGCATTGGCGGCGATAAATTTGCGCTGGTTATAACCAATCTGACCAAGGTGGAGGACGCCTTGGAAGTCGCCGAGCGGTTCGTCAGCGCCTTCGCCGAACCATTCGCGATCGAAAGATGCGAGATCGCGGGGACGACCAGCGTTGGAATCGCAGTGGCCCCGCGCGATGGCGACGTACCTCACGAGCTCCTGAGGAATGCCGACATTGCGCTCTATCGCGCCAAGCAAGGGGGGGCGGGAACAATCTGCTTCTTTGAGATCACCGATGACAGATCAGCGCAACAGCGCAGGGCACTGCAGCGGGATCTGGAGTTCGCGATCGACAGAGACGAACTGTTCCTCCTCTATCAACCATTCTTTGATATTCGCGAGAACCGGGTCACCGGCTTTGAGGCCTTGCTGCGCTGGCGGCATCCGGTGCGTGGAGTAATTTCCCCGACCGAGTTCATCCCGATCGCCGAAGAAACCGGACTGATCCACGGAATCGGTGAGTGGGTGGTCCGGCACGCCTGCGCGACGCTGTCGAATTGGCCGTCGGACCTCAGGGTCGCAGTGAATTTTTCGGCAGCTCAATTCCATAACGCCAGCATCCTTGAGACAATCGTGCAGGCCCTCTCCCAAGCCAGAGTTGCTCCTCATCGTCTCGAAATCGAAATAACCGAGTCGATGTTGATCTCGAAGTACGCGCCGGCGTCATCGATCCTGAACGCACTCCTGCAATTGGGAGTGACGGTGGCACTCGACGATTTTGGAACGGGATATTCGTCGCTCACCTATTTGTTGAAACTGCCTTATACTCGCATCAAGATCGATCAGTCCTTTATTCGGGGCATGTTGAGCCGACCGGAGAGTGCGGCGATCGTAAAATCAATCATCACACTGGCCAAGGACCTGCGGATCGGCGTGGTCGCCGAAGGCGTTGAAGCCGCCGAGCAGTTCGACTATTTGCGACAAGCCAATTGTGACGAAGTGCAAGGATATCTCATCGGTCGGCCGGTCGCAGCCGAGAACATATTCGCTCTGCTCGATCAAGATAAGCAATGGTCGACACCCGGCGCTTGAGTGAAAGGGGTCGCTTCGGCATGGCTCGATCACTTGCGTCGCCAAAAGCAGAGAAGAGGTCGTGCGGCCTTTGAAGGTATAAGCCAAGCATTCGACAAGTTTTGTAGCCACAGCGACCGTGCCGCAAGAGGACTCGGACACTCTAAGGCGATCGCTACCTGCGCTCAGGAATCTGCGACGAGATTGCGCGCTTTAACTGGCGAGACACGAGAGATTGCGGAAGCAGCGGGACAGCGCGCGAACAAGCTGGACCAGGTACGAACGAAGACAATTGGATGAGTGGGGGAGATCCCGGCTCGCGTTCGGCTAAAAGCGGCAAACCCATTTAAATTGCCAGCTGTCAGTATTGCGGAAGCGCAACCGGCTCTTCATCACAGACAATGGGGCTGCAGCATCACCGGCGCGCACCAACCCAGCGGGCTGGTTAGTCATTGCATGGCGGAAGCCATCTCCCTTGAGTCCTTCCTCGCGCCATCTCAGGCGCGGACAGCAGTGCTTTGGAGGTCGATGCTGTTCGGCTCGGGGCGTTGGCAAGGTACGGCGCCACAAGCAGACAAGCTGCTTGATGGAAGCATCGAGCACCGTCTAAGTTGCGTTAATCCGACAGCCTTGACGCGAGGGTGCCTTCCTTCTCGGCGCCGCGCATCCCGATCCTGGCCGCCTCGTCCGCAATGGCCGTAAGATCACCAAATCGACGGACTCAGCAGCAGGCCCGCCGAGGCCCAGATGCGCGATTTCGAGTGTGAGCGCGATTGGTCCCGGGCCAGTGGACGCCGCGTAGCTCGGCTTGCATCGCGAGGGGCGCAATCTCCCACTTTGCCGCTCTACAATTGGCTATTCTATCTATTCTCAAATTGTGAGAAACAGGCTCGCCATACAGCACAACGCCGCCCGCTTGAAATACATGCGAGACGGCGCTGGCTCTAGCCCCCAGGAAGGGTTGCTGCAAAATCCTGGCTCAGACCAGCCTGCGCGATATCTGCAAAAGGTTCCACATCTTTGAGACCCGTATGATTACGGGGTTGAAGCGAAGCGCCCTGTCGAAGGTTCCACTCGGCGGACGTTAACTGTGATCATGCAGCACGCGTAAATCCCGGATTTGGCGGAAATTGCCCCACCGCGATGCCGATAGCTGCGGTTCGCTTAGAGAACATGTGCCGGCGCGTCTCGCGGGAGCGGCCGGGCCGACGCGCCGCATGGCGGAGATCTCCGTCGTGGTCGAACCGTCTGGGCGCTGGCAAGAAGGCCGGGATCGAGCGCCGGCATGTCGGCATCGTTCGGCTTTGCGACGCAAAAGAAGGGCACCAGCAGAGGGCACCTCCCGCGGCCGAATGCATAGCTCGAAGCGAGTTTATAACCGCGCGCGGCCTGGGCCCCTGCAGGTTCAATTATCTTGCGAGTCCAGCGGGGCGGCCGCGCGGTTCTCCGCGTATTGCATAGGAGAAGGACGAAAGCCGCTATTGAGCGGTTGCAGGCAACGGAGCCGTCGCGCCCTTTCTCGTCACCACGGACTCAACAGCTAGCGGGGCCATCATCGCGTATGCTGAGCACACGAGCGCCGCTCCAACCGCGCGCCCGATTACGACAGCCCTTGAATGACCTGGCTGAGCGATTAGCCAACGTCGTTGCTGTCCGACCGGTCCGAAGCGACCTGATCGTTCAGCGATACGATCGGCAGTCGCTAGATCTTGGCCGGGGGCTTCTCGTACCGGAAGGCCGGATCAAGCAGGCGCGCTTGATAAAAGGGTCAGTGCGGCTGGCCAGATCGCGAACCAGACTGGCCCGTTGTTTGTTAAATTCATCGTGGAGCATGGGATCACCAAAATCTCGATTATACAGGCGGGTCCAGCAGGTTAGTTTCATATCGTTAAGTGTGCGCGGCTTCATCAACGCCATCCTCAAGAGCAGGGCCCGGCGGGCGGCCTTCCTCGATAGAAAAGGGGCTTTTGCGAGATCGCGCGACCGGCGCTGGCTTGGCAATGTCAGCAGCCCTTTACGAAGGCCTTCGGGATACTACACGAGTGGGTAGATCAGAAGCGTTCCGAAAGCTGGGCGGCATCATGAGCTCCTTGCTTGTCAGGAATTGCTCCTCTCGCCCGCTCGCCGGGGCGCGCCGACGGGCATCGCGACGAGGTGGCTCTACAACCTCTGCACCGGCTTGGAAGCCCCCGAGTATGATCTTTCTCTGTTCATACGAAGATCCGCAGCTGGCACGGGAGCGGCTCGACGACCTCGCGCCCCATTTTTCTGAATGCTCGACGAGCGGTCGTCCCGGAGCCTTTCGTTCGAATAGGCCAAAGGCGTCGGCTTTGCGCAGCTGGGTCTTTACGTTCCCCTTTCTCAATACAGCCAAGTGTTCACGCCCCGATGAAGCATTTGACGAGGCTGCGGGGACATGGTCTTCAGTTTCGGCACCTGACTGCGCGATCGAGCTCGCCCTCGCTGACCGCGCGGTTTTTTTGTTCGATGGAGGCTCGTCCTTTTCGCATTTTCATCCTGCGCTCACGTCGCGTGGATGGATGGAGTACCGAATGTTTCCAGCAAAGATTTAGCTTGGTCAGATCACAAGTGGGACGGCAGCCCTCGGGTTTGCTCGCAGCAATCACAATCCCATCAGCTTCTCGAAAGGTTGCAGATGCAAAATAGGAATCTGATTGTCGCTGAACGGCTGCCACCGAGTAAGCCAAGTGGATTGCGGCAGGGCCTGTACCAACACGAGGAGAGCAGGATGGATCCGGTCAACCCATTCTTCGATACAGGAGCCTGGATGCAGGAGTACACCGCCCGGCGGGCGCGCGCGGGCAACGCAAGCCAGCAAGGCGACTTTGAGCGGCGGATGGAGGATTTGGATCTCGTTTCGTCTGACGGGAGCTCCTCAAAATCAGAGTCGCCGGATCCGGCTCCCGCAGCAGACGGGCGAGCAGTCCGACGGAGCGATTTCGGCGGTTCAATGCGGATGCCGCCACACTCCTCTTCAAGGGAGAGTTCGCTCGGCGACACGCGCCGGAGCGTGGACATTCCTCGCTTTCAGCTTCCGGCTTCGGCGCAAGTGTCGCAGTCTGGCTTGCGGGATGATCTATTCAGCAGCGCGCGCTACAGCCTTCCGGACGCAGAGCCCGCGCCTCCGGCCAGGAGCGGCAAAAGCCGCGGATTGTGGTCACGCTTCAAGTCGGGCGTCCGCAAAGCCTTTGGCGGGAGCGGCGGCGAAAGGTCCTCGCGCGACGCGGGGCAGCCCGACGGGTTTTCAACGACGTTTCGCGTGGATTACGCCAGGCAGCCGGGCCGGACGCGCGGCGTGTCTGCGGCGGATGAGGCGCTCATTGCAGACTTCAGAAACAAGGCGGCGGGTAACCTGAGCGACGGCACCATCAAAAATGCGGCAGCCGATCTGCGCTATCTGAGCGCGCGCCTGAGCGAGGCCGGCAGGCCGTCAATTGCCGATCGAATTCAGCGGGAATTGGAAAACGCCCAGCTGGAAAATCCGGAGCTGGAAAACCACCAGCTGGAAGCCGAGCTCGATGAGGACGTCGATACCTATGCAAAGGATCGCGGCAGGCGCATCAAGGCGGCCTTGAAGAAGCTGCGGGAAGTCGGTGCCGGAAACACTTTGGCAGCCGATATCCGCCGCTTGGTCCCCCATGACGCCGACGCAGCCCTCATCGGCCTATGGGCCGCGGCGGAAAAGGCGACACACAGGGTCGAGCCAAAGACGATCGACAGGCAAGCTCGCCGACTGTCCAGGCTGAGTGAGTGGCTGCAGACGCATGACAGGCAGCCGATGGCCGGCCGCCTCTTCAGCGATGGGTTCGCCCAAGATGTCGAGGAGTACAAGCAGGAAACCGAGGACGACAAGATCAACGCTGATCTAGTCAGCCTTGGCCAGTACCAACAAATCCTTGATGCGAACAGAGCGCTCGGATTGCAGCCACCTGAGGGCGCGGGGCAGGCTTCCGGGGAAGCTGCTCGACAGGCGCGCACGCCGCAGGAGCTTCCTGCGACGCCAGCCACCCCGAGCCAGCGAGCCTGGGATTGGTTTTGGCAACAAATGCAAGAACCTGCATCGCCATCATCCGTGAGGCCTCGGTCGTCAAACATATACGGCGGTCTCGATTCCTTCGTCGACTTGGATCCGCCCACGCCGTACGACTTGCGCGATGATGCGCGCTCTGCGCTACCCCCCGAATTTGCCGGAGCGTCGGCGTTCGCGGGGCAGCCGGGGGGCACGCAGGAACTGCGCGATATTGGGGCGATCGTTGGCGCGAACTGGCGCCACGGCTCCCAGACGGCCTCAACAGTGTTGATTGACGTACTCGGCAATCTCAATCTGCTGCCAAGCCAGTTCGAGCCAAGTCAGCTTGCTATCAACGGTGAGCGCTATTCCGCCACGTTTGGACCAGGCGGGCACAGGGATGTTCGCCTCGTTCATCACCCGCGCACCGGCGGGATCAATGAAGCTGGCCCTTCCCAGCCGCATCATCGTCCTCCGCAGATCGTCAGGGCCGCGCAATCGGGTGAAGGCGCAGTGGATCTTGGGTACCTGATCCGCGGGGGATGGGAGCACCGAGAGCGGTTCCTGCCGCCTTACCTCGTCCGCGCCCTGGAGGGCCAGCGCATCATGCCGGAGGTCGGACGCCCAACCTATTTCGAGATCCGAAGCGTGCCTTACAGGGGCGAGTTGGAGGAAAGCGAGGGCCGTCGGCGAGTTCGCATTTATCCTGAACCCGGCTGAGGAGGCAGTCGCTCTGAAATCTCGCCTGCTCGGCGGACGGCGGTGCTGGCCTTCGGTGTGGTTCTCAACCCGCCCGGCGGGCGCGTTCTTCTCTTCCATCGTCCGCAAGCTGGCTGAACCGGACATGACGCCTCATCTGTGCCCAGGATCACCGGCATCACAACGCGCGGTTCACCGGGCATGATGCTTGCCGATGAGGGGACGGGCCTTTCGCCAGAGCCGGCCTGGCGCGGAATACGAGCTTTGAATCCGGGCCGCCCTACCAGAAGGCAGAGTTTCAGCGTTAGCCGGCGTCGCGCTAAGATGTAGGGACGCTCTGATAACGGCTTTGAGCTACCGAAGGACTCTGGCAGATCGCATGGCACGCTCGCGCGATGCGATCGGCCTTCCCTGTCTCTATTGCTTCTCTCCCCGGCAGACTGCCGTTTGTGCCATCGATCGCCAGGATTTGTACCACCTCGCAAATGACGGGCGACATCGATGGTCAAGCAGATACCCGCGCTGACCGGCATCCGGTTTGTCGCGGCAGCAGCAGTGGCATTGTCTCACGGTGGAAGTCTGTTCCTGGAAGGTACCAGTCTTGCACTCGATATCAGCATCGGGACACTGGGCCTGTTCGGGATGTCCGTCTTCTTCACGCTGAGTGGTTTTGTCATTCAATATAACTATGGCAGCTCGATTGCCGGCAGCCCGCGCAAAGCGATCCCGGAATTTCTCGTGGCGCGCATGGCGCGAATCTATCCGTTGTTTGTTGTTCTCTTTCTCGTCGAATTACTGACCGGCCCGATGGTATGGCCCTGGCTTCCCGGAACCGAGGCACCGGCCGAGGGATTTTCGTGGCACATTGTCCCGTTTCAACTCGGGATGATTCAAACGTGGTTCTTCGCAAATGTAGCCGGTGTCGCGCCCGTCTGGCAGTACGAAGAGATCGGCATCGTCTCCTGGTCAGTGAGTACCGAATGGTTTTTCTATCTGGTTTTTCCGCTCGTTTGCCCGTTCCTTGCGCGGATCAGAACTGTGTCTGCCGCGATTTTATGCGCGATTGGAGCAGTCACAATCGAGCTTGGCATCGACCTTGCGGTGTTCTTGCTTCAGGGCCGCATCAATCTGTTTGCGCTTCATGCCTGGGGGACGGAGGCGGCTCTGCCGAACTGGAAGAACACGCTCATCCTCTGGATCGTCTACTTTTCGCCGTTTTGCAGGGTATGGGAATTCATCCTCGGCTGTTGTTTGGCAAAACTCCATGAAGTGTGGTTGGCCGAGGATTTCAGGCCATCCCGAGCTCTGCTCGATATCGCCGCGATTGTTGGTGTCGGCGCGACAGGCTTGGTGTTCTGGTTTACCGTCCATAAGGCCCCATTCGGGGCGACGATGAGCCTGTTCGATATTACGCGCAACAATATCGCTCTGGCGGCGCCGGTCGGGCTCATTCTTATCTCGGCGGCTCATCCCGTGAGCAGTGCAGGACGGCTGTTGTCGGCAAGCTGGCTTGTCTTCCTCGGAGAGGCCAGCTTTGCCCTTTATCTTGTACACGTCATCATCTACCGGCGTTTTCCGACAGTACGCTGGGAAACCGCCAACCAGCTGCCTGGCCATCTCGGTGCGCTCGCCCTTGCTTTCACTCTGGCGACCTGCGTCGCGATCCTGCTGCATTTCGGTTTCGAGGTGCCGGCTCGAGGGCGAATTCGCAGGTGGTATCAGGCGGCCTCGCCGGAACGGCGCAGGCGCCTGGTACGATTGGGAGGTGCTGGCCTTGCCGCTCTTGTCGCGGCGGCGGCCACGTACGCGCTGCGGGGCGCGACCGGGGATGCCGTCACGCAATCAGGTATCTCGGTCGTTTCTGCCACGTATGGCGGTAACTGCCGCTGGATCTCGGCGCGCGGCAACGCCACGGCTGCGCTTGCAGCAGCCTGTAACGGCAAGGACGAATGCACTTTCAGTGCAGGCATGACGCGGATTAGTGATCCCGCTCCGGGCTGCGCGAAGGAGGTTACGGCCGCCTGGCTTTGCAAGGGGGAGCGCACTATTCGCTCCGGCTCGGCTCCGGTTGAGCGTGCCATGGTCTCCGCTCTGCGGCTCTCCTGTAACTTAACGCGCGATGAATGAGCCGCAGGTTCAGACGTCATTCGAATCCCGAAGTCAAAGAAGCGAAGCGTCTTCGGCGCCAGGGTCTTGCTGTCGGCCGCCGCGCAAAGCGCCGGTCGAGTGAGCCATGCGACAAAAGCGACCCGCAGCGAACGAGCGTCTCCTTGCCGCCCACCTTGATGGCTGCGAGACTCTTGGCTAGATCACAACAGTTCACTTATGGAGATGCCGCGTGGCAATGGGTATTGTGAAGTGGTTCAATTCGACCAAAGGTTATGGCTTCATCAGGCCGGAGGACGGAAGTCCCGATGTCTTCGTGCACATCAGTGCCGTAGAAAAGGCCGGTTACACCAGCCTCGAAGAGGGAGCCCGGGTAAGTTACCAGCTCAAGGCCGGGCGTTCGGGCAAGATGTCAGCCGAGGATCTCCGGGTTGGCTGATCCGGTTCGCCTCCGGGAAACTCCTGCCTTGCAGGGCGTGTGCTCGCACCTGTCGATAGGCTATGGACGGTCCGAACCGTACACTGGTGCCCGATAGGCCAGGAGGTGCGCCCGCATGCCACGCCCCAAGTAACGGTGCACCGGCCAGTCCTTCCGATCGAAGCGTGATGCTGTCGCATATGAAGGGCCCGCACAACTGAGTTCGTCTGTTATGAACCATACTGGCGCGCGGCGCTGTGGCTGCAGGACTGTTCTGCTGCGCTGACGTACGGGCTCCGAGAGGACCAGTAGCGCATGAGCTTGATACGCGCGGCGAGGTCAAACCCCAGGACGTCGGTGCGCGGGGGTTAGCCAATATAGTTGAGGTTATCGGCGCCATGTTGTTGACGATGCGCCCCTGACCTTGATCCATTGAGGGGAACTGCAAACACAGCCCACAGCCCATCGGAGACACGGCAAGTGTCCTTCCAGCTGACCGTCCTGAAAGTACTGGCCGGCCAGCCTGCGGGGAGGGCTTCCGTTGCCGAGGTCCGACGGGCCGTGGAGATCCTGATGAACAGCGGCCATGATTGGACCGATCGCATGAAGCGGTTGGCCGAACACGCGCCGGACCTGAATATCTTTTCGGCGAAGCTTGTCTTTCGCGATGCTCTCGGCTGGGAAATTACCGAAGACGGGCGGCAATTCCTCTCTGCTCTCGAAAAGACCGTCGCCGATCAAAGAGAGCCGCATCGGTCAACCGTCGATCCCTCGTCCGGCGAAGTCGCTACGCAAGCGGTCACGGAAGCGGCAAATTCACTTATTCCTCCGCGCAGTCGCCGTCAGAACTCGCGGCGGCGCCGCCGGAAAGGTGGATCCAATCGACGCACAGCATAAAGTGGCTGGCTTTAACTGTCGCTCGATCCATGCAAGGCGCGCGCGGCACTTGGCCCCCTGGTATATGAATGCTGTCGTTCTCGCGCCGCATCGATCCGGTTTACGGGGTTGTGACGGGCCTGGAAGGCACGCATTGAAGGGTGGCTCTCCATCGCCATTCCTCAACGGTTCAGTGGTCGTTCCGCCGAACAGGACCTGCCTGTGCAAAGTCGTATGGCGGGAAAGAGCAAGGCCAGGCCTCGCGCTTGTTGCTGAACGAGGCGAGTGCTTTCTTCAAACCGCCGGCGAACTGCAGGAAGATATCTTGCAGTGTAACCTGGGTCATATGCAGTCCGACTTCTCAACTGCATTATTCGGAGGCGCCAATTTCGGGGGATGCCATGGACGACGAGTTTTGTAGAGAGGGCGCGGATCGTGCGGGAACTTGCAGAGCAAGCTGACCCGTTCATCAAGGACCGCTTGTTGCAGCTGGCTGCCTGGTACGAACGGCGCGTTGGGCAGCCAGAAGAGCAGATCGAGATCGCGCTGACCTGCCCGCGTGCAGGTCGCCCATCCGACCGTCGTGATTTCACAGACGGCGTTTACCAGGACGATCAGGGGCCGCGATCGCGATAGTCTATTTTTCCGTCATGTGCTTAAGCCATATGCGCCGACCGCTCGGGCGGCAGCCCGTCTCAAAGTGCAGCCCGCGGACAGGGCCGGCGACTCGTTCCGGGAGTCAAAAAACCCGGCCTAATTGATGATGGTATGCGCTGGTATCGATTTGAACGCCCAGGCTTCATAAGGTCGATCCCTGCCTGGCCTTCCGCGTCAGAAGGATCGGCCCGTGCTCATCGCATTTGGGGGACCCTCGATCGGCTCACCGGATCTTCTCGTGCAATGACTCGCTAACGATCGCAGTCGAACGATAAGCCCATGCTGATCAAGATCGTGTTGCCCGCTCATGCGGTCGACGAAGGCAAGCTGTGATGTTAGAGGCGCCGGCCCCCAGTCGTGCTACGGACCAGGCAAATCTGGATTCAGCTTCCGGAATCTATCGTCTGCCTTGATGCAGAAGCCTCTTGCCGTCGGGAAAGTTCTCGGCGCCGCATGCGCCATCCAACCCAGCGAGATGTCGAGAGGCGGGCTTTGTTTTCCGGATAGCTACCGCCGAGATCGATGGTTTCCGGCGATCCGCTGCAGCCAATCCAGATGCTTGAAATATCGCGCAAGGGCTACCCCGCACACTCAGCCCGAGAGCGGGCCTTTGTCGGACACTTGCTGCGCCGGTTGTCGGCATTGAGATTCAAATGTCAGAAACCTGACACTGCGCGCCGCTCCGAAGTGCCTGCTGAGCCTGCGAATTCACTTCGGCACGCGATTTGCTCTGTTCACGGCGTCATCACCAATCGAGTGATGGTCTTCGGGATGGACACGGCGCGCTGTTCGCGTCTGGTCCATTCTGACGATTTGCTGTGCAGTGACTTGGCGCTCGGTTGTGGACGGAGAAAATGCAGGGAAGTGTTGGATGCGATCTAGACTTCTTCTTTTGGGAGCCACAACAATTGCGCTCGTCGCGAGCAGCGCAACCAAAGCGGCAGACCTTGAGCCAGGAGTGAAACTGCCGCCGGCAGTGTGGGATCTGGTCCAGGGGCTATATTGGCGGGCACGTCGGTGGCGAGTGCGGTCGAACCTCCTTCACCCATCCTTGGGTCGGTCGATCTATGGCGATGCCAACAGGTTCGATGTCACCCGGCGGCACAATCCGTACCTGTCGTTCGGCCAGGGGCCGCATGTCTACCTCGGCGCTGCGCTGCGCGCCCGGAATTGCGATGCGGCTTCCTCGCGCTGTTCGTGCGGCTGGAGGATCGGGCGCTGACCATCGCCGCGGAGGACGTCGTCTACATGCCGTCTTACGTCATTCGCTGCCCGCAGCGCCTGCCGGTCACCTTCCGCCCTTCCATTGCTTAGAGAGTGAAGTGCCACCATGTTCGAACAGCCCTTGCCGACGCTGCCGATGTGGCGCGTCGATCACATCGAGCCCTCGCCCGAGATGTTGGCGCTACGCGCCAACGGTCCGATCCACCGCGTACGCTTCCCGTCCGGGCACGAAGGCTGGTGGGTGACAGGCTACGACGAGGCCAAGGCGGTGCTGTCTGACGCGGCGTTCCGGCCCGCGGGAATGCCGCCGGCAGCATTCACTCCGGATTCGGTGATTCTCGGTTCGCCGGGGTGGCTGGTCTCGCACGAGGGGGGCGAGCATGCCCGGTTACGCACGATCGTAGCGCCCGCCTTCAGCGACCGCAGGGTGAAACTGCTCGCGCAGCAGGTCGAGGCGATCGCCGCGCAGTTGTTCGAGACGCTGGCGGCCCAGCCCCAGCCCGCCGACCTGCGGCGCCACCTCTCCTTTCCGCTTCCGGCCATGGTCATCAGCGCGCTGATGGGCGTGCTCTACGAGGATCACGCCTTTTTCGCCAACCTGTCCGACGAGGTGATGACGCACCAGCATGAAAGGGGCCCGCGCAGCGCGTCGCGCCTGGCTTGGGAAGAACTGCGCGCCTACATTCGCGGCAAGATGCGGGACAAGCGCCAGAATCCGGGCGACAACCTGCTGACGGATCTGCTCGCCGCGGTCGACCAGGGCAACGCGACCGAGGAAGAGGCGCTCGGCCTGGCGGCCGGCATGCTGGTGGCGGGACACGAGAGCACCGCTGCGCAGATCGAATTCGGGCTGCTGGCCATGTTCCGCCATCCGCAACAGCGCGAACGCCTGGTCGGCGATCCATCCCTGGTGGACAAGGCGGTGGAGGAAATCCTGCGCATGTACCCGCCGGGCGCGGGCTGGGACGGCATCATGCGCTATCCGAGAACGGACGTGACCATCGCGGGCGTGGATATTCCCGCGGAGAGCAAGGTGCTGGTCGGCCTACCGGCGACGTCGTTCGATCCGCGCCATTTCGACGACCCCGAAATCTTCGACATCGGACGCCAGGAAAAGCCGCACCTGGCGTTCTCCTACGGGCCGCACTCCTGCATCGGCGGCGCGCTGGCCAGGCTGGAACTCAAGGCGGTGTTCGGTTCGATCTTCCAGCGCTTTCCCGCGCTGCGCCTGGCCGTGGCGCCCGAAGAACTGAAGTTGCGCAAGGAGATCATCACTGGCGGGTTCGAGGAGTTCCCGGTGCTTTGGTGATGCGCGGACGCCGCCGCGGATCGCGATCTTCTCCGCAATTTGCCGGCGCGCCTGCCGCGCACCGATCAGATCAGCCAGCCAACAGGTAACCAAGATGGACGTGCAAGAAACCACGGCAGCATGCCGGGACGCCTTCGCCGAACTGGCGTCGCCAGCGTGCATCCACGACCCGTATCCGTTCATGCGGTGGTTGCGCGAGCACGATCCGGTGCATCGCGCGGCGTCGGGCCTCTTTCTGTTGAGCCGCCACGCCGACATCTACTGGGCGCTCAAGGCCACGGGCGATGCGTTTCGGGGACCGGCGCCGGGCGAACTGGCGCGCTATTTCCCGCGTGCGGCGACCAGCCTGTCGCTCAATCTGCTGGCCTCCACGCTAGCGATGAAGGACCCACCGACGCATACACGTCTGCGCCGGCTGATCTCGCGCGATTTCACCATGCGCCAGATCGACAACCTGCGGCCGAGCATCGCGCGCATCGTCGCAGCGCGCCTGGATGGCATGGCGCCCGCGCTGGAGCGCGGGGAGGCGGTGGACCTGCATCGGGAATTCGCGCTCGCCTTGCCCATACTGGTTTTCGCCGAACTGTTTGGCATGCCCCAGGACGACATGTTCGAGCTTGCCGCCGGCATCGGCGCCATTCTGGAAGGTCTGAGCCCGCACGCCAGCGATCCCCAGCTCGCCGCGGCAGACGCGGCCAGTGCGACAGTGAAGGCCTACTTCGGCGGCCTCATACAGCGCAAGCGCACCGATCCCCGCCACGACATCGTGTCGATGCTGGTCGGCGCACACGACGATGATGCCGATACGCTGTCGGATGCGGAGTTGATCAGCATGTTGTGGGGCATGCTGCTGGGCGGCTTCGCCACCACTGCTGCGACCATCGACCATGCGGTCCTGGCGATGCTTGCGTATCCCGAACAGCGGCACTGGCTGCAGGGAGACGCCGTGGGGGTGAAGGCATTCGTCGAAGAAGTCCTGCGCTGCGACGCGCCCGCCATGTTCAGCTCCATTCCGCGTATCGCCCAGCGCGACATCGAACTGGGCGGCGTGGTGATCCCGAAGAACGCGGACGTGCGCGTGCTGATCGCGTCCGGCAATCGCGACCCGGACGCCTTCGCCGATCCCGACCGCTTTGATCCCGCGCGGTTCTACGGCACCAGTCCTGGCATGTCGACCGGCGGGAAGATCATGCTGAGCTTCGGCCACGGCATCCACTTCTGCCTCGGTGCGCAACTGGCCCGGGTGCAGTTGGCCGAGAGCTTGTCGCGGATTCAGGCGCGCTTCCCCACGCTGGCATTGGCCGAGCAGCCGACCCGGGAGCCCTCCGCGTTCCTTAGGACGTTCCGCGCGCTGCCGGTGCGGCTGCGTGCGCAGGGGGCTGAGATGGGCATCGTGGTCGACCAGGATCTGTGCGGAACCAGCGGGCAATGCGCGCTGACGCTGCCGGGCACCTTTCGCCAGCGCGAACCGGATGGCGTGGCCGAAGTGTGCGGGGCGACCGTCCCGCAGGCGCTGCACGCCGCCGTGCGGCTCGCAGCCAGCCAGTGCCCGGTCGCCGCCATTCGGGTCATCGAAGCGACGCTGGCGATGACGAGCGCGCCAGCGCCGTCAGTGCGCCTTCTCCGGCTCAGGCCGAGCGGCATGCCGCGAGAGACCAAGGCATTCCGGGAGGACACGATGGGACGGTTTGAAGGCAAGGTAGCCGTGGTGACCGGCGCCGGCGCTGGCATCGGCAAGGCATGCGCCCTCGCCATCGCGCGCGAGGGCGGCAGAGTGGTGGTCGCCGACATTGATGGCTCGGCGGCCATCGCCTGCACCGCGCAAATCGCGGCCGAAGCGGGCCACGCGCTGGCCCTGGACATCGACATCGCCGATGCGCAGGCGGTGGCAGCGCTGTTCGAGACGGCGGAGCGGCACTTCGGTGGGGTCGACCTGCTGGTGAACAACGCGAGCGCCATGCATCTGACTCCGCACGACCGCGCGATCCTCGACCTGGACCTGGCGGTCTGGGATCAGACCATGGCGACCAATCTGCGCGGCACGTTGCTCTGCTGCCGGCAGGCCATCCCACGGATGATCGCCCGCGGCGGTGGCGCGATCGTCAACATGTCGTCGTGCCAGGGGCTCAGCGGTGACACCGCGCAGACGTCCTACGCCGCGTCGAAGGCGGCGATGAACATGCTATCGGCCTCGCTCGCCACCCAGTACGGTCATGCGCAGATCCGCTGCAACGCGGTTGCGCCGGGTCTCATCATGACCGAGCGTCTCCTCGCCAAGCTGGACGAGTGCATGCAACGGCATCTGCGCCGGCACCAGCTCCTGCCGCGCGTCGGCCGCCCCGAGGACGTGGCCACGCTGGTGGCGTTCCTGCTCTCCGACGATGCTGCGTTCATCACCGGCCAGGTCGTGTGCATCGATGGCGGCATGCTGGCGCATGTGCCGACATACGCCGACGGTGGCAACAGCCGCGCTGCGCGGCCTTCCGGCGAGACCGCCGAAGCGGCCGCGTCGCCGCGCTGCTGATGAACATGCTGCTCAACCCGTTGGCCCGTCGGCATCGGCTGCGGCACGACATCCCGGTCGTGCCCGGCGCTTTCCCCTTGGTCGGGCATCTTCCCGCCATCGTCTGCGACCTGCCGCGCCTGCTGCGGCGCGCGGAACGGACGCTAGGCAGCCACTTCTGGCTGGATTTCGGCCCTGCCGGACAGCAGATGACCTGTCTGGATCCGGATGCTTTCGCACTGCTCCGGCACAAGGACGTGTCCTCGGCGCTGATCGAAGAGATCGCGCCCGAATTGTTCGGCGGAACGTTGGTCACTCAGGACGGCACCGTGCACCGGCAGGCGCGCGATGCGATCCAGGCGGCGTTCCTGCCGATGGGGCTGACCCGGGCCGGCATCGGCGAGCTGTTCGCGCCCGTCATCCGGGCGCGGATGCAGAGGTGGCGCGACCGCGGCGACGTAACCATCCTGCGCGAAACCGGCGATCTGATGCTCAAGCTCATCTTCAGCCTCATGGGAATCCCCGCGCAGAACCTGCCGGATTGGCATCGCAAGTACCGGCAACTGCTGCAGTTGATCGTCGCGCCCCCGATCGACCTGCCCGGACTGCCCTTGCGGCGCGGTCGCGCCGCCCGCGACTGGATCGATGCGCGGTTGCGCCAGTTCGTCCGCGACGCGCGCGAACATGCCGCGCGCACCGGCTTGATCAACGACATGGTGAGCGCCTTCGATCGCAGCGACGATGCGCTCTGCGATGACGTCCTGGTCGCCAATATCCGCTTGCTGCTGCTTGGTGGTCACGACACCACCGCCTCGACGATGGCCTGGATGGTGATCGAGCTGGCGCGGCAGCCTGGGCTGTGGGACGCCCTGGTCGAGGAGGCGCAACGCGTGGGCGTGGTGCCGACCCGGCACGCGGACCTGGCGCAGTATCCGGTCGCCGAGGCGCTCTTCCGCGAGACGCTGCGCATGCATCCGGCGACGCCGCTCCTGGTGCGTCGCGCACTGCGTGAACTGCAACTCGGCCAACGGCGCATTCCCGCGGGTACCGATCTGTGCATCCCGCTGCTGCATTTCTCGACCTCGGCGCTGCTGCACGAGGCGCCTGATCAGTTTCGCCTGGCGCGGTGGCTGCAACGCACCGAGCCGATCCGGCCGGTGGACATGATGCAGTTCGGTACCGGCCCACACGTCTGCATCGGCTACCACCTCGCATGGCTGGAACTGGTGCAGTTCTGCATCGCCTTGGCGCTGACCATGCACGAGGCCGGGGCGCGGCCGCGGTTGCTGAGCGGCGTCGAAAAAGGCCGGCGCTATTACCCGACCGCACATCCATCCATGACAATCCGCATCGGATTCTCATGAGCTGGCATCGCATGCCCCGTGTGGCGAGGCAGCGGCGCCGGCGCCGCGCAGCATTGCTGCACTCCTCGCGCGCGCTCGGTGCGACGCCGGCAACACCGCGGCGGCTCGCCGCTCTCCATGGCCGTCTCGTGTCAGGTACAAGGACATGAACAACATGCAGACCGCTTCCACGCTACACGACGACCGAACCGGGGTTTCCGCGCTCGGCGGATTGGGCGCGCAGGCGCCCGGCGCATCCGGGAGCCTGCTGCCGGAGATCTGGATGCAGGACGGCGCAAAGCGGGTCGAACAGGCGCTGGCCCGTCTTCTCCGTGCCGAAGACGACGGTGAGACCGAGCTGATGGCGGCGATGCGCTACTCCACCTTGCAGGGCGGGAAGCGCACCCGGGCCTTGCTCTGTCTGGCTGCCGGCGCACTGGCCGACACGCCGGCGCACATGCTCGACGACGTCGCCGCCGCCATCGAGATGATGCACGCCTGTACACTGGTCCACGACGACCTGCCCGCGATGGACGACGACGTGCTTCGCCGCGGCCATCCGACCGTGCACGTCAAGTTCGGCGAAGCCACTGCGATCCTGGTCGGCGATGCGCTGCAGGCGCACGCCTTCTTGACCCTGTCGAGCTTGGATGCGCCGGGCGACAAGCGTATCGCGCTCGTGCGCGAACTGGCGCAGGCGGTGTCCGCCGAGGGTGCCGCAGGCGGGCAGGCCATGGATCTGTCGCTGGTTGGAAAGCACGTCGAGCTGGACAGAATCGTGGCGATGCACCGGATGAAGAGCGGAGCGCTAGTGCGCGCGTCCGTTCGCATGGGCGCGCTGTGCGCCATAGCGGAGGATGCCGCGCACGCTGCGCTGTACTGTGCGCTCGATCGCTACAGCGCCAGTTTCGGCCTGGCGTTGCAGGTGGTCGACGACATTCTCGACGCGACAGCGGATACCGCGACGCTGGGCAAGACCCCCGGCAAGGACGCGGCGGCGCAGAAGCCGACCTGCGCGTCGATCATGGGGCTAAAGGCAGCGCGCCAGTTCGTGCCGGATCTGTTGCGCGACGCCGGAGAGGCCGTCGCTCCGCTGGGGCCGCGTGCGGAACGGTTGGCGCAGATCCTGCAGCGGGCCAACGCGTATCTGTTCAAGCACGCGCCATGCGCATGAGCGCGCCCGTCCGCATGGAGCCGCCCCTGTGCCGCTGCGATCCCGGCGGTAGCGGTGCATCCTGCACTGTATCCGAGTCGGCGGCGCCGATCGCAGCGGTTGCCCAGCACGGCCGCGGCGCACGCGTCGCGCTGCGCGCAAGCCTATGCGGCGGACCGAGGCCAGCACCGGGG
>NZ_JACMYO010000133.1 GCF_020889685.1 Bradyrhizobium oropedii
ATCCGCCGACGGCATGGGCAAGCTGCTCGGCGGCGTGCCCGGCGTGCCGCCGGCGCGCGTTGCGATCATCGGCGGCGGCGTCGTCGGCACCCATGCGGCGCGGATGGCCGCCGGGCTCGGCAGCGACGTCACCATTCTTGACCGCTCATTGCCGCGGCTTCGCGCACTCGACGATCTCTTCATCGGCCGCGTCCGCACCCGCTACGCCACGCTGGAGGCAATCGAGCAGGAAGTCTTTGCGGCTGACGTCGTGATCGGTGCGGTGCTGGTGCCCGGCGCCGCCGCGCCGAAACTGGTATCGCGCGCGCAGCTCGCCGGCATGAAGCGCCGGGCAGTGCTGGTCGACGTCGCGATCGACCAGGGCGGCTGCTTCGAGACCTCGAAGGCGACCACGCACCAGGCGCCGACCTACCTGGTCGACGACATCGTGCATTATTGCGTCGCCAACATGCCGGGCGCCGTACCTGTCACCTCGAGCCACGCGCTCAACCATGCGACGCTGCCGTTCGGCCTGGCGTTGGCCTCCAAGGGACTGAGCGCGCTGGTCGAGGATCCGCATCTGCGCGCCGGCCTCAACGTCCATCGCGGCCGCATCACCAACCGCGCGGTCGCCGAGAGCCAGCATCTGTCAGCCGTGATGCCGGAGGAAGCGCTGGCGTCGTAACATTTGCGAGCCTTCGCAGCCTTTCCCACTGTCGTCCCGGCCTAGTGCGCAATTGCGCACCGGGGCCGGGACGACATCGAGAGGTCACTTCTCGACGGATATTGACCCGACTTCATCGGTCAGTCCCTTCAGCCGGCTGTGCATGACTTCAATGATCTGCGCGCGCTTTGCCGCGATCCGTTCGATGGGGCCGCCGATGCCGATCGCGAGCGGAGCGCGTCGCTTTGGCAGGGGAACGAGCATGCCTATCGTGTTTGCGCCCGGCGTCGTGCGGCCGCCTGTCTCCGAGAAGCCGCGCCGGCGAATGCGCTCGACCTCTTCAAGAAAGGCCGCTTCGCGAACGCGCGCCGGCTGACTCGGCTCCTCGGCATTGTTGCGACGGATGATGCCGCGGATTTTGGTGTTCGGCATTTGGCTCAGCAGCACGTGTCCAAGCGCGGTCCGAACCATCGGTCGTATTTGACCGGCATGTGCGGTGTACTGAAGCTGGGAGCCGCCGGGGACAACGTGCAGATATCGCATCCCGGCGGCGCCGGCTTGTTGCCCGAGCATGACGGTTTCGCCGCCAGTTGCGGTCCAGAGCTCTTCCATCAGATCGGTGAGCTTTTTGTCACGGAACGGAGAACGACGGATCCAGTCGCCCAGCAGATTGACCCGGTAGCTGGGGATGAAGCGCCGGGTCTTTCGCTCGTATTCGAGGTAGTTCAATTCAACGAGGCTGCGCAGCAGCACTGACGTGCTCGATTGGGGCATCTCCAGCGCGGAAGATATTTCAGTCACGGAAGCAGCCCGCTTCGTTTCCCGAAAGAACTCCAGAACTGCAAATACCCGCATGGCCGATTTGACAATGGCCGTCTTATTCGCGTTCGGCATGGCTGTCTCCGCGGCGGGTCAATTGCCGCGCCTCCATCACATATGTGATGTTAGGCCGAAACTGCTTCACTTGACGACAACTTTGGCACAGATTGGCGCCAATAAGATCAAGCCGCATGGAAACGCAGAGAGCAGGGGAAGGCGGATGCCCGGCCGAAGTTTGCTCGAGAAGATCTGGGACCAGCACGTCATTGCCCATTTGAGCGAGGACACTGACCTCCTTCATATCGACCGCCATCTGCTGCACGATCTCGGCGGCTCGCGCGGCCTGCTCGATCTCAAGAGCCGGGGCCTCAAGGTTCACAATCCAGAACTGACCTTCGCGACGCCGGATCACGCGCTGTCGACGGCGCCCGGCCGTGCCGGGACCAGCAAGATCGGCATGGAATTGCTGGCCGCGCTGCGGGTCGAGACCGCGGCGAGCGGCATCACGCTGTTCGATGTCGATCAGCCCGGCCAGGGCATCGTCCACGTCATCGGGCCGGAGCTCGGCCTCAGCCTGCCGGGCGCGACCATCGTCTGCGGCGACAGTCACACCTGCACCCATGGCGGGCTCGGTGCGCTGGCGTTCGGCATCGGATCGAGTGAGCTCACCCATGTGCTGGCGACGCAGGCGTTGATCCAGAAGCGTCCGAAGACGATGCGCGCCCGCTTCGACGGCAAGCTGCCGCTCGGCGTCACCGCCAAGGACATGATCCTGGCGCTGATCGGGCATATCGGCGCCGCCGGCGGCACCGGATACGCGGTCGAATATGCCGGCAGCGCGATCCGCGCGCTTCCGATCGAGGGAAGGCTGACGATCTGCAACCTCTCGATCGAGCTCGGCGCCAAGATCGGCATGGTGGCGCCGGACGAAACGACCTTCGAATTCCTGCGCGGCCGTCCCTATGCGCCGCAAGGCGAGATGTGGGATCTGGCGGTCAAGGCTTGGCGCGATCTGCCGAGCGATCCCGACGCGGTGTTCGACCGCGAGGTCGTGATCGATGTCGAAAAGATCATCCCGCAGGTGACCTGGGGCATCAGCCCCGAGCACGTCGTCGGCGTCGATGGCATCATTCCCGATCCGAAGGCGGTCGACGATCCCTTGCGGCGCGCGGCGATCGAGACCGCGCTTGAGTATATGGGGCTGCAGGGCGGCGCGCCGATCGCCGGCACGCCGGTCGATTGGGTGTTCATCGGCTCCTGCACCAACAGCCGGCTCAGCGATCTCCGCGCCGCGGCCGAGGTGGCGCGCGGCCGCAAGGTCGCGGCCGGCGTCCGCGCCTGGGTGGTGCCGGGCTCGGAGAACGTCAAGCGCGAGGCGGTCGCCGAAGGGCTCGACAAGATCTTCATCGAGGCCGGCTTCGAATGGCGCGAGCCGGGCTGCTCGATGTGTCTTGCCGCCAATGGCGAGGTGGTGGCGCCCGGGCAGCGCTCGGTCTCGACCTCGAACCGCAACTTTGTCGGCCGGCAAGGACCGCGCGCGCGGACGCATCTGGCAAGCCCCGCGAGCGCGGCGGCGTCAGCGATTGCCGGCGCGATCGCCGATGTCAGGATGATGGGACGCTGATCATGCCGAAGCCATTCGACAAACTCACCGCGACCGCTGCGCCGATCATGCGCAGCAATATCGACACAGACGTCATCATCCGGATCGAGCGCCTGGTCGGCAACGGAATCCGCGGCACGCTCGGCAAATGGGCGTTCGGCTCGCTGCGCTATCTGCCCGATGGCTCCGAGAATCCGGAGTTCATCCTGAACCGCGAGCCGTACCAGGACGCGGAGATCCTGGTGACCGGACCGAATTTCGGCTGCGGCTCGTCGCGCGAGGGCGCGGTGTGGTCGCTACAGGAGCGCGGCATCCGCGCCATCATCGGCTCCGGCTTCGGCGACATCTTCTTTGCCAACTGCTTCCAGAATGGAATTTTGCCTGTTGTCGTCGACAAGGCGGTGGTCGATCAGCTTGCCGCCGATATCGAGGCGACACAGGGCGCGGGCAAGGTCTCGATCGACCTCGAGGCCCAGACCATCGTCTCGCCGTCGGGCGCGCGGCATGCGTTCGAGATCGACCCGCGGCGGCGCGAGGGGCTGTTGAAGGGGCTCGACGAGGTGGCGCTGACATTGCAGCGCGATGACGAGATCCACGCTTTCCAGGCTTCCGACCGCACCGCGCGGCCCTGGATTCATTCGACAAGGATATCTGCATGAGCACGCAATCCAACATGGTCAAGGTCGCCGTGGTCGGCGGCGAGGGCATCGGCCCCGAGGTCACCGCGCAGTCGCGCCGCGTGCTCGACTGGTTCGCGGCGAAGCGTGGCGTGCCGATGACCTTGCGCGAGGCGCAATATGGTCTGATCCCGTATCTGGCGACCGGCAAGGTGCTGCCCGAAGACACGGCCGAAGCGATGGACGAGGCCGACGCGATCCTGTGGGGTGCGACCGGCGGGCCCGAGACCACCGAAGTGCCTGCGGCGGCGCGCAAGGCCGGCAGCTTGCTCGGCCTGCGCAGCAAGTACGACCTCTACGCCAATCTGCGGCCGATCATGGCGAGCCCGGCGCTGTCGGCCTCGGCGCCGCTCAAGCCCGAGGTGCTCGACGGCGTCGACTTCGTCATCATCCGCGAATTGACCAGCGGCATCTATTTCGGCGAGCCGCGCGGTATCGAGACCCTGCCGGACGGCCAGCGCCGCGGCTTCAACACCGAGCAATACACCACCAACCAGATCCGCCGCGTGGCGCGCTCCGCGTTCGAGCTGGCGCGGACCCGGCGCAACAAGGTCTGCTCGGTCGACAAGGCCAATGTGCTGGAGACCAGCGTGGTCTGGCGCGAAGAGGTGATCAGGCTGCACAAGGAGGAATTCTCCGACGTCGAGCTCAATCATCTCTATGTCGACAACGCCGCGATGCAGATCGTGCGCGAGCCGCGGCAGTTCGACGTGATGGTGACAGGCAACATCTTCGGCGACATCCTGTCCGATTGCGCGGCGATGGCCTCGGGCTCGCTCGGCATGCTGCCGTCGGCCTCGCTCGGCCCGGTCGACCGCTTCGGTCGGCGCAAGGCGCTGTACGAGCCGGTGCACGGCAGCGCGCCCGACATCGCGGGCAAGGGCATCGCCAATCCGCTCGGCTCGATCCTCAGCGTCGCAATGCTGCTGCGCCTGACCTTGAACCGCCCCGAGGATGCGGACCTTCTGGAGCAGGCGGTGCAGACCGCGCTTGCTTCCGGCGCGCGGACCGCCGACATTGCGGAAGCTGGCGCGAAGAAGCTATCGACCGTCCAGATGGGCGACGCGGTGCTCAGTGCGCTCGACAAGATCTCGGCCAAGGAGCACGCGTGATGTCTGATGTCGCCATGCCCCACATTTCGCGGCGATCGGCCCTGACGGTGATCGCCGCGGGTGGCGCGGCGCTGGCGACAGGGCGGGCATGGGCGCAGGCGGCCGCGGGACGGGCGATCTATCCGGTCGCGGTGCCGGTCTATCAGACGCAGTTCGTCGCGGATCGTATCGGCTACTTCAAGGAAGCCGGGCTCGATTGCAAGCTGGTGCAGGGCGGCAGCGGCGTGAAGACCCGCGAGATCATTGCCTCGTCGCAGGGCGATATCGGCATCGGCGACGTCACCCACCCGATGCAGCTGACCAATCACGGCCGCGGCGGGCGCGTGCTGCTGCCGGTCGACACGCGGTCGAACTCGGTGATGTTCATCCTGCGCAAGGATCTGAAGGACCAGGGCATCAACTCGCTGGAGGCGTTCGCGCAATGGAAGCGGCCCGACGGCCGCAAGCCGATCGTCTCGGTCTCCTCGCTCGGCGGCACTAACCATGTCTGGGCGTCCTACTATATGGAAACCATGGGGCTCGACGATAAGGTGACCTGGATCGGCACCGGCAATGTCGATACCATGCTGGGGTCGCTGAAGTCGAAGCAGGTCGATATCCTGGTCAGCTCGCTGTCGCTGTTGAACGAGGCGCAGCAGCAGGGCTGGGGCGAGTTGCTGTTCGACGGTACCGACGAGGCGATCTGGAACAAGCATATCGGCGGCAAGGTGCCGGTGACGGCGCATTTCACGCTGCAGGCCACCATCGACAAGGACCCGGCCAAGATGCAGGCCTACGTCACTGCGCTGTGGCGCGCGTCGCAATGGATCAAGGCGCACAAGCCGGCCGAGGTCTACGACGCCATCGAGCCCTATGTCGGCAGCACCTCGCGCGATGCCAACCTGCTCGAGATCACGGCGATCCAGAAGGTCGCGGATTATGAGGGCATCGTCGACGCGGCGAGCTTCGCGCGCGGCGAAAAAGTCTGGTTCCGCGAGATGACCGGCATCAAGCCGCTCAAGATCGCGGACGTGGTCAACTCGAACCTCATCGAAGCGGCGCGAAAGGCCTATCCGGGTTGAGCGCGCTCGAGACGAGCGCAACGGTGTCGCCGCGGGCCTCGGCCGATCGCCGCGTCGAGGTCAAGGGCCTGAGCAAGTCGTTCCAGCTCGCCAGGACCACGATCGAGGCGGTGCGCGACGTCTCGTTCGACGTGCGCCGCGGCGAGTTCGTCGCGCTGCTCGGGCCGTCGGGCTCCGGCAAGAGCACGGTGCTCAACATGATCGCCTCGCTGATCCGCCCCACCGGCGGCGAGATCCTGATCGACGGCAAGCGCGTCGTCGCCGGCAAGGCGACGGCTGATGTCGGCTACGTCTTTCAGCGTGACACGTTGTTTCCGTGGCGGACCGTCGGCGACAATATCGGTTACGGGCTGGAGCTATCGGGCGTGCCGGCGCACGAACGGAAAGAGCGTATCGCCGAATGCGTCGCCCAGGCCGGCTTGAGAGGATTTGAGAACGCCTATCCGTCGGCGCTGTCGGGCGGCATGCGGCAGCGCGCGGCGCTGATGCGGACGCTGATCGTCGAGCCGCAGATTCTGCTGATGGACGAGCCGTTCGGCGCGCTCGACACCCACACCAAGATCGACATGCACGAGGTGCTGCTGCGGATCTGGGAGCGCGAGCAGCAGACCGTGCTGTTCGTGACCCATGATCTCGGCGAGGCGCTGACCTTGGCCGACCGTATCATCCTGTTCTCGGCACGGCCGGGCCGCATCAAGGACATGTTCGAGGTCGACTTCGTGCGCCCGCGCGATGCGGTGAAGGTGCGCGAAACGGAGCATTATGCCGAGTTGTTCCAGCACATCTGGCATTCGCTCGGCGAGGAATTCGTCAGGGGCCGCATCACATGAGGAGGCACGGCGCGCTCAGCACGGTCGGCTGGCAGGTCCTGATCTGCGCAATCGTGCTGTCGGTCTGGCAATGGGGCTACGATCTCCGCACCAGATTGCCGTGGCTGGTGCCTGATCTGCTCGACCCGTATTTCATCTCGAAGCCGTCGATGATCTTCGACAACTTCCTGATCCAGAGCTGCCTGACCTCCAAGCTCGGCGCCTTCAACGGCTGGTTCAACGGCGATTTCGGAAAGTGCCTGGCGCGCAACGAGAACAATCTCTGGGCGGCGACCGCGATCACGCTGAAGAACACCTTCTTCGGCTTCGTCACCGGCGTGGTCTCCGGCTTCGTCGCCGGGCTGATCCTCGGGCGATCCGACCGGCTCAGCGCGATCTTCCAGCCCTTCATCACCGCGGTGAATTCGATCCCGCGGATCGCGCTGGCGCCGATCATCGTGCTGGCGTTCGGGATCGGCGACATGTCGAAGATCGTGACGTCGTGGATCGTCGTCGTGTTCCTGGTGTTCTTCAACACGTTTGAAGGCGCGCGCTCGATTGACGAGGGCTTCACCAACGCCGCGCGGCTGCTCGGCGCCAGCGAGTGGCAGATCACCCGCACCGTGGTGATCCCGTCGACCATGGCCTGGGTGTTCGCCTCGCTGACGCCGGCGATTTCGTTTGCGCTGATCGGCGTCATCGTCGGCGAGTTCATCGGCGCCGAGCGCGGCATCGGCCGCCTCATCATCGAATCGGAAGCGCGCGGCGAGGCCTCGGGGATGATGGTTGCAGTCGTGGTGCTGATGCTGGTCGGCGTCGTGCTGTCGGCGATCATCTGGCGGCTGCAGGCCTATCTGCTGCGCTGGCAGCGGCAGCGCGGCGCCGAATAGGCGAGGCCCGCGGCTGCGTCATATCTGCCGCCACGGGCCTTCATTCACGCTGCGGTTTGTGATGGAGAGGTCTCGCCGTCGAGCCAATCCTGCTCGATTGCCAGCGCGCGCCACGCTGCTTCCATTCGCTTGAAGCGATTGTAGGTCGGCTCGTCGTCGGCGCGCTCGGCAAGCTGCGCGCAGTTCTCGGCATTGTCGAGGAAGTGCTGCGATTGCTTCATGGAACGTCCTCCTGTTGATGAGGACGTGGGACATCAAATCAGGCTATTCAACGCATGGAACATGAGCATTTCGCCACACAGGTGAATGTCTGTTCAGCGAGGTTCCCCGCGCGATGTTCCGCATCTGCGCGCGAGCGTCTGCAGCGGGGACGACATAGGAACGGTTTGTCGCACCCGACGTTCCTCCTCCACATCGCCACTCGAGGAGGAGAGACGTCATGAGAAAGTATCTGTTTGCCGCGGCCATCGTGACCGCGATCGCATCGCCTGCATTCGCCGATGAAATCGGTGTTCGTGCCGGCCCCGTCGGCGCCGGCGTCACGGTCGGCGAGTCGCATGAATATCGCGATCGCGATCGGGATCGTGACCACACCACGGTGATCAGGGAGCGTGAGCCGCGCAGTGACCGGACCACGGTCATCAAGAAGCAGGATGAGTTCGGCAATCGCAGCAAGACCGTCATTCATCACGACGACGACTGATACCGATCAAGGCCATGAGAACGAAAGTCCGCCGCTGACTTCGTCACGGCGGACTTGCCATGTGCAGGTTAGCCTGCGCTGCTTAGGTCACCGGCGCCGGGTTGAACAGCGTGAGATCGTTGTGGATGCCCCAGCGGTCCGACCACGGCTTGGTCCGCCCGCTCGCGACGTCGAGGATCAGGCGGAACAGGTCCCAGCCGGTCTCCTCGATCGTCTTCTCGCCGGTCGCGATGCAGCCGGCGTCGAAATCGATGAGATCCTTCCAGCGCCGCGCCAGCTCGCTTCGGGTTGCGACCTTGATGACGGGCGCGGCGGCCAGCCCATAGGGCGTGCCGCGGCCGGTGGTGAAAACCTGCAAGGTCATGCCGGAAGCAAGCTGCAAGGTGCCGCAGATGAAATCGCTCGCTGGCGTGGCCGCGAACAGCATGCCCTTCTGCCGCGCCTTCTCGCCCGGCGACAGCACGCCCGCGATCGGCCCGGAGCCTGACTTGACGATCGAGCCGAGGGACTTTTCGACGATGTTGGCGAGCCCGCCCTTCTTGTTACCAGGCGTGGTGTTGGCGCTGCGGTCGGCGCCGCCGCGGGCCAGATACGCATCGTACCAGGCCATCTCGCGGATCAGCGCGCGGCCGACACCCTCGTTGACGGCGCGGCGGGTCAGTAGCTGGATCGCGTCGCGCACCTCGGTGACTTCCGAGAACATCACGGTCGCACCGGCGCGAACCAAAAGGTCGGCGGCGAAGCCGACCGCGGGATTGGCGGTGACGCCGGAGAATGCATCGCTGCCACCACATTGCAGGCCGATCACGAGATCGGCGGCCGGGCAGATCTCGCGCTTGCGGGCGTTCAGCACTTTCAGCCGGGCCTCGGCCTGGGTCATGATGGCATCGACGATCGCGCCGAAGCCGTCGAACGCTTCGTCCTGCATCCGCACGATGGCATCGCTGACACCTTCCGGCACCAGCCGCTCCGGCGCAAGCTTCTCGCAGCCGAGCCCGACGACGAGGATCTCGCCGCCGAAATTCGGATTGAGCGCGAGGTTTTGCAGGGTGCGGATCGGCACCACGGCATCGGGCGCGGTAATGGCGACGCCGCAGCCATAGGCATGGGTCAGCGGCACGACGTCGTCGACGTTGGGATATTTCGGCAGCAGATCGGCGCGGATGCGCTTGACCGCATATTCCATCGTGCCCTTGACGCATTGCACGGAGGAGGAGATGCCGAGGATGTTCTTGGTGCCGACCGAGCCGTCGGGATTGCGATAGCCCTCGAAGGTGAAGCCTTCGAGCGGCGGCAGCGCCGGCGGCACCGCGGTTGCGATCTCGAGCTGATCGAGCGGCGGCGCCTCGGGCATGCGGATGCGCGCCTCGTCGACCCATTCGCCGGCCAGGATCTGTGACAGCGCATGGCCGATCACCTCGCCGTAGCGGATGATCGGGGCGCCCTCGGCGATATCTTGCAGGGCGGTCTTGTGGCCCTGCGGCACGAAGGCGCGCAAGGTCAGGCCGCAGGCGAAGCGGGAGCCTTTGGGCAGGCCGAAATCATTCACGACGATCGCGACATTGTCGCGTTCGTTGAGCTTGATGTAGCGGGGCTGCTCGTTCGCGCCGATCGACTGGTCCATGCGGACTCCCGAATTTGTAGGGTGGGTTAACCGAAGGCGTAACCCACCACGCCCAGTTTGCCGCGGCTATGGTGGGTTACGCTGACGCTAACCCACCCTACGTATCTCAACCCGGGAACGTATAAGCCGTCTTCACCGTGGTGTAGAACTCGCGGGCATAGGCGCCCTGTTCGCGCGCGCCGTAGCTAGAGCCTTTGCGGCCGCCGAACGGCACGTGATAGTCGACGCCGGCGGTCGGCAGGTTGACCATCACCATGCCGGCCTCGCTGTTGCGCTTGTAGTGCGAGGCGTATTTCAGGCTGGACGTGCAGATGCCCGAGGCGAGGCCGAATTCGGTGTCGTTGGAGATCGCGAGCGCCTCCTCATAGTCCTTGGCGCGGATCACGCAGGCGACCGGGCCAAAAATCTCCTCACGCGCGATGCGCATCTGGTTGGTCGTCTCGGTGAACAGCGCGGGTTGCAGATAGAAGCCGGGCGTCTCGCGGTTCAGCAGCTCGCCGCCCCATTGCAGGCGGGCGCCTTCGTCCTGGCCGATCTTGATGTAGCGGAGGTCCTGGTCGAGCTGGCTCTGGTCGACGACAGGGCCGACATGCACGCCGCTCTTCAACGCGTCATCAACCGAGAGTCCCTTCATGCGCTCGGTCATCGCCGCGACGAAGCGATCGTGGATGCCTGCGGTGACGATCAGGCGCGAGGAGGCGGTGCAGCGTTGGCCGGTCGAGAAATAGGCGCCGTTGACGGCGACCTCGACTGCGACCTTGACGTCGGCGTCGTCGAGCACGACCAGCGGGTTCTTGCCGCCCATTTCGAGCTGGAACTTCTTCATGGGATTGGAGAGCACGCAGGCCTGCGCGATCTTGCGGCCGGTCTGCACCGAGCCGGTGAAGGAGATCGCGGCAACGTCGGGATGATCCAGCAGCGTCTGGCCCACCACCGAGCCCGAGCCGACCACGAGGTTGAAGACGCCGGCCGGAATACCGGAGCGCGCGATGATCTCGGATAGCGCGTGCGCCGAGCCCGGAACCAGCTCGGCCGGCTTGAACACGACTGAATTGCCGTAGCAGAGCGCCGGCGCGATCTTCCAGGCCGGGATCGCGATCGGGAAATTCCAAGGCGTGATCATGCCGATGACGCCGACCGGCTCGCGGGTGATCTCGACATCGAGGCCCGGGCGCACCGATGCGCCCTTCTCGCCCATCAGCCGCAACGCTTCACCGGCGAAAAACGCAAAGATCTGTCCGGCACGCGCCACCTCGCCGATGCCCTCGGGGAGCGTCTTGCCTTCCTCGCGCGCCAGCAGGCGGCCGAGCTCTTCCTTGCGGGCGAGGATTTCGACCGAGATTTTGGTCAGCGCGTCAAAGCGCTCCTGCGGCGTCGAACGTGCCCAGGCCGGAAAGGCGGCCTTTGCGGCGGCGATCGCCTTTTCGGTCTGCGCCTTGTCGGCCTTGGCGTATTCGCCGACCACGTCGGCCGTGTTGGAGGGGTTGATGTCCCGCGTGATAGCAGTTCCGTCGACCCATTCGCCGGCGATGAAGTTCTTCTGGTGAGCGGTCATTGTTCTCTCCAACCTTTCTTGTTAGCGCACGAGGCAGGGACGCTTGTCGTCGAAGGTCCACCCCTGGATCAGGAACTGCATGGCGAGCGCGTCGTCGCGGGCGCCGAGGCCATGCTGCTTGTATAGCGCGTTCGCCGCCTCGATGGCACCGCGATCGAGCTCGATGCCGAGGCCCGGCCGATCCGGGATCGCGATCTTGCCGCCCTTGATCTGCAGCGGCTCCCTGGTCAACGCCTGGCCGTCCTGCCAGATCCAGTGGGTGTCGATCGCGGTCACCTTGCCGGGCGCGGCGGCGCCGACATGGGTGAACATCGCCAGCGAAATGTCGAAATGATTGTTGGAGTGCGAGCCCCAGGTCAGGCCGTTGTCGCGGCATGTCTGCGCCACCCGTACCGACCCCTGCATGGTCCAGAAGTGCGGATCGGCGAGCGGAATGTCGACCGCGCCTAATCGCAACGCGTGGCTGAGCTGACGCCAGTCGGTCGCGATCATGTTGGTGGCGGTCGGCAGCCCCGTGGCCCGGCGGAACTCGGCCATGATCTCGCGGCCGGAGAAGCCGGCCTCGGCGCCGCAGGGATCCTCGGCATAGGCGAGTACGCCATGCATGTTGCTGCACAGCCGGATCGCCTCGTCGAGCGACCATGCGCCGTTCGGATCGAGCGTCACGCGCGCGTTCGGGAAGCGCTTTGCGATTGCGGTGACGGCCGCGATCTCCGCTTCGCCGGCGAGCACGCCGCCCTTGAGCTTGAAGTCGGCAAAGCCGTAGTGCGCCTGCGTCGCCTCGGCGAGGCGCACGATCGCGTCCGGCGTCATCGCGGCCTGATGGCGCAAATTGAACCAGTCGGGCTTGCCGGTCTCGCCCTCGACGTAGGGCAGGCTGGTCTTGCTGCGATCGCCGACGAAGAAGAGATAGCCGAGCGTCTCGACGCTGGAGCGCTGCTGGCCTTCACCGAGCAGGGCTGCGACCGGAAGGTTGAGATGCTGGCCGAGCAGATCGAGCAGCGCGGACTCCACCGCGGTGACCGCGTGAATCGTGACGCGGAGATCAAAGGTCTGCTTGCCGCGGCCGCCGGCGTCGCGGTCGGCGAAAGTCTGGCGCATCGACGCCAGGATGTTATTGCAGGCGCCGATGGTCTGGCCGACGACGAGGTCGCGGGCGTCTTCCAGTGTCTTGCGGATCTTCTCGCCGCCCGGCACCTCGCCGACGCCGGTGTGGCCGGAGTTGTCGGTGAGGATGACGAGGTTGCGGGTGAAGAACGGCGCGTGTGCGCCGCTCAGATTGAGGAGCATGCCGTCGCGGCCGGCGACCGGGATCACCTCCATCGCCGTGACGACGGGGGCGCCGGCAAAGCCGGTGCGGATCGTGTCTTGAATCATCTGCTCCTCCCTTCGTTCTTTACCGTTTGGCTTATTCCGCCGCCTGTTGGGTCGCGGCCTGCGGCAGCTTCGCCACCAGTGCCGCGAGCTCGGCGATCTCCTGCTCGGTGAGATCGGTCAGCGGCGGGCGCACCGGGCCGGAATCGCGGCCGATCACCCTCATGCCGGCCTTGATGATCGAGACCGCGTAGCCCTTCTTGCGGTTGCGTATCGCGATCAGCGGCAGGATGAAATCCTTCAGTCCTGCATGGATGGCCTGATGATCGCGGCGGCGCACCGCGGCGTAGAACTTGGTGGCGAATTCCGGCACGAAGTTGAACACCGCTGACGAATAGGTCGTGACGCCCATGTCGAGATAGGGCAGGGCGAAGGTTTCCGCGGTCGGCAGGCCGCCGATATAGGTCAGGCGGTCGCCGAGCCTGGTGTAGACGCGGGTCATCAGCTCGATGTCGCCGATGCCGTCCTTGTAGCCGACGAGGTTCGGGCAGCGCTCGCAGAGCCGCGCCAGCGTGTCGGGCTGCAGGATCGCATTGTCGCGGTTGTAGACGATGACGCCGATCTTGACCGACGAACACACTGCCTCGACATGCGCGGCGAGGCCGTCCTGTTCGGCATGCGTGAGATAGGGCGGCAGCAGCAGCAGGCCGTCGGCGCCGGTCTGTTCTGCACCGATTGCGATCTCGCGCGCGATCGCGGTGCCGTAGCCGGTTCCCGCCAGGACGGGAACGCGGCCCTTGGTCTCGTCGACCGCGACCTTGACGACGTGGGGAACTTCAGACGGGGTCAGCGAGAAGAACTCGCCGGTGCCGCCGGCGGCGAACAGGCCGGCGACGTCATAGCCGCACAGCCAGTCCATGTTGGCGCGATAGGTCGCCTCGTCGAACGAATAGTCCGGCTTGAACGGGGTCACGGGAAAAGACAGGAGGCCGCCGCCGATTCTCGCGGCCATCTCCTGAGGGGTCATCTTGCTCATGGCGCCACTCCTTGAATGTTTCTGGGATAAGGGATGCGCGAGCAGCGCGCGTCCATGGCGGAGTTTCTAGGAAATGGTTCGATGCGCGTCCAAGCCAAACGCGGTATCGAGCGATGCCAACTCTGCATCAATCGCCGCGCAGATGCGGCGCGGCGATTTCGGTTGCGATCTCGATCAGTGACGGCAGCAGCTGGTTCTCGTGATCGCGCCGCCAGACCATGAACAGCTCGACCGGCACCGGCGTGCGCAGCTTCAGCGGCTTCAGCCGGACGTCCGCGATCTTCAGGCTGGCGGCGGCCTCCGGCACGATGGCGACGCCGAGCCCGGCACGCACCATGGCGAGGATCGAGTGGATCTGGCTGAGATGCTGCACATAACGCGGCAGCACGTCGGCGCGGGTGAACAGCGACACCAGCAGATCGTGGAAGTAGCGCGCCTCATAAGGCGAATACATCACGAAGGGCTGGTCGTCGAAATCCTTGATGCTGACGGTCTCGGCCGCAGCCAGCGGATGCTTCTTCGGGACCGCGGCGAGCAGCGGCTCGGCCACGACGCGCCGGCTGGCGAATTCCGGCCGCGCGATCGGTGGGCGCAACAGGCCGACATCGATCTGGCCTGTCGTGAGCGCCTCGAACTGTTCGCCGGAGACCATCTCCTTGAGCGAGAAATCCACTTCGGGCAGGCGGGAGCGGGCGGCTGCGATCAGGTCGGGCAGGAAGCCGTAGGCGGCCGCCGCCGTGAAGCCGATCTTGAGCGAGCCGGTCTTGCCGAGCGCGATGCGGCGGGCGACCTGTGAAGCAGAATCCGCGAGCTTGAGGATGCGTCGAGCTTCGGGCAAGAAGCTTCGGCCTGCCGGCGTCAGCCGCACCGAACGGCTGGTGCGTTCCAGCAGCGGTGCATCGATGATGTGCTCGAGCACCTGGATCTGCCGGCTCAGCGGCGGCTGCGTCATGTTGAGCCGCGCCGCGGCGCGGCCGAAGTGCAATTCCTCGGCCACCGTGACGAAGCAGCGGAGCTGGTTCAGGTCGAACATCGATGCTAGCCTGGAATGGATCGCTTTAGGATTTGTCCGTTCTAGCATCGATGCCTCCCACTGGCCAAGAAGACAAAGACGGCGGCCGCAGCCGCCGTTGATGTGTTGTCGCTGCGCCGGCTTGGCTCAGGCCGCCTTCAGCTGCACCCGCTTGATCTCGCCGACGATGAACAGGTAGGCGATCGCCGCGACCAGCGCGTTGGCGCCGACGAACACCAGCGCGCCGTTGAACGAGCCGGTGGCGGCGAGGATGTAGCCGATGATGATCGGCGTGGTGATCGAGGACAGATTGCCGAAGGTGTTGAACAAGCCGCCGGAGACACCGCCGGCTTCCTTCGGGGAGGTGTCGGAGACGACAGCCCAACCGAGCGCGCCGATGCCCTTGCCGAAGAAGGCGAGCGCCATGAAGCCGACCACCAGCGCCTGGCCGTCGACATAGTTGCAGGCGATGATCGACATCGACAGCAGCATGCCGCCGACGATCGGGATCTTGCGCGCCATGGTCAGTGAGCCGGTGCGGCGCAGGAGATAGTCCGAAATCACGCCGCCGAGCACGCCGCCGATGAAGCCGCACAGCGCCGGCAAGGTCGCGACGAAGCCGGCCTGCAGGATCGACAGTCCGCGCTCCTTCACCAGATAGACCGGGAACCAGGTCAGGAAGAAGTAGGTCAGCGTGTTGATGCAGTACTGCCCGATATAGACGCCTAGCATCATGCGGTTGGCGAGCAGCTGGCGGATATGGTCCCAGCTGGGGCCGCTGTCCTGCGCCTTGCCATCCTTCGCCGCGTCCATGTCGACCAGCGCGCCGCCCTCTTTGATGTAGTCGAACTCGGCCTCGTTGATCCCAGGATGGTCCTTCGGCTCGTAGATCGTCTTGATCCAGGCGATGCCCATGATGATGCCGAGCCCGCCCATCACGTAGAACACGTGGCGCCAGCCATACTCATGAGCGATCGAGCCCATCAGCGGCGCGAAGATCACGGTCGCGAAATACTGCCCGGAATTGAAGAAGGCCGATGCGGTGCCGCGCTCATTGCCCGGGAACCAGGAGGCGACGATGCGGGCGTTGGCCGGGAATGACGGCGCCTCAGCGATGCCGACCAGGAAGCGCAGTCCGAACAGCAGGATCACGGCCGTGCCCGCGGAGAGGAACCCGACCAGGCCCTGCATCGCGGTGAAGATCGACCAGACGATGATGCTGATCGCGTAGACCCATTTGGAGCCGTAACGGTCGAGCAGCCAGCCGCACGGCACCTGGGCGATCACATAGGACCAGCCGAAGGCCGAGAATACGTAACCCATCGCGATCGGGTCGAGATGCAGTTCCTTGGAAAGGGACGCGCCGGCGATCGAGAGCGTGGCGCGATCGGCATAGTTCACGGTGGTGACGAGAAACAGCATCGTCACGATCAACAGCCGGACGCGGGATCGCCGCGCATCCGTGGCGGACACAATTGCGCTCATTCGCGCCTCCTTGGAAATTTCCTCGGGGTCTGTCCTAGAGAGATGACGGCAATGGGTCCAAGCCGAAACGGGTATTGATCCATACCGATTTTGAATGGATCGGCCCGGTGTCATTCCACCTTTGCCGCTCTTGCGTCGGCTCTCAATTAGTGTACTATTCGTACAGTTATTGATGACGCAGCGTCGCGCCTGCTGCTCGAGGTCGAATGCCGATGACAACGCCATGCGACTATGAGGTGTTCGAGGCAGGTCCAGTGACCTTGCAGGGCGGCGCCGTGTTCCCGCAGCTTACGCTCGCCTACAAGACCTACGGCACGCTGAATGCGGCCAGGGACAACGTCATCCTCTATCCGACATCGTTCGCCGCACAGCATGTTGACATCGAATGGCTGGTGCAACCGGGCCGGGCGCTCGATCCCGCGCGTTACTTCATCGTCATCGCGAACCTGTTCGGCAATGGCCTGTCATCCTCGCCGTCGAATTCGAGCGAGGTGCTCGGCGGCGCGCCGTTTCCCGCTTTCACCTATCACGATGCGGTCGCCATCCAGCGTCGGCTGCTGGTCGAGCGGCTTGGCGTGACCAAGCTCGCGCTGGTCTACGGCTGGTCGATGGGCGGCATGCAGGCCTATCACTGGGCCGCGCGCTATCCCGACATGGTCGAGCGCGCAGCCGTGGTCTGCGGCAGCGCACGGTGCTCGCCTTACAACTATGTGTTTCTAGAAGCTGTGAAGGCTGCACTGACCGCCGACCCGGCCTACCGGGACGGCCGCTTCGTCGGCAAGCCGACAGCCGGCCTGCGCGCGATGGGGCGCGTCTATGCCGGCTGGGCGATGTCGCACGAATTCTATCGCGAGGAAGTCTGGCGCGCGGCCGGTTTCAACTCGTTGGAAGACTACCTCGCGGGATCGTGGGACGGCGCCTTCGCGCGGCGCGATGCGAATGACCTGCTGGCGCAGATCGCGATCTGGCAGGCCGGCGACGTCAGCCGCTGCGATGAATTCGGCGGCGACTTCGACCGCGCGCTGGCGGCGATCAAGGCGCATGTGCTGCTGATGCCGGGGCGGACCGACCGCTATTTCGATCCGCGCGACAGCGAGGATGAGCTTGGCCGCCTGGTCAATGCGCGCTCCGCGGCGCTGCATGCAATACCCTCGATCCACGGCCACCGCGCCGGCAATCCCGTCAACAACGCCGAAGACCGCGCCTTCATCAACGCCGAGATCTCGGCGCTGCTGCAACGCTGACAAATGAGACTGCCATGAGCATCGCAGAGACCAGTGACGCCGGACCTCGCCTCAAGCCGCTCAGCCCGTTGACCCTGCGCGATCTGTCGACCAAGTCGAACCTAGCCGGCGCGGTGCGCGCGGCAAGCCATTACGGGATGATCCTGATCGTCGGCGCGCTGATCTCGTTGGTCGCGTCGCGCTATGGCCTGCCATGGGCACTGCCCCTGATCGCGGTGCAGGGCTACTTCGTCGCGTTCTTGTTCATGGTGGTGCATGAGACCGCGCACAAGACCGCGTTCCGCAGTCCTGCGCTCAATCTCGCCGTCGGCAATCTGTCCGCCTTCATGATCGGATTGCCCTATCAATATTACTGCCTGTTTCACTGGGACCATCATCGCTACACCCAGGACCCGGAGAAAGATCCGGAGCTGATCGTCGGTCCCAAGCCCGCGTCCGACACCCAGCTCGCGATCGCCTATTCGGGATTGTTGCAGGTGTTGGTCCGCATCCGGCTGATGTTTCGCCATGCACTCACCGGACAGGTGGTCGTGCCGTGGATCCCGGAGCACAAGCGCGCGGCGATCGTGCGGGAAGCGAGACTCTATCTCACAGGCTACCTGCTGCTGCTGGCGGCATCGCTCGCGCTGCACAGCGCGATATTGCTGTGGGTGTGGATCGTGCCGCTGCTGGCAGGGCAGCTCATCCTGCGTCCCTATCTCTATGCCGAGCATACCGGTTGCGAGCGGACGCGGAGTGCGTTCGAGAATACGCGCACCACGATGACCGGCGCCATCATGAAATGGTTCGCCTGGAACATGCCTTACCATGTCGAGCACCACGCCTATCCGACGGTGCCGTTCCATGCGCTTCCGAGGCTGAATGCCATCGTCGATGGCCACATCGTGTATCGCGGCAGCAACTACCGCGCCGTGACGCGCGAGACCTGGGCCTGGTTTCGCCGTCAGCGGCAGCGCGCTTGATGGTTCAAGCGTCGGCGCGCGGCCGCAGCACCAGGTTGACGAGATTGCGGGCATAGGCCGGCGTCAGTGGCTTGATGCCGAAGACGTAGCGATAGAACAGGCTGCCATAGATCGCGTCATAGATGTCGCCGGGCACGCCCGGCGCGCCGATGCTGCCGTCCTTCTGGCCGGTTGCGATGATCTCCAGCATCCTGCTGCGACGAAGACCGAGGTAGCGCTCGTAGAATAATTCCGCTGTACCGGTCTTCGAGATGCACTCCGAGATCACCGCGAGTTGCACCCGCCCGAATTCACCCTGCAACGCTTCGACATAGGTCGCGACATGGCGGCGGATGCGGGCCACGGGATTGCCCGCCTCGGGCAGCGGCACCGCGCGCGAAGCCTGGTCGAGGAAAGCATCGATCAGCAAGGCCTCGCGCGACGGCCACCATTTGTAGATCGTCATCTTCGAGACGTTGGAATGTTTGGCGATCGCGTCGATGGTGGTGGCGGCGAGGCCGGTGGTCGCCATCAGCGTATAGGCGCTTTGCAGGATCGCGGCCGTGGTCGCGGCGGAGCGCGGCCGGCCGCGCCGTCCCGTCGTCGCATCCTCGGTCTCCGCCTTGCTGCCCGCCATGGCCGGAATTCGCGTCCTGCGTCTTTGAATCATTGCGTTGCATGCGGACATAGCATGAAATCACGCTCGGTTTCAGATCTTCGCCGGCGCTGATACTGTACAATTCGCCAGCGAAGTCTCAGCTCAACTGCTCATCGATCAGGAGTATCCCGTGAAGGCCGTCTACAGTGATCTGCACCGCAGCCATGATCCGCAATTCTTCCTGGTCCGCGGTGTGGTCCAGCGCACCACCGAGCAGCCCGAGCGCGCCGACCGCCTGCTGGCCGGCCTGAAGGCCGGCAAGCATACGCTGATCGAGCCGACCAGGTTCGGGCAGGGGCCGCGGGCGCGCGTCCACAGTCCGGAATATCTGAGCTTTCTCGCGGGAGCGTGGGACGAATGGTCGGCGCTCGGCAATGCCGGACCGGAGATGATCGCGAACATGCATCCGGTGCGCAACGCCGGGACATACCCCACCCATATCGTCGGCAAGCTCGGCTGGCACACGGTCGACACCGCGGCCCCGATCGGTCCCGGCACCTGGGCAGGCGCCTGCGCGTCGAGCGATGTCGCGGCCACCGCCGCGCAGTTGGTGCTCGACGGCGAGGATGCCGTTTACGCGTTGTGCCGTCCGCCCGGCCACCACGCCTATCGCGATCTCGCCGGCGGCTTCTGCTTCCTCAACAACAGCGCGATCGCGGCCGAACATCTGCGCCAGAAGCACGAGCGCGTCGCGATCCTCGACGTCGACGTGCACCACGGCAACGGCACGCAGGGCATCTTCTACGAGCGGCCTGACGTCTTCACCGTCTCGATCCACGCCGATCCGTCGTTCTTCTATCCGTTCGTCTGGGGCTATGCGCATGAGCGCGGCGCCGGGCCCGGCCTCGGCACCAATCTCAACATTCCCCTGGCCAAGGGCACCGGTGACGACGACTACTTGACGGCGCTCGCGGTGGCGGAGAGGGCGATCCGCTCGTTCGCGCCGACCGCGCTCGTGATCGCGCTCGGTCTCGACGCCTCCGAGAAGGACCCGCTCGCAGGTCTCGCCGTCACCACCGATGGCTTCCGCCGGATCGGCGAGGCGCTGGCCCGGCTCGGACTGCCGACGGTGCTGGTGCAGGAAGGCGGCTATCTTTCCGACATCCTCGGCGCCAATCTGACGGCGGTGCTCGGAGGATTCGAAGCCGCGCGCTAGCGCAGTTCGAGCGGGGCCGTGACCGGCTCGCGCGAAGAAATCACGGCAAAACAACAGCCTGGAGCATCGATTTCGATGGGTCAGAACCGATGCCCCAGCCGCGCGCCGCACAACAACGCGTGGCGGAGTTGCGTGTTTGCAACCAAACCCGGATCATGCCGTTGGTATTCGGTGCCGGCTTATGATCTCGCCTGGCGGCATCGGCCGGCCGGGCGGGCAGCAACGCGAGGACGGCCATGAGCGACCTGCTTCGCATCGCCATCGTCGGTTTCGGCGAGATCGCGTGCCGGCAGCACGTGCCTGCAATCGCGAAGACATCCGGCGCCGCACTCGTCGCGGTGGTCGATCCCGCCAAAACCCCGCCTGGCCTGCCGCACTTCCGTGATTTGCAGGAGTTGTTGCGCGACGGGCCGGAGATCGATGCAGTCGCGCTGTGCACGCCACCGCAGCTGCGCCATGCGCTGGCCGACGCCGCGCTCGCCGCAGGCAAGCATGTGCTGCTGGAGAAGCCGCCGGGATCCACGTTGAGCGAACTTGCGCCGTTGATCGCGGCTGCGCATGAGGCGAACAGGACATTGTTTGCAACATGGCATTCGCGCTATGCGCCCGCGATCGGGCCGGCGCGAAAACTGCTCGCGAGCCGAACGATCAACAAGGTGACCATCATCTGGAAGGAAGACGTCCGCGTCTGGCATCCGGGCCAGGCCTGGATCTTCGAAGCCGGCGGTTTCGGTGTGTTCGATCCCGGCATCAACGCGCTGTCGATCCTGACCGAGATCCTGCCGCATCAGGTGTTTGTCAGGAGCGCGGTGTTGGACTTTCCCGCCAATCGCGAGGCGCCGATTGCAGCGGACATCGAACTGTCCGATGAGGATGGCTTGCCGATCCGCGCCGAATTCGATTTCCGCCAGACCGGGCCGCCGAGCTGGGACATTGTGTGCGAGACCGAGGCCGGGCCGGTGACGCTGTCGAAAGGCGGAAGGCAGCTGCGCGACGGCAACAGGTTGGTGGTCGATGCCACCGATGAAGAATATCCCGCGCTGTACCGCCGATTTGTCGCGCTGACGTCGGAAGGAAAATCCGACGTCGACCTCGCGCCCTTGCGGCTGGTCGCCGATAGCTTCATGCTGGGGCGACGGCGCCTCGTCGAGGTGTTCGAGGACTGAAACATGACATCAGCCGGCATTGCGCGCGCGCCCTTCGGCACATTGCAGGACGGCACAGTGGTCGAGCGCGTGACGTTGCGCGGCGAGCACGGCTTTGAAGCCGCCATCCTTCCCTTCGGCGCCGCGCTGCAAGCGCTGCTCACGCCCGATCGCGACGGGCATTGCGACGACATCGTGCTGGGCCATGACGAGTTCGACGGCTATCTCGCGCAGCGCAAATTCTTCGGCGCGACCATCGGGCGCTATGCCAACCGGATCGCCGGCGGGCGCTTCGTGCTGGACGGGGAGACGGTGAGCCTCGAAGCCAACAACGGTCCCAACGCACTGCATGGCGGCCCGCAGGGGTTTGATCGCAAGCTGTGGCGGATCGTCGAATTGTCGGATGATGCGGGGCCGACGTTGGTGCTGGAACGCGAGAGCCCGCATGGCGAGGAAGGTTATCCGGGCAATCTTCAGACGCGCGTGACCTATCGCGTCCGCAGTCCGATGGAACTCGCGGTCACCTATGAGGCGACGACCGACCGGCCGACATGCCTCAATCTCACCAATCACAGTTTCTTCAATCTCGACGGCGCGCGTTCGGGCGGGCAGATCCTCGATCATCGACTGACGATCGCGTCCGATCACTTCCTCGCGGTCGACGCCACCGCGATTCCGTTGCCGGGCCCGCCGCGGCCGGTCGACGGCACGCCGTTCGACTTCCGCAAGCCAACGGCGATCGGCGCGCGGATCAGGATGGATGACGAGCAGCTGCGGCTCGGGCGCGGCTATGACCACAATTTCTGCCTGGCCTCAGGCACAGGCCTTCACATGGCTGCGCGCCTCGAGGCGCCGAACAGCGGCCGCGTGATGGAGCTGTTCACCGATCAGCCGGGATTGCAGTTCTATTCCGGCAACTTCCTCGACGGTTCGACCGCCGGCAAGGGCGACCGGCTGTACCGGCAATCCGACGCCCTCTGCCTCGAGCCGCATGCCTGGCCGGATACGCCAAACCGGCCCGACTTCCCGTCGGCGCGCCTCGATCCCGGGCAGATCTATCGGCGCACCGCAATTTATCGCTTCTCGACCATGTGAGTGACGTCATGACCGACCGTGCCGCCGAGCCGCCGATCGAAGAGGTGCCGACATCCGTGCTGTCGGCCGAGCGCTGTCATCTCGGCGAGGGCCCGACCTATGACGCGGCGACCGACACCGCATGGTGGTTCGACATCCGCGAGCGTCGCCTGTTCGAGCATCGTTTTGCAGGCAGCCGCACCGTCATGCACGAGCTGCCGAAAATGGCGAGCGCGCTGGCGCGGATCGATGGCGAGCAGCAGTTGATCCTCACCGAGGATGGGCTTTATGTTCGGCAGGTCGCCAGCGGTCGCATGGAGCTGTTCGCCGCACTCGAAGCCGACAATGCGGTGACGCGCTCCAATGATGCGCGCGTGCATCCGTCGGGCACCTTCTGGCTCGGCACCATGGGGCGTCAGGCCGAGCAGGGCGCCGGCGCGATCTATGCGCTGCATCGGGGCCGCATCACCCGGCTTTATGCCGGGATCACGATCCCGAATGCGATCTGCTTTTCGCCTGCCGGCGATGTCGGCTATTTCGCCGATACCGCGACCAACGTGCTGCATCGCGTGCCGCTCGATCCATCGACAGGGTTGCCGACCGGCGAGCCGATCGAATTGATCAGACATCGAGGCCCCGGCGGGCTCGACGGCGCGATCGTCGATGCCGACGGCATGATCTGGAACGCGCGCTGGGGCGGCGGCTGCCTCGATGTCTACGATCCCGTCGGCCGGCATCTGCGCTCGCTGCTCGTGCCGGCCAAGCAATCGAGCTGCCCGGCCTTTGTCGGCCGCGATTTCTCGCGGGTGCTGGTCACCTCGGCCTGGCAGGACATGGACGAGGCGCAACGCGCGGCCGATCCCGGTCACGGCCAAACCTTCCTGCTCGATGCCGCAGCGCGCGGCCGCGCCGAGCCTGAGGTCAAACTGTCCTGATACAGGCTCGTCGCCGCCTTGTTGACGGGAGCTGAATATTTGGACGATGGTACAAATATGGTCCGGAAACCCGCCAAGTCTGACGTGAAGCCTGACGTGAAGGCCGCCGCCAGCACCCGCAAGCCGAACATGCGCGAGGCGATCCTCGCGGCGGCGGAGGAGTTGTTCTCGACCTACGGCTTCAACGCGGTCTCGGTGCGCGACATCGCGCAGGCCGCCGGCGCCAATCCAGGCAGCGTGACCTATCACTTCAAGACCAAGGACGGTCTACTGCTCGAGATCTATCGGCGCCATTGCGGCCCGATGAACCGGCGGCGCTCCGAACTCCTGGCGGCGGCGCGGCGGGTGCGCGATTTGCAGGACCGGCTGGAGGCGATCGTGCGCGCCTATGTGCTGCCGGCCTTCACCTCGGGCAGCGATCTTGCCGGCGGCGGGACGCGGTTCACGCGGCTGCGCGCCATCATGTCGGCCGAAGGCAACGAGGTGGTGCGCAAGATCATCGCGCAGACCTTCGACGACACCAGCCACGCCTTCATCGACGCGATCCATGAAAGCCTGCCGCATATTCCGCGCACCGACCTGGTGTGGCGCAGTCACTTCCTGCTCGGCGCGCTCTACTACACGCTGGTGACGCCGGAGCGCGTCTCGCGCCTGTCGCGCGGCGGCGCCGATGGCACCGATGCCGGCCACGCCATCGAGGAACTGGTGCGCGCGACCGTCGCCGCCCTGCAGGCCGCGCCGCTCGACCAGGGGGACGCTCGCGCCGCGCAAGGCGCC
>NZ_JACMYO010000134.1 GCF_020889685.1 Bradyrhizobium oropedii
CGGCCTTCGCCGGGACGACACCGAGTTTCTGGATGCTTGCGCCGCTACTTCAGCGCCGCCGTGGCCTCGTCGAGCCACAGCTTGGTGGCGTTGTCGTCGAGATGCGGGCGCACCGTACGCGCGACGCGGGCGTGGTAGTCGTTGAGCCAGGCCAGTTCGCCGGCGCTCAGCATGCTCACCTCGATCAGGCGGCGATCGATCGGCGCCAGGGTCAGCGTCTCGAAGGCGTTGACCGGCTTCTCGGCGCCGGCAATGTCGGTGCCGATCACAAGTTCGAGGTTCTCGATCCGGATGCCATAGGCGTCGGTCTTGTAGTAGCCGGGCTCGTTGGACAGGATCATGCCGCGCTTCAGCGGCGTGGTGCCGAGCTTCGAGATCCGCGCCGGGCCTTCATGGACGCTGAGATAGCTGCCGACGCCGTGGCCGGTGCCGTGCTCGAAATCGATCCCGGCCTGCCAGAGATATTGCCGCGCCAACGTGTCGAGCTGCGCGCCGGTGGCGCCGTCGGGGAAGATCGCGCGGGCGATTGCGATATGGCCGCGCAGCACGCGGGTGAAGCGGTCGCGCATCTCGTCGGTCGGCTGGCCGATCGCGATGGTGCGGGTGACGTCGGTGGTGCCGTCCTGATATTGCGCGCCGGAATCGATCAGCAGGAGGTCGCCGGGCGCGATGCGGCGGTTGCTCTTGCGGGTCACGCGGTAATGCACGATGGCGCCGTTCGGCCCGGTGCCGGCGATGGTCGGGAAGGAGACGTCCTTCAGCGCGCCGGTCTGGCGGCGGAACGTCTCCAGCGCCTCGACGGTGTCGATCTCGGTGAGGGCGCCGGACGGCGCCTCGTGGTCGATCCAGGCGAGGAAGCGGGTCAGCGCCACCGCGTCGCGCTGATGTGCCGTGCGCGTGCCCTCGATCTCGGTGATGTTCTTGACCGCCTTCAGCAGGCCGACCGGATCGTTGCCGCGCACCGGCTTGCCGCCGGCACCCGAGATCAGGCGGCTCAGGGCGTCCGCGGCCGTCGCGCTGTCGAGCGCGATCGAGGCACCGCGCCTGGCGAGCTCGGTGAGCTTCGGTGTCAGCGCCGCCGGCTCCTCGACATCGGCCGACTGTTCGAGATGGTCGCGGGTCGAGTTGGACAGCTTGCGGTGATCGATGAACACCAGCGGCCGGCCTTCCTTCGGCACCAGCGCGTAGGACAGCGGCAGCGGCGTGTGCGAGACGTCGGCGCCGCGGATATTGAAGGCCCAGGCTACCGCGTGGCTGTCGGAGAGCACCAACGCATCGACGCCGAGCTTGTTGATCTCGAGCCGGATGCGCTTGAGCTTCTCGGCTTCGATCTCGCCGGAAAACTGCGCGCCGTGAACAGAGACCGCGCCGAGCGGCGGTGCCGGACGTTCGTGCCAGATCGTATCGACCGGGTTGCCGTCGACGGCGACCAGCTCGGCGCCCGCCTTGGTGCAGGCTGCCGCCAGCCGTTCGGCTGCCGCAGAAGTGTGCAGCCAGGGGTCAAATCCTAGGCGGTCGCCGGCCGCCAGATGCCGGGTCAGCCAGTGCTCCGGTGGCGGCTCGACCAGCGGCTCGACCTGCCAGGCCTTGCGGTCGACCTGCTTGGCGGCCTGCAACGTGTAGCGGCCGTCGACGAACAGGGCGGCTTCCTTGCTCAGCACGATCGCGAGCCCGGCCGATCCGGTGAAGCCTGTGAGCCAGGCGAGCCGCTCCTCGGACGCGGCAACATATTCATTCTGCTGCTGATCGGCGCGCGGAACCACAAATCCCGTCAGCTTGCGCCGCGCCAGTTCCTCGCGCAGCGCGCTCAGCCGTGCGGTCAGCGCCACGCCGCCTTCGGGTTCTTCGAACGTCTGGAAATGGGCTTCGAACATCGGCTTCGCACTCTCTTCGGGTCGAGCATGACCTTCGCGCAAGCGCAGTCAAGCGTGACCATATTTTTGGCATAACTTATGCTTGAATCATGGCATAGTAGAACTGACCGGACGATGTCCACTGCACGTCGATGGTCAAGCGTACGGGGAGTGTCCAGGAGTGTCTCAACTCAACGGTGAGGAGATGCACGATGCCTGCATTCACGTTTGAGAAGATCTCGCCGCCGATCCCCCGCGGCCCGATCGCGCCGGTCGAACAGAAGCCGCGCGGCGTCATCGTCCAGATGCTGGATCGCTTTGCCGAGGCGCGTGCCCGGCGTGCAGCCAATCAGGACAAGGTCGAGGCGGCCGGCCGTGATTCCGGTGCGCCCAAATAGCCAGTCCGCAGATTGCGTCTACTGCGCGAGGTCCGACGCCTTCACCACGGTCGCATTGGCGACCCTGGTGCCGTCGAGTTCGCGTACGATCCGCTCATCGGGGCCGACGATACCGAGATCGAATTCGCGTTCTGACGTCAGTAGCGTCATGCGCTGGCCGACGATGACGACGACGGTCATGTCGAGCGTCTCGCCGGATAGGGTCCATTCCCTGAGCTCGTTGCGAAACGGCTTCCTGCGCCAGGCGTCGGGGAAGCCCGGATCGCATCTGACCTCGAGGCCGTCGTCCGACGTGGTCAGGACAAGCTTCGATCTGGAGGGCTTCCAGTGCGCCTCCAGCAGTTCATTGAGCAGCCAGACGCAGCTGAACGTGCGGCACTCCGCCGGCCGGCTTGGGTAGATCCGGCAGCAGCGCCCCGGCTTGCAATGCGGACACCATGTATTGGCGGGCTTCGCCAGTTCCTCGATCGCCATCACCTTGCAGCAGAGCGTGCAGTCGCCGCACTGTCTGCCGGTGGTGGTCATCTAGAGCATGATCCGGAAAAGTGGGAACCGGTTTTCCGAAAAGATCATGCTCAAACAAGAAGACAAGATCATGATGCGATTTTGCATCATGATCTTGAGCGCAGCAGCAGGCTGCTCCAACCCTCGATCTTCAGATGCCGCAGCGGCACCAGCCCGCGGGCGCGATAGGCGGCGATGACGGCCGGTGCCTGGTGCGTCAGCAGGCCGGAGAGGATGACCTGCGCCGACGCAGCGAGGTGGCGCGCCATCGGGCCTGCAAGTTGCCGCAGCGGATTGGCGAGGATGTTGGCGAGCACGAGATCGAACGGCCCGTCCTCGGCAAAGCGTGGTGACGCAAAGCCGGTGGCGCGGATCACATCCACCAGGTGTCCAGCCCCGTTCAGCCAGGCATTCTCCTCGGCGACCCTGACCGACGGAGCGTCGATATCGCTCGCCAGCACCTTGCCGTGCAGCGCCTTGGCGGCGGCGATCCCCAGCACGCCGGTCCCGGTGCCGAGATCGAGCACGCGGCGAGGCTGATAGGCCTTCAGCACGTGGTCGAGCAGCAGCAGGCAGCCGCGCGTGGTGCCGTGATGGCCGGTGCCGAAGGCGAGCGCCGCCTCGATCTCGATCCCGAGCTTGTTGGGGGGGATCCTGTGCCGGTCATGCTGGCCGTGGACCATGAAGCGGCCGGCCGCGACCGGGACGAGGTCCTCGAGGCTGGCTTTCACCCAATCCTTCGCCTCCACGGTGTCAAAGACCAAAGTTGATGCGACATCCGGCCGCACGATCTGGCTTATCAGTTCGCGCAGCAAGGCCTGGTCCGGCGGCTCGGCAAAATGGACGGTGACGTCCCAGCGGCCATCCGGCCGCTCGAAGGCCGCAAATGCCGCCTGATCCTCGAAAAACAGCTCGGAAAGCGCGTCGACCACGCGTTTTGCGGTCGGTTCGTCTGAAAGGGTGATGCTGGCGCGGTGTGTGGACGGGGTCATCGGAGGCCGGTAGCGCGGTTTTTGTTAAAATTTCAACCGGGATTCAATTGAATTTCGCGAGAATTGATAGGTTCCAGATGAAAGCAACTTTAGATTTCACCGTAGTAGTACCAGTTCCGGAACCGGGAACCCCGTTGTTCTAAGGGCATCACAACCAAGGGCAGGGCTACAATGAAGGCTTTTATTGTTAGGTTTTTACGGAATGAATCCGGCGCGACCGCCATCGAATACGGACTGATTGCAACTGGTATCGCCATCGCCATCATCGCTGCGGTGAACGGTGTCGGCACGAATCTGAGCGGGGCGTTCAGCTCGATTGCCGGCTCGCTCAAGTAATTTCGCAAACCGCGTTCTGAGGCAAGCACCGGGCAACGACGCCCGGTGTTTTCTTTTTGACCGGTTGTCCACAGAGTTCCAGACGGCTTATCAACGAGACATCAACCGCGTTGTCCCTCGGTTGTCAGCCTCTGCTCCACAGGCAGTCCACCGGGATATTCACCGTTTTTCCCGCGATGGGACACGAGGTCTGACCACGGTCGACCCACAGCTTCTCCACAAGCCTGTCCACAGCGAGCCGTGCCGCGGCCGCCGCACGATGTGCGTCGTATTCGCCCTATGCGAACAGCGCGCGATGGTCGGCCAGGATGGCCCGCGCGGCGTTGTGGCCGGGAGCGCCGGTGACGCCGCCGCCGGGATGGGCGCCGGAACCGCAATGGTAGAGCCCCCGGAGTGGTCCACGATAGTCGGCGTGGCCGAGCATCGGCCGCGCCGAGAACAGCTGGTTCAGCGTCAGCGCGCCATGGAAGATGTCGCCGCCGAGCAGGCCGAATTGCCGCTCGAGATCGAGCGGCGAAAGGATCTGGCGGCCGAGCACGGTACCCGCGAAGCCGGGGGCGTATTGGTCCACGGTTGCGATCATCAGATCGGCGACCTGTTCGCGATGGTCGTCCCACGACTTGCCGTCGGGCAATTGCGGCGCGACGTGCTGGCAGAACAGGCTCGCGACATGCTGGCCCGGCGGGCTCAGGCTGTCGTCGAGCGTCGAGGGGATCAGCACCTCGACGACGGGCGCGCGGCTCCAGCCGAATTCGCGCGCATCGCGCCAGGCGTGATCCATGTAACCGAGACTTGGGGCGATGATGATGCCCGCGGTGAGGTGATCGCCCTGGCCGGGCAGCGCGGTGAACGAGGGCAGGGCGCTCAGCGCCACATTCATCCTGAACGTGCCGGAACCATTCTGCCATCGTGAGATGCGCGCGAAGAATTGGCCTGGCAGTGCGCCGTCCGGCACCAGGCGTGTGTACAGCAGCTTCGGATTGACGTTCGAGACAACATATTTGGCGCGGATCGTCTCGCCATTGTCGAGGATCACGCCGGTGGCACGATCCTTCTCGACGATCACCTCGCGGACTCCCGCATCGGTTTCGATCTCGACGCCATGGCTGCGCGCGGCGCTTGCCATCGCCTGGGTGATCGCACCCATGCCGCCGATCGCATGGCCCCAGACGCCCTTCTTGCCGTTCACCTCGCCGAATGCATGGTGCAGCATCACGTAGGCGGAGCCGGCCGCGTAGGGGCTGGCGTAATTGCCGACGATGGCATCGAAGCCGAACAGCGCCTTGACGAGGTCGCTCTCGAAGCGCTCGTCGAGCATCTCGCCGGCCGAGCGCGTGAACAGGTCGAGCAGATTGCGCTGCTGCTCCAGCGTTAGCCGCCGCAGGATGTTGGCGGTGCCAAGCGCGTTGAGGGCCTCGCTCATCGCGCCGATGCCAAAACCCTCGACGAGGTTCGGCGGCGCGCGCAGCACGAATTGGCGCAGCACGTCGGCGATGGCTTCGAGTTCCGCCGAGAACACGCCGATGGCGGCCGCGTCGCGCTCACTGAGTTTTGCGACCGACTGCTGGGTGCGGCCTTCGCCGGTCAGCAAATAGCTGCCGTCGGGCGCGGGAAGGAAATTCTGGGCGCGGCGCTCGACGATCTCAAGGCCGTGATCGGCAAGTTTCAGGTCAGAAATGATTTGCGGATTGAGCAGGCTCACCGTGTAGGCGGCGACCGAATTGCGGAAGCCCGGATGAAACTCTTCGGTGACGGCGGCGCCACCCACCACCTTGCGGCGTTCGACGACCTTCACCCGCAGCCCTGCCATCGCGAGATAGGCCGCGCAGGTGAGGCCGTTATGCCCCGCACCGATGATGACGACGTCTGTCTCGTTCATGTCAGCTTCAAGAAGCAGTGATTAAAGCATGATCCGGAAAAGTGGAAACCGGTTTTCCGAAAGGCTCAAGAAAAGATCCAACGTGCTGTGGCGCCGCAGCGCCGCGTCGTCAAGTCCACGTGACCGCGGTTTCTTGTCCGTGATACTGCCGTATGATCAATTCAAGTCCTCCGGTGCGCTGCCGCCGGACCGTCCGCCTCCGGCGCCCGCCGGGTCCATGCCGGAGCCTCCATGACGTCTGAGCCGTCCGCCTCGCGAAACCGGCTGGTGCTGGTTGTCTATACCGCTGCGATCTTCGTCAGCGCGCTGCTGCTGTTCTCGGTGCAGCCGCTGTTCACCAAGATGGTGCTGCCGCGGCTCGGCGGCTCGCCGGCGGTGTGGTCGGTGGCAATGGTGTTCTTCCAGTCGTTGCTGCTCGGCGGCTATGCCTATGCGCATCTCTTGATGAAGCTGAACAGCCGCATCTTGCCGATCGCGGTGCATCTGGCGCTGCTCGTCGTCGCGTTGCTGACATTGCCGCTGTCGATCAGGAGCGGCTGGGGCGAGCCGCCGAATTCGGGCTATGCAATCTGGCTGCTCGGCCTGTTCGCCGTTTCGATCGGCCTGCCGTTCTTTGCGCTCGCCGCCAACAATCCGCTGCTGCAGGCCTGGTTCGTGCGCACCGGTCATCCCAACGGCCCCGACCCGTATTTCCTCTACGCGTCCTCGAACATCGGCAGCTTCCTGGCGCTGCTGTCCTATCCGGTGCTGCTCGAGCCGATGTTCACCTTGCGCACCCAGAACCTGATCTGGACCGGCGGCTATGGCCTGCTGATCGTGCTGATCGCAGGTTGCGGTGTGCTGCTATTGCGGTCGCCGGCCAATGCCGGCGCGCTCAACATGCAGGTCGATGACGCCAAAGCGCCGGCGCCGTTCTGGTCGCTGCGGGCGCGCTGGATATTCCTCGCTGCCGTGCCGTCCGGGCTGCTGATCGCGGTGACCGCGCATATCTCGACCGACGTCGCGGCGGCGCCCCTGCTCTGGGTGCTGCCGCTGTCGCTGTATCTCCTGACCTGGGTGCTGGTGTTCCAATCGCGGCCGCTGCTGCCGCACAAATGGATGCTGCGGGCGCAGCCGCTGGCGATCGCCGGCGTCGTGATCCTGCTCGCGGTCGGCGGCGAGCAGAACCTGCTGCTGACGCTCGGCGGCCATCAGCTCTGCTTCTTCATCATCGCGATGGCCTGTCATGGCGAACTCGCGCGCACCCGCCCGGCGGCAAAATATCTCACCGGCTTCTATGTCGCGCTGTCGTTCGGCGGCATGGTCGGTGGCCTGTTCGCGGGGCTCATTGCGCCCTTTACTTTCTCGTGGGTCGCCGAATATCCGATCCTGCTGGCGCTCGCGGCGCTGTGCCGTCCGCCCGGCGGCGCGGAGCGGTTGCCGCGCTGGAGCGCCTGGTACTGGCCGTTCCTTGCGGTGCTGGCGGTGGCGCTGATCGCGCCGAGTTATTCGGCCGGCGGCACCTTCAACTGGCTCGACGATCACCGGATCTGGGTGATCGGTGCGGTCGGCGTGCTCTCGGCGCTGCTCGCGCTTGCGCTCAATGCCAATCGCTGGAAGATCTTCGCGACCGTCGTGGTCGCGCTGGTGGTGCTGCGCTCTTACCCATCCGACGATGGCCGCGTCGAAACGGTGCGCAGCTTCTTCGGCGTGCACAAGATCGTGGTGACACCGAACGGTCAGTATCACGTACTGATGCACGGCACCACGATCCACGGCGCCGAGAAGTTCAAGAACGACAACGGCACGCCGGTCACCGGAAGGCCCGAACCGATCAGCTACTACCACAAGGACGGTGGCATCGGGCAGGCGATCACGGCAATCCGCGAGCGCAAGGGCGCGCCGCTGAAGGTCGCTGTCATCGGGCTCGGCTCGGGGACGCTGACCTGTGCGTCAGTGCCCGGCGAGGACTGGAAGTTCTTCGAGATCGACCAGTCGATGGTCGATACCGCGCGCGACCCAAAATACTTCACCTACATCCAGAACTGCGAGCCGAACCTGAAGCCTGTGATCGGCGACGCGCGGCTGACCTTCGCCAAGGAGCCGGACGGCGTCTACGATCTCATCATCGTCGACGCCTATTCGTCGGACGCGATCCCGATCCATCTCGCGACCGAAGAGGCGATGGCGATCTACAAGCAGAAGCTGGCGCCGCAGGGCGCCGTCGTGATGCACGTCTCCAACCGCCATCTCGAACTCGCCAGCGTCGTGGTCGGCATTGCGGACGCAAACGACATGAAGAGCTGGGTCTACAGTGAGGATTCCGGACGCGACAACGAGTATATCTTCTCGACCTCTGTCGTGATCTCCGCCCGCGAGGACGCCGATGTCGGCAAGCTCGCATCGTCAAACGTCTGGACCGAGACCGATGCCGACGAGAAGCAGCGGGTCTGGACCGACGATTATTCGAACGTGCTTGGCGCCGTATACCGGCGCCTGCGCGACGGCGAACAGTAGGCGCGAGCGGCTGCCCCAGACTTCTCTAGCGAACCGGTGGCCGCAGCTTGGCGATCTGAGGCTCGACGATTACGGCAAACAGCCCGGGATCGTCGAAAGCCCTCGCCGAGAGCATCGCGCCATGAACCGATGCCATCAGCATTTGGGCCTCCTGTTCCGGCCGCTTGTCCAGCCGGAACGGGTGCTGCTTCGCGCCCGCTTGCAGCACCGACGTCAGCCATTCCGCGAGATGATGGAAATGGCCGCGGACGCGTGATGCGACCTCGTCCGGCAACATCGGCATCTCGCCGGCAAGCATCGCGCAGACGCAGAAGGGCAGCGAAGCATTTCCAATGCACGCCTTCCAGAAGTCCACGTAGGACTGCAGTTGGTCGGCCGGGCTTGCGGACTGCTCCTGAAGCGACTTCAGGCCCAGCTCCGTCTGCTGCCTGTAGCGATCCACCAGCGCCGAAACCAGCTCGGCCTTGGTCGGGAAATGATGGTGGATGCTCGCCTTCCGGATGCCGATCGCATCAGCAATGTCGGCATAGCTGAAGCCGTTATAGCCCCCCGCGACGATGAGCGACTGCGCGACGTCGAGAATCTGTTCTGAGGTCGAAGCCACCGGTTTCATGTTCGCGCGCCTACCTTCCGGTAGGTAGCTTGTCAAGCCAGCGCGGCACGCCGGTCTGACACAAGAAGGTGTCCGAGCGCCGGATTGACCTGAGAGTGTCTACCTACTAGTAGATAGATAAACACAGGAGCTCATCAATGCAAAGCCGACTTTCGGCCCAATCCAGCTGGCTGCAATCCTACTATTTCGGGCGCGCGATCTTCTCGATCGCCTGGGTTGCCGCCGCCGTCGTTTTCAGCGGGCAAATCGGTCCCGCAGCGTTCCTGCTCGTGATCTACCCGGCATGGGACGCCGTCGCCAATCTGGCCGACGCCCGAGTCAATGGCGGGCTGAAGGCCAACCCGTCCCAGGCATTGAATGTCGTGGTCAGCGCGATAACGGCACTCGCCGTGATCGTGGCGATCAGCCACAGCAGCTTCGCCGTTCTCGCCGTGTTTGGGATTTGGGCGATCCTCGCGGGTGTGTTGCAATTGTCCACCGGCGTCAGGCGCTGGCGCCTTGATGGCGCGCAATGGGCGATGATCCTGAGCGGCGCCCAGTCGGCGCTCGCCGGCGGCTACATGATCAGCCGATCCGTCGGCACCGTCGCGCCGACGATTCTCGACGTCGCTCCCTATGCGGGCTTCGGCGCGTTCTATTTCCTGCTGTCAGCAATCTGGCTCTTTGCCACGGCCTATCGCAGCGCGCGTGCGTAACCGTCCGCGACAGCTATTTCTTCTCCGGCAGCGCTGCATTCGCTGCGGTGGGCGCCGACGCGGCAATCAGCGGCATCGTCGGCGTCGTCTCGCCGGCGTCCTCGTCGAGGAATTGCTCCACCCCCGCCTGGATCGATGATTTCGCGCTGTCCGGGCCGCGGTCGCTGAGGTCGTTGTGATGGAATTCGGTCCGGACCACCTTGATGCCGAGCTTGGCGCAGGTTTCGTCGTCGGGCACGACGCCCGGATCGGCCTTGAACACCGGGTCCTTGGAGCGGAACGACAGGATCTTGATCTTGCTGTCGGTGATGAAGGGCACGCGCAGATTGTCCAGCGTCACGACCTTCTTGACCAGGTCGGGATGTTGCTTGGCGAAGAACATCGAGATGTCGCCGCCGTTGGAGTGGCCGATCAAGGTCAGCTGGCGATAGTTGGCGTTCGGATAACGCTTCTTGAGCTCGTCGATCGCATACATGATGTTGAAGACGCCGCGATTGTACTGCATGCGGCGGCCGACATATTCCTCGCCGACCTTGGTCACCATCGGCGCATCGGTGTCGAGATCGTGCTGAATGCTGACCACGAGATAGCCGCGTGACGCGAACACGTTGGTGAGGAACGAGTACTCGGTGTTCCTGACGGTGTTGCCGTGGCTCAGGATCGCGACCGGCAGCTCAATCATCTCCGCCATCGCCTGCATTTGCCGGTCGCGACGGACCGCGACCTCGACCGTGACGTTGCGGTCGTCGCGCAGCACGTCGTGGAACGTCATGGTCGTGTGACCGATGGCCCATCTGTCCGTGGTGAAGTAGCCGGCCATCGTCACGACGCACAGGCAAAGGACAATGATGCCCCGTTTCATTTCGACCTCTGATCGTGCCCTAACTGACCCGCGCTCTGGCCCTGATCTCGTCGGGCATTCCGCGTGAATCGGCCTCCAGAGGCCAGGCGGGCGCTTTTGCCGCCGAATATCGGGCTAATTTTACAATCAGATGACGGCGCGACGACCAGCCACGGCGTGCGGCGGCACGGGCCCTTTGCGGCGGTCACAAGCGGGTGAGGGGCGTTTGAACTGACGGCGCACTGTCTGCGGCGCCGTCAGTGGATCAGGAGCGCGTCTCAGTCTTGGTAGCTGTTGCCGTAGAAGCCGCCGCGCTGCTGCTGCTGGTAGTAAGGCCGCGGCTGATAGTAGCCCTGCGGTGCCGCCGCGTAGCCCTGGTTGCCGTAATATTGCTGCTGGCCATAGGCCTGCGCGCCGTAGGCGCGGCGGCTTGACGGCGGTGCGGGGTAGCGCTGGTCGGTCGAACTGCCGTCGGCCGGATAGATGTAGCCGTCGTCGGCCCGGGCCTGCGCAGGATATTCGCGCGGCTGCGGTGTCAGGACGACAGGGTCGCCGGCGGCGGCGGTGCCGTACTGCCCGTCATATTGCTGCGGCGCAGAGCGAGCGACAGCCGTGCCGTTGCGCCCGCGCGGATTGCGCGCCAGCGCGACCTGCGCCGAACCGGTCAGCGTGACCGTGGTGTTGAGCACGCCTTCCTTCTGGACCAGTGCGTAGAGCGTCGAGGCGTTGTCGCGCGACAGCCGCACGCAACCATGCGAGGCCGGGGTACCCAAGCGATTCACCGAGTCGGTGCCGTGAATCGCGTGACCGATCTTGGTGAAGAAGATCGAATGCGGCATCGGCGCGTCGTCGAATTCCTTGGAGTAGTGATCCTCTTCCATGCGGAACGCGCGGAAGGTGCCGTTCGGCGTCTCGCGCGAGGGAATGCCACTCGATACCGGCCAGTGATAGCGCGCGACGCCATCAACCGCGACGGTCATCTGCTGGTTGTCTTTATCGATGGTGATATCGACCTTGGCCTGCGCGGCGCCGGCCGTGAAAAGCATCACGGAAGTGAACGCAATGAGGAACGAACGCATTTTACCTTTGGCCTCCAGGCCTGATCGCAAAGCCGCGGCTCTCCGTCCCCGGCAACCAATATGCACGGAATCCGAATTTGGTTCCAGTGACGGACCCGGGGCATCGTTAATCCCGCGCACGGCGCAAACAAGGCCGAAGCCGGGCCGGCCCGTCACGGTGGGCTGACTTTTTCGCGAGCAGGGCGCGACCGGCGCCCTCAAGCGGTCGTTTGTACGCAACCATTTGGCCGCATGGGCGTTTCACAAATCCCGCCCGGCGGCGCATTCGCGTCGCGCATCAAGGAACCTCGATGAACAACTCCAAGGTCAAGACCGCGGCCATCGTCCCAGCCGGCCTCTCCGCGCGGCTCCTGCTTGCGGCCGCAGCCCTCGCATTGGTCGCAGTGCCCCATGCCGGCCATGCCCAGGGCATCGTCCGCGGGGCCCACGAGGGCGCCTATGAGGGCAATCGGGTCGCCGGGCCGGTAGGCGGTGTGGTTGGCGGCGCCGTCGGCGCCGGTGTTGGTGGGGCCATGGGCGCGGTGAAGGGCGTGTTCGGCATCCCGGATCGCGGCTACCGCCGTGGCCACCGCTGCCGCGGCTATTACCGCCACGGCCATTTCCATTGCTACTGATCGGGATCGTCAGTCCGGGTTCGCGCTAAGGCGCGCCCCGGAATGACTTGCTTTCGCAAGTCAGTTCTTCAGCCGGTAACCCGTTCTGAAAATCCAGGCCACGATCATCATGCAGGCGATCAGAAAGCCCGCGGTCATGCCGAGGCTGAGCCCGACGCTGACATCGGCGATCTCGTAGAAGCTCCAGCGGAAGCCGGAGATCAGATAGACCACCGGATTGAACAGCGTGATGGTGCGCCAGCCCGACGGCAGCATGTTCACCGAGTAGAAGCTGCCGCCGAGGAAGGTCAGCGGCGTCACCACCAGCATCGGGATCATCTGCAGCTTCTCGAAGCCATCGGCCCAGATGCCGATGATGAAGCCGAACAGGCTGAAGGTGACGGCGGTCAGCACCAGGAAGGTCAGCATCCATACCGGATGCTGGATGTGCAGAGGTACAAACAGTCCGGCGGTCGCCAGGATGATCAGGCCGAGGATGATCGACTTGGTGGCGGCGGCGCCGACATAGCCGATGACGATCTCGAAATAGGAGATCGGCGCCGACAGGATCTCGTAGATCGTGCCGGCGAATTTCGGGAAGTAGATGCCGAACGAGGCGTTGGAGATGCTCTGGGTCAGCACCGACAGCATCACGAGCCCGGGCACGATGAACGTGCCGTAGCTGACGCCTTCGACCTCGGTGATGCGCGAGCCGATCGCGGCGCCGAACACCACGAAATACAGCGACGTCGAGACCACGGGCGAGACGATGCTCTGCAGCAGCGTGCGCCAGGTGCGCGCCATTTCGAACAGATAGATCGCCCGGATTGCGCGGTAATTCATGGCGCCCTCACTAGCGCTCTGATTTCGAAGTTCGCATGCTTTTGCGGAGCCCCCGATGCGAACTTCGAAATCGAAGGAGCGCTAGAAAACTTATGATTCTGGTGCGGCATTGGAGTTTGAAGTTCCTATGAAGAGGGTGCGGCGAAACTGATAGGAACTTCAAACTTGCCGCACCAGGCTGACGAAGATGTCTTCGAGAGAGCTCTGCTTCGTATCGAGATCTGAAATGCGGATGCCGGCATTGCGCAGATCGCTGAGCAGGCTGGTGATGCCTGTGCGATCGCCCTTGGTGTCGTAATCGTAGGTTACCGCGTGGCCGTCGTCGGATAATTCGAGATTGTAGGCGGCAAGCATAGACGGAATGGCATCGAGCTTGTTCTGCAATTGCAGCGTCAGCTCCTTCTTGCCGAGCTTCTGCATCAAGGTCGCCTTGTCCTCGATCAGGATGATCTCGCCCTTGTTGATGACGCCGATGCGGTCGGCCATCTCCTCAGCTTCCTCGATGTAGTGCGTGGTCAGGATGATGGTGACGCCGGAGGCCTGCAGCGTACGGACCACTTCCCACATGCCCTTGCGTAATTCGACGTCGACGCCGGCGGTGGGCTCATCGAGGAACAGGATCTGCGGCTCATGCGACAGCGCCTTGGCGATCATCACGCGGCGCTTCATGCCGCCGGACAGCGTGATGATCTTGTTGTCCTTCTTGTCCCACAGCGACAGGTCCTTCAGCACCTTCTCGATATGGGCGGGGTTCTTCGGCTTGCCGAACAGGCCGCGGCTGAAGCTGACGGTCGCCCACACCGACTCGAAGGCGTCGGTGTGCAGTTCCTGTGGAACCAGCCCGATCATCGACCGTGCCGCGCGATAATCCCTGATGATGTCGTGGCCGCCGATCGCAATGCGGCCCTCGCTCGGATTGGCAATGCCGCAGACGATGCTGATCAGCGTGGTCTTGCCGGCACCGTTCGGCCCGAGCAGCGCGAAGATCTCGCCGCGATTGATGTCCAGATTGATGCCCTTCAGCGCCTTGAAACCGGAGCCATAGGTCTTCGAAAGATTGGATACGGAAATGATCGGCGACATGGAGGATCGGAAGTGTGAGGAAAGGGCGCGCGCGGATTGGAGCCCGGGCGGGGGCGTGATGCGGGTTCAGCCCAGATAAGAACGCAAATTCCGTTCTGCAATCACCCGCCGGGGCAGAAAAATCATTCTACGGTGTGGCGGAATGGCCGCGCTTCAGCATGATCCGGAAAAGTGCGAAGCGGTTTTCCGAAAAGATCATGCTCAAACAACGGCTAAAGCGCGACGACGATTCAACCCGATCTCGTCGCGCTTTAATGCCTCTTCGCCGGTTTCGCCGGCTTCTTGGCGGCGGCCGCTGGCGCAGGGTGCGCGGGCGGCGCGGTGTCGGCGAGCTTGCCGACCAGCATGATCTGCACCTGGTTGTTGACAGGCGCGTTGGGCCGGGCGGGGTCGAGCAACTGCTCTTCGCCGAGCCCGACCGATTGCAGGCGCTTCGGTGTGATCTTGAAGGTGTTGATCAGGATGTCGCGGATCGCGTCGGCCCGCCGCTGGCTCAGCAGCACGTTGTTCTCGCGCCGTCCGGTCGACTCGATATGGCCGACGATCAGGAATGTATACGGCAGCAGCGAGGACTGCGTCAGCGCATCGGCGATGCGCCCGACGGTCTGGTAGGAGTCCGGCAGCACGATCGGCGTGTCGACGTCGAACTGGATGTCGGCGTTGAACGTCGGCAGCTTGGTCAGGTCAGGGGCGATCGGCGGACGCTTCTGCGGCGGCGGCTCGTTCTTCGAGCGCGACTTCGATCGTTCGGCCACCTGCTGGCGCAGCGCGGGGACATCGATTTCGGTGTCTGTCTCGTAGTGGTTCAGCTTGGCGATGACGTCGTCGCGCGTGATGGCGGTCTGCGCGTGTGCGGTCGGCATCGCCAGCAAGGCGAGCGTGCTCAGCAGGCCCAAGAGACCAATGTCGCGCAGGCCTCGCGTCGACTGCCGCATCATTGATACCCCGCGTCATTGATCGCCTGGGCGCAATTGCGGCTGAGGCCCTTGGCGCCGACGAGGCAAGGGACCGACTTGCTGGTCTCCTTGGTCGAGCCGCCGCAGACCTTGACGATCTCGCGGGTGCAGGCGTTCGCAACGGTGACGCGCGCCGCGATCCGCTTCTGGATCGCGTCGAGGGTGGAGAAGTAGCTCTCCTTGCACTGCGGCGATATCACGTCGCGGTTGCGCGACAGGCATTCCTTGAGGCGGTTGGAGTCGAGATTGACGCCACGGCAGTTCGCGGTGATGTCGGCGCCGCACGCCTTGGCGAGCTGTGCTGCCGAATCGCCAAAGCTCATCGTCTCCGCGACCGCCAGCGACGGCGCAGTGAGCGCGACGACAAAAAGGAAAAACCCACCCCGGACCATGGGTGTATCTCAACCCATGAAATCAACTGGGGTCAAGAGCTACGAACAGAGAAGGCCCCTCTGTCACGCCCGTTCCACAAAGCTGTCGACCACCTTCTTCTCGCCGGCCTTTTCGAAGGCGATGGTCAGCTTGTTGCCGTCGATCTTCACCACATGGCCGTAGCCGAATTTCTGGTGAAACACCCGGTCGTCCAGCGAAAATTCCGACGTCGTGCCCGTGGACTTCGCCACCAGCTCGCCTTCGATCACCATGGGGCCGCGTTTGGTGCGGCTGAAGCTATCGGAAGAGGTAAACGACGACTGCCGCTCCTCGAACCCGCCGCTGCGTCCCCCGCCGCCACGGTTGCGGTTGGCCTGGGCGCGCTGCCAGCCCGGGGTCGAATAGCTCGAGCCGAATGATTCGAGGTTGTCGAATCGCGAGGCGCCATAGCCGCCGCTGCCGCCCCAGCCCGATCCGCCCTTGGACTCGGTGATCTCGACATTGTGCGCCGGCAGCTCGTCGAGGAAGCGCGAGGGGATCGTGGTCGACCAGGTGCCATGGATGCGGCGGTTGGTCGCGAAATAGATTTTTGCGCGGCGGCGTGCCCGCGTGAGCCCGACATGGGCGAGGCGGCGCTCCTCCTCGAGCCCGGCGCGGCCCTGTTCGTCGAGCGTGCGCTGGCTCGGGAACAGGCCTTCCTCCCAGCCCGGCAGGAACACATTGTCGAATTCCAGGCCCTTGGCCGAATGCAGCGTCATCAGCGACACGGCTTCGTCGCCGGCCTCGCCGTCGCGGTCCATCACCAGCGAGATATGTTCGAGAAACCCTTGCAGGTTCTCGAATTCCTCCATCGACCGCACCAGTTCCTTGAGGTTGTCGAGCCGGCCCGCGGCGTCGGCCGAGCGGTCCTTCTGCCACATTTCGGTATAGCCGCTCTCGTCGAGCACGATTTCGGCGAGCTCGGTGTGCGAGGTCACCTCGCGCTGGGCACGCCAGCGGTCGAACTGCATCACGAGGTCGCGCAGGGACCCGCGCGCCTTCGGCTTCAGCTCGTCGGTCTCGACGATGGCGCGCGCCGCCTCGAACAGCGGAATACGGCGCTTGCGGGCATGGTCGTGCAGCAGCTGCACGGTGGCGTCGCCGAGCCCCCGCTTGGGCACGTTGACGATGCGCTCGAAGGCGAGATCGTCGGCCGGCGAGTTGATGGTGCGCAAGTAAGCCAGCGCATCGCGGATTTCGGCGCGCTCATAGAAGCGCGGGCCGCCGATCACGCGATAGGGCAGGCCGAGCGTGACGAAGCGGTCTTCAAATTCGCGCATCTGGAACGAGGCGCGGACCAGGATGGCGACGTTGTTGAGATTCTCGCCCGATCGCTGCAGCTCCTCGAGCTCCTCGCCGATCGCGCGCGCTTCCTCTTCCGAATCCCAGGAGCCGGTGACGGTGACCTTCTCGCCGTCGACATCCTCGGTGCGCAGCGTCTTGCCGAGCCGGCCTTCGTTATGCGCGATCAGTTGCGAGGCCGCGGCCAGGATGTGGCCGGTGGAGCGGTAATTGCGCTCGAGCCGGATCACCTTGGCGCCGGGAAAATCGTGATCGAAGCGCAGGATGTTGTCGACCTCGGCGCCGCGCCAGCCATAGATCGACTGGTCGTCGTCGCCGACGCAGCAGATGTTCTTGAGTGGAGCATTCTCCGTCATTCCGGGATGCGCCGCAGGCGCAGACCCGGAATCTCGAGCTGCGTGCACTTCATCTCGAGATTCCGGGTTCGCATCTTCGATGCGCCCCGGAATGACATCGGCAAGCGACCGCCCCGGCCGCGACGGCGCCTGCGACAGCAGACGCAGCCACAGATACTGTGCCACGTTGGTGTCCTGATATTCGTCGACCAGGATGAACTTGAAGCGGTTCTGGTACTGCCGGAGAACGTCGGGGTTCTCGCGGAACAGCCTGATGTTCTCGAGCAGGAGGTCGCCGAAATCGGCGGCGTTGAGGATCTTCAGCCGCTCCTGATAGGTCGCGTAGATCTTGCCGCCCTTGCCGTTGCCGAATGAAGCGGCCTCGCCCGCGGGCACCTGCGACGGCGACAGCCCGCGGTTCTTCCAGCTGTCGATCAGGCCAGCCAGCATCCGCGCCGGCCAGCGCTTGTCGTCGATGTTCTCGGCCTGCAGCAATTGCTTCAACAGCCGCACCTGGTCGTCGACGTCGAGCACCGTGAAGTTGGATTTGAGCTGCACCAGCTCGGCATGGATGCGCAGGATGCGGCCGCCGATCGAGTGGAAGGTGCCGAGCCACGGCATGCCCTCGACCGCCTGCCCGAGCATCTGGCCGAGCCGCAGCTTCATCTCGCGCGCCGCCTTGTTGGTGAAGGTCACCGACAGGATCTCTTGCGGCCGCGCACGGCCCTGACTCAGGATGTGCGCGATGCGCGTCGTCAGAACACGGGTCTTGCCGGTGCCGGCGCCGGCGAGCACCAGCACGGGACCGTCGAGCGTCTCGACCGCCTCGCGCTGCTCCGGATTGAGGCCGTTGAGATATTGCGGACCTGCGGCTGCCCGCGCACGCGCAGCGATGCCGCCAGCCACCGGCTGGTGCTCGGGAACGCCGTGATGGGGCAATTTGCTCGGCTCGGTCATTGGCGAATCGTCTCGGCCCCACGATGGCACCGTGGGACGGTGAAGGGGAGCCTTCTTAACAGGGATTGAAGGCCATATAGGGCCTGACCGGCCGTTTTGACAGGTTTTATCGCGGTCGACGGGAACGCTTTTGGCAGCAGCGTACAACCGGCCCGGTTCCTGAAATCGGCGAAAATTTCGCGGTTTCGCGTCAGGAACCTGCGTTCCCCCGCCGGATTGTTTCAACAGGTGCGGCGCTGGACCGAGGGTCCGCGCAACGAAACGAAGCGAGAGGTTGGATCATGCTGAGCTGGGTCGTCACATTCCTGGTCATCGCCCTGATCGCGGGCATTTTGGGCTTCGGCGGCATCGCCGGCGCCTCGATCGAGATCGCCAAGGCGATCTTCTTCATCGCCGTTATCCTGTTCCTCGTAACGGCTGTGCTCGGATTGGTGCGTGGTCGAACGCGTGTCTAGCGGGCGTTCACTCCGTCACACCTTCGCGGAGGGCATCGCCACGTTGCGGCCGATGCCCTCGGGACGCGGCACGCCCGCATAGCTCGCCACGATCGTTTGCGCCCGGGCGCGGATATCAGGCGGAAACGGCGCCACCTTGCGCGCCTCCATGTCGATGTGCAGCGTAAGGTTTTCCGAGGTCGCCGACAGCCAGCCCTCGGTGGCGTGGCGCAACTCCTCGAACGTGTGCAGCCGCTTCTCGTCGGCGCCGAGCAGGAAGACCTGGACCTGCACGGGATCGCCAAGATGGATTTCCCTGATGTAACGGACATGGCACTCGGCGGTGAAGGTCGAGCAGTGCCGCGCCTTCATGTAGGCCGGGCCGATGCCGAGCTGCAGCCACATCTCGTCGATGGCGCGGTCGAACATCACATTGTAGTAGGCCATGTTGAGATGGCCGTTGTAATCGATCCATTGCGGGTCGATCTGCATCACCGAAGATTTGAACGGGGCGGCCGGAATAGGCATCTCGCTGGCGGCAGTCACTGAAGTCATCTTCCATCCCCGGTTTGCTGGCGTTCGAGCATGAACTTTTCTGTGACTCCGGCGTCCACTTTTTCAAGTCAGGCTCTCTTGACCCCTTATACAAGCTTTGCCACGGTCGGCTAAAGCCGGGAGGAAATTCGACGTGGCGACAACGATTTCGAGCAATGTGACGCGACCTGAGCCGCAGGCCCTGAAGCGCGCGATCGACGCGCTGGCGGCGCGGTTCGGCAACCGGCTCGTCACGTCGCAGGCGGTACGCGAACAGCACGCCCATACCACCACATGGCTGCCGACCCAGCCGCCGGATGCGGTGGTGATGGCGCAGGAAACCGCCGACATCCAGGACGTGGTGCGGATTTGCTCGGCCAATCGCGTGCCGGTCATCGCCTTCGGTACCGGAACCTCGCTCGAGGGCCAGGTCAATGCGCCCGCGGGCGGTGTCTGCATCGATCTGCGCGACATGAACAAGGTGCTCGAGGTGCATGCTGAGGACCTCGACTGTGTGATCCAGCCCGGCGTGACGCGGAAGGCGCTGAACGAGCATCTGCGCGACCAGGGCCTGTTCTTCCCGATCGATCCCGGCGCCGATGCCTCGCTCGGCGGCATGACCTCGACCCGCGCCTCCGGCACCAACGCGGTGCGCTACGGCACCATGCGCGAGAATGTGCTGGCGCTGAAGGTGGTGCGCGGCGACGGCGAGATCATCACGACCGGCACGCGCGCCAAGAAGTCGTCGGCCGGCTACGACCTGACGCATCTGTTCGTCGGCGCCGAGGGTACGCTCGGCATCATCTCCGAACTGACCATCCGCCTGCGCGGCATCCCGGACACGATCGCCGCCGCCGCCTGTTCGTTCGAGACGGTGGCTGGCGCCTGTCAGGCCACCATCCTCGCGATCCAGACCGGCATCCCGGTTGCCCGGATCGAGCTGCTCAACGCGGCGCAGGTGAAGGCCTGCAACAGCTATTCAAAGCTGTCGCTGCCCGAGACGCCGCTGTTGCTGCTGGAATTCCACGGCAGCGAGGTCGAGGTCGCCGAGCAGTCGAAGAATTTCCGCGATATCGCCGCCGAGTGCGGCGGCGGCGACTTCACCTGGACCACCAAGCCCGAGGACCGCACCAGGCTGTGGCAGGCCCGGCATGACGCCTATTGGTCCGTCAAGGCGCTACGCCCCGGCGACAGCATCGGCGTCGTCGCAACCGACGTCTGCGTGCCGATCTCGCGGCTTGCCGACTGCGTCACCGAGACCGAGGACGACCTGAAGCGGCTCAATCTGCTGTCGCCGATCGTCGGCCATGTCGGCGACGGCAATTTCCACTGCTCGCTGCTGTGCGACGTCAACAACAAGGACGAGATGGCGCGCGGCGAGGAATTCATGCACCGCCTGGTCGAGCGCGCGCAATCGATGGACGGCACCTGCACCGGCGAGCACGGCATCGGCCAGGGCAAGCAGAAATATTTGAAGGCGGAACTCGGGGTGGAGGCGCTCGACGCGATGCGAGCGCTGAAGCAGGCGCTCGATCCGCAGAATATTTTCAATCCCGGAAAAATCGTCCCGGCTGTCTGACGCGTTGTCACACCGCTGTGGATTCGCCGGCGTCCGTGCGTGGAACCTTTTTGTCCTCGCGTGTGACGCAGTGTGATCTTGGCGTCTCGCTTCGCGCGCACATTTTCGTGCAGCGGCCGATTCGGCGTGGCCGTAGCGCCATAGTTCGCCGCTTGCTCCGCATCGAGCAGACTCTGCCATTCACAGGTTGCACCAGGGCCAGCTATCCTTGCCGCGCTTTCGGGGTAAGGTGATGTGGTTGTTCAACAAGGCCAAGCAGAAGGATATTTGGGACGATCCCGTCGCGCAGCCGTTCGGCGACATCGAGGCTGCGCAGAGGATCCGTGCGATCTGCCGCGATGCCGCCGGTTGCGCCGAGGCGATCAGCTCACCCGACAAGCGTTCGCCTAAGCAGCAGCAAATCGAGCGCGATCGCTACGAGCGTGCCGCCAAGGCCGCGATGGAGACCGCGATGAAGATATCCGACCAGCTGGTGCGGGATTCCGCAGTGCGCGAGATCGTCGGCCTCTGCATGAAGGCCAACAACATCAAGACGGGACGGGCGCTGTTCCGCGCCATTCACGCCAGCTCGATCAAGGCGGAGGTGCTGAAGGAGCATCCGTCGCTCGATGGTGAGCAGGCTTGAGTCGCTTGACCCGAGCGGTTTGAAATCAGGCTCGATCGGTCTTGCAACGCGTTCGGCGCGCCTCGCCCGCTTGCGGGGAGGCGCGTTGCTAAAATATCGAAAACAACCCCATGCAAAGTAGCCGGCGGTGGCCGGCGTTCGACGCGGCTACTTGACGCGTCGGGCAACTCAGGGATATTCTTCCAATATTCCGAAATCACCCAGATGCACGCTCGCCGCAGGCCCGTGGCCCGGATGGAGCCAACGGGTCGCGCGAACGCGCGCCCGATGACAGGCTCCGCGAAGTCCGGGGCTGTTCATCGACGTGCGAGAGGATCCCGGATTACGCTGCGCTTCATCCGGGCTACGACTTCATCAAATCTAGCTCTGCCCGCCGAGCGTGCGGACCGCCTCATCGACGCTGTGGAAGACGTGGTCCCGCTGCAGCACATCGTAGAGATCGAAGCGCTCGAACGCGTCCTGCGCGCGCGAGGATTCGAGCCGCGCCACCGCCACCGTCACGCCGTCATCGCGGCACTCGCGAAACAGGTCGCGCAGCGCCTGCGCCGCGGTGAAGTCGATCTCGATCATGCCACTGGCCTCGATCACCAGCAGACGCAGCTTGGACGTCACCCCGCCGATGGTCTTGAGCACGCCGCTGTGAAAACCTTCCGCGTTGAGGAACGACAGCGGCGCCTGTAGGCCGACGACGGCGATGCCGGGCTTGCGCTCGCCGGTGACGTGCGGGCCCGTCGGCCACCAGATCGTGGTGCCGGGGACATGGACGAATTCCACCAGCTGGCCCCGAGTCGTGGTCCAGATGCCGTGCAGCAGCGACAGCGCGATGCCGACGGCGACGCCTTGCTCGATCGGCAGCACGATGATCGCGGCAGCCGTCGCCACCACCAGCAGGAACTCGTAGAACGACTGGCGGTAGATCGCGACGATCTGTTTCACGCGGATGATGCGCAGCGCCACGAACAGCAGGACGCCGCCGAGTGCTGCATCAGGCACGTGCTGCAGCAGTGTCGCGCCGAAGGCGAGCAGTGCGAGCACGATGGCCGCGGCAAACAGCCCCGAGAGCTGCGTGCGTCCGCCGGTCTCCGACACGATGCCGGTCCGTGGCGGACTGGCGTTGACGGGAAAGGCGCCGAACAGTCCCGACAGAACGCTGCCGGCGCCGGCGCCGAGAAAGTCGCGATCGACGTCGGCCGGCTTGTTCGGATCGGACAGAAACGAACGCGTCGTTGCCGCGGTCTGCACCATGATCACGACGGCGATCAGGATTGCCAGCGACAGCAACTTCACCCATCGCTCCGGCGCGATGTCGGGAAAGGAGGGCGTCGGCAGCGTGCCGGGCACGGTGCCGACCACCTTGACGCCCTTGGTTTCGAGATGGCCGACGATCACCGCGATGGTGGCCGCGACAAGGCCGATCAGCGCACCCGGAATCCGCGCGCTGATCTTCTCCGATCCGGCGACCAGCGCCAGCACGCCAAGGCCGATCACCAGCGTGTAGGAATTGGTCTGGCCGATCTTCTCGGTGAGCACCCCGAGCTTGTAGAGCGTCGGCCCGTCCGGCGTGGTCAGGCCGAGCACGCCGGGCAGCTGCGAGACCAGGATGTGGACCGAGATGCCGGCGAGGAAGCCGACCGTCACCGGTGTCGACAGCAGATTGGCGATCCAGCCGAGCTTGAACAGGCCGCCGGCGATCATGATGACGCCGACCATCAGCGCCAGCGCCATCGCGAACGCCTGATAGTCAGGCGAGCCTGCCGTGGCCATCAGCGCCAGCCCGCCCGCGAAGATCGGCGTGATCGTGGAGTCGGCGCCGCAGGACAGGAAGCGATTGGCGCCGAACATCGCAAAGCCGAGCGAGCCCGCCATGAAGGCGAAGAAGCCGATCTGCGGCGAGAAGCCGCCAAGCCGCGCGGTCGCCATCTGCTCCGGGATCGCGATCGCGGCAAGCGTCAATCCGGCGATCAGGTCACCCGGCAGGTCGCTCGGCCGGAATGCCCTCAGCGAACGAAAGATCGGCCAGTTGGCGCGCGTCTGATGAACTTCGGCCATCGGTCTCGACTCACCTGGCGGTTGCGATGCTTGCGCAAATAGTCCGCTATCGCCTGACCAAAAGCCAGCGGCGTTGGGCGGTGTGCAGCCGCGAAGCGCGTCCTTATCCGGGGCGCGGTTCGGTGATCGACTTGCGGATAGCTGCCAGCGGCGCGCTGTCGTCGAATTCGACGCTGTCGCCCTGTAGCCTGACGCCGAGATCGCGCCACAACGCGGCAAGATCGGGCGTTACCGGCTTTGAACCCCATTCGTTGTGCAGCAGCGTCAGCACGTCGACGCCGACCGCCCTGTCGGCGGTCGACAGCACGCGCGCGATCGGCCAGTCCTTTTCGTGGTTGCCGCCGGCGGCGAGCACGCCGCGCATGGCATCCTGCAGTCCGACCTTGTTGCCGGTGCGCTTGCGGATCTCGATATCGGCAAGCAGGCAGAACAGCGCGCCGCCCCAATATTTCCGGCCCCAGGTGTCGGTGTTGTCGAGCCCCTGGTCACCGGCCTGCGGCAGGCCCTTGGGGATGTCGCGCATCATCGCCTGCCAGATTTCCTGCGCCGTGAGATCGCCGGCCTGCACGCGCGCGACCGGTTCGACATAGACCGCGAGCCCCTCCGACAGCCAGGCGTAGCGGTCGTCGAGGTCGGGCAGGGCGGTGTGCACCATCTCGTGGACGATCACCCAGTCGCGCTTGAGATCGTCGGCGCCGGCGTCGCGGCCGATCGGCAAGCGGATTGCGGCGCCGCGATAGCCCCAGGTGGTGCCGCCGCGCACGCGTGCGCCGTCG
>NZ_JACMYO010000135.1 GCF_020889685.1 Bradyrhizobium oropedii
GTGGGGGCGACAGCGGTGGCGGTTGCGGCGGTGGTTGTGGCGGCGGGGGCGGCGGAGACTAGGATAGCCGTATTTGCTTGATCTCGCGAATGCCGTCGTGATCGCCGAGGCCGCGCACGGTCTGCTCGCAGCGCCAGCCGTTTCCGTCACGCTCGATCGAGAACAGATTGTAGGCCGCCGCCGGATAGTGCTTGCGCGCCAGCGCCGATGCCGACGGCACGCCGATCGCCGGAATTTTCCGCCCGGGGCCGTCGAACCACATGGTCGAATGAATGTGGTCGTGGCCATGCAGCACCAGCTCGACACCGTGGCGCTTGAGCAGCGTCAGCAGCTGGTGCGAATCGGTCAGCCGCTTGGCGCGTCCGTCGGAGTGCAGCGGGTGATGCACGAGCAGGACGCGAAAGGCATCCTCCCGCGACAGCTGTCCGAGGATCGTATCCAACGCGCCGAGCTGGGCGTGGCCGAGCCAACCGGTTGCCATCAGCGGCGGCGTCGGCACTGCCGAGGAGACGCCGACCAGCGCCACCGGGCCGCGGCGGCGCACGAACGGAAAATGCGTCGTCGCGCCATCGGCGTCGCCGCGCAGATAGTCGCCGAAGTGACTGACGAAGCGATGCCGGGTGGCGCGCACATAGGCGTCGTGATTGCCGGGCACCACGGTCACCCCGGTGGGATCGCCGACGCCCTCCAGCCATTGCCGGGCCGGATTGAACTCGGCATCCAGCGCCAGATTGACGAGATCGCCGGTCACGGCGATGTGGTCCGGTTGCTGCGCCTGCATGTCCGACACCAGCGCGTCGAGCACGTCGCGCCGATGATATTTGTGACGGTTGCGCGTCCAGTTCAAATAGCCGAAGGCGCGCTTGCCGGCGAGATCGCGCAGCCGCGCCGCCGGCAACGGCGGCAGATGCGGATCCGACAGATGCGCGAGGCGGAACGCCGCCATCAGGCGATTCCCTTCGGATTGTCCGCGAAAAGTGGCCGGCAACCGGTCATGTCGTGCTATCCCGAACGTCTCACCCTGTATTGGCAAGAGCTGCGCAGCCGCGCAAGGATCAATGCAAGGATCAATGCACGGATCAATCACCATGATGTCGAGGGTTCAGTGACGATCCTGCTGGATTTACGTAAGCGCTTCGAGCCGCAGATCAGGTGGGTGTTTCATTTCTACTGGCGGCTGGTCCGCAGCATGACGCTCGGGGTCCGCGCCGTCGTGCTCGACGCCGACAACAAGGTGTTCCTGGTCAAGCACAGCTACGTCCATGGCTGGTATCTGCCCGGCGGCGGGGTCGAGGTCGGCGAAAGTTTTATCGAGTCGCTGCGGCGCGAGTTGGAGGAGGAGGGGCGGATCGAGCTCGCCGGCGAGCCGGTGCTGCACGGCATCTTCCACAACAGCCACGTCTCGCCGCGCGATCATGTCGCGGTCTATGTCGTCAGGAACTACCGGCAGGACCGCCTGCCGGAGCCGAACCGCGAGATCGTGGCCTGCGGCTTCTTCGATCCGGCCGATCTGCCCGACGAGACCACCCCCGGTACGCGGCTGCGGATCGCGGAGGTGCTCGAGGGCAAGCCGCCGCCGGCGACATGGCGGTGATGGACCGCGCCATCGCCAGATGCTATTCCGCGCCCCACAATGACCGAATTGTCCCTGACCATCCTGCCCGAGACCCCGAAAGACGCCCAGGCGATCGAGCGCCTGCACGAGCGCACCTTCGGGCCGGGCCGCTTCGCGCTCAGCGCCTACCGGCTGCGCGAGCATGTCGATCATCTGCTCGATGTCTCGTTCACGGCGCGGATCGGCACGCTGCTGGTCGGCTCGGTGCGCCAGCTGCCGGTCTGCGTCGGCGATACGCCGGCCCTGATGCTCGGGCCGTTGACGGTCGAGCCGCCGTTCCGCAGCCGTGGCGTCGGCCGCGCGCTGCTCGAGCGTGCGATCAATGATGCCCGTGCCAAGGGTCACCGGCTCATCGTGCTGGTCGGCGACGAGCCGTATTATGCGCGGGTCGGCTTCAAGCCGGTCCCGAAGGGACGGATGACGATGCCCGGCCCCGTCGACTACAGTCGCCTGCTTGTCATGGAACTGGTCGACGGCGCTGCCGAGGGCGTGTCCGGGCCGATCCAGCCGGACTGGAGCAAGGCGATCTGACATCCGCGCGAGCGTCGCCGGAACGGTTGCGCGCTATCGGAAACTAAAGCACAGTTGAGGCAAGCGCCGGGACAAGACCGGCGCATGTCATATCAACAGGGAGAGTGCGCGCCATGATCAAGGTCAGTGTGATGTATCCGAACAATCCAGGCGCACGCTTTGATCACGACTATTATCGCGACAAGCACATGCCGCTGGTGAAGGCGCGCCTCGGCGACGCCTGCAAATACTACACCGTCGACAAGGGTCTCGCCGGCGGCGCACCGGGGACGCCCGCAACCTATGTCGGCATGTGCCACATCTTCTGCGACTCCGTTGAAGCCTTCGCAGCCGGCATGGGCAAGCACGCCCAGGAGATCATGGGCGACATTCCGAACTACACCGATCTGCAGCCGGTGATTCAGATCAGCGAAGTCGTCGTCGGTCACTGAACGGCGCGGACGTAGAGCATGATCCCTCTGCCGCTAATGGCAGAGGGATACGCTTGTCTCAGAACTTCAGATTGGCGAAGGCCCGCACGCCGAGGCCCGGCATCAGCACCTCGTCCTTGGTGTAGGACACCGAGTTGCGGATGTTCTGGTTGAGCAGATTGTTGCCGACCAGACCAAGCGTCATCTCGCGCGCACCGATCCATGACTGACTGAGCTTGGTGTTGTAGGTGATCTCCGCGTTCAGCAGGTTGTATCCCGCCGTCGGCGTCTCGCCGATGACCGCGATGTCGCTCTGCGCGAAGGCGTGCACCAGGTTGATGCGGGTGAACCAGTTGCTGTCGCGCCAGTAGACGCCGCCGCCAAGCCGCACCGGCGGAATCCGTGGCACGTTGCTGCCGTCGGTGAAGGTGGCGCGCACCACGTCGAACTGGTTCTCGATGCCCCAGATGCCGCCGTTGAGTGGGCCGATGTCGAGCTGGCTCTGGAATTCGGCGCCGCGGAAGATGGCATCGCGCTGCGAATACACCGCCTGGCGGCCCTCGTTGCTGGGATCACCGTTGCCGCAGGAATCGAAATCGCCGCCGCACATCACCCCGGTCAGGCGGCGATAGATGAAATTACTGAAGCGGGTGTAGTAGGCGGTGGCCTCGAAGCGGAACGGTCCGGTCGCCTTGCGCAAGCCGACCTCGACCGATTTCGCGGTTTCGATGGTCAGGTTCGGATTGCCGATGTCGAAGGTCCCGGTCGCATCATGCGCGCCGCGCGAGAACAGCTCCGCCGGCTTCGGTGCCCGTTCGACATATTGCGCCGTGATGCTGCCGACGAGATCGCCGGGCAGGTTCTGGATCAGCCCGATGCTGCCGCTGACCGGCGTGTAGGACGGATTACGCGAAACCGAGCTTTGCGGCGTGCCGTCGGGCAGGAAGTCCGCCGGGAAATCCGGCGTCGATCCGTGGAGGTCGACATGCTCGATGCGGCCGGCGACCTGCGCCTTGGTCTGGTCCGTGAACTTGAACTCGTTGAACACATAGCCGGCGACGCGGTCGTTGTTGTTCGGACTCCAGAGGCCATTGAACAGCGCGCCCGGATCGTCCGGGCTCGGCGCGGTCAGCTCCTGATGCCCGCCCTGCAAGCCGAACGCGGTGGTCACGGTGGCGAAGCGCGCGTTGAACGGCATCATCTGCACCTCGACGCGGGCTTCTTGCTCCTTGTTGGTGAAGGTCTGCCGCACGCCGTCGCTGAACAGGTCGGTCGGATCGGCAAGGCCGAGCTCGTTGTGGCGATAGTCGGTCGCGCCGACCCAGAACCGCACGGCGTCGATCGCAGCAGTATCGGGCCGGTACTCGCCCTTGACGGCGATCTTGGTCTGGTGCGCGTCGATCCGGGTCTGGTGATCGGCGCCGCCGATCCCGGGAATATGGTACAGCGCGTCGTTCTGGGTGATCGACGCGCCGATGTAGCCGCCCTGGAAGAAATAGGAGGCGCCGACCGAAGCGCCATCCGACTGCATTGTGGAGTTCGGCTGGCGGCCGTTCACCGGCCGGGTCTGGTCGAACAGATACGGATAGCTCGGGATGCTGTAGTCGCTCGTGGTGCGGCCATAGACGTCGGCATGAACGGCGACATTGTTGCCGCCGGCGTCCAGCAGCATGCCGCCGTCGACGCCGCGATTGACCGAGCTCACCGACGTGCGGGTCTCGACATTGAGGCAACCCGGCGCGCCAGCGTCGGCCAGCGGCGCCTTCACCGGCAATCCGTAGCTCTGGAACGGCGTCGCCGCGCAGGTCGGCATCGCGTCGGGGATGCGGTTATTGGTGGCGCTGACGACGCCGCCGATCGAGGTCGAGCCGTAGCGCAGCGCGGCTGGGCCGCGCACCACTTCGATCTGGTTGGTCGAGAGCGGATCGATCGGAACGAAATGATCTTCGCCGAGATCCGAGACGCCGCCGCCGCCGAGGCCGTTCTCGACGATGCCGACGCGATTGACGTCGAGGCCGCGGATGATCGGCCGGCTCGATGCGCCGGGCGCGAAGCTCGAACCGGTGATGCCGGGCTTCGAGAACAGCAGGTCGCCGAGCGTGGCGCCGCCGGAGCGCCGCAGCTCCTCGTTGGGGATCACGGTGACGGTCGCGAACTGGTCGGTGACGACGGGCAGCACGCCCTGCTGCGGTGCTGCCGCCGCTGCAGCGGACGCCTGTTGCTCCGCGGTTGCGCGTTCGCTGTTGCGGCTCGGAGCGGCCCGGACCGCGCGGGTCGGCATGCGCGTTGGTGCGGCCCGGTGCCGCTGGATCGGGCTTGGCGCCGTCACGGTGATCTCAGGGAGTTGCGTCGGCGTGTCGTCGGCCAGTGCGGTGCTGTTCATTGCGCCGAGCAGCAGCCAGCTCGCGCTCCCGATGTGGAGTGCTCGTTTCTTCTGAAGTGTCATTGTCCCGATCCAGATCCCGTCGAAATGAGGGATCAATCCCAATTGCCCTGCGGGAGTGGGCCGCAACTGTGACGCGGCCGTCCGCTCAGGGCGTGCAGCAATCAGTCGATGTCAGGACAGGGGAGGTGCGCGGGAGTGGAAGGCCGCAGGCGCCGACTTCAGATGGATGAATTCGGCATTGGTGGTGCGGAACAGAAGCTCGACGGCTTCAGGCAACAACAGCACCGGCGGCGCCGTGAACAGCATGCTGCTCGCAAGCGAGATGACGGCGCAGATCGCGCAATTGTCGGCAGGATGCCGGTCGTTGTCGTGCCTGGCGGGAGGCTCGATCCCGGTCACCTGGACCGCGAGGTCCGGCGTCGCCGAGGTCCCGATATAAGCGAGATCGAGCAGCGACAGGCCGCTCTGCACCGCGGGCGCGGCTTGCGCGGCCGCAATGGGGTGGAAATGCCCGAACGACAGCACGAACTGGACAGCGAGCGCGAACAGCGCCAGCCGTGAGCCAGTCTTGATGCGTCTCCGGAACCAGTTCATGCGCCCCACCCAGTCGGGAGCGCGTCAACACCCCAGCGGTCCCGATGTTACATTATAACATCGGATGGCGTGCGCGATGTCAACCAACGTTCAGACATATTGTATCGACGTGTTGCCTGTGTGTGTTTGACGCAACGCAGACGTGAGCCCGGCCGGGCTCAGCGTCCCTCGCGCAGCCAGGTTGCCGCGAATGCGCCGAGCAACAGCAAGAGGCCGACCAGGCCGGCGAACATCGGCAGCACGCCGACACCCTTGACGACGCTGGCGTCGCGCATCTTGACCCCGAGCCAGCCGTCGCCACGGAAGATCGAGGAGGCGCGCACCGGCACGATGCGCGGCATGTCGAGGCTCGATCCGTCGACGATGCGCCGTGCGTCGCCGCCGGTCGTCTGCGCCAGCGGCTTCAGCATCTCGGTGGTCGAGGTGACCTCCGAGAATTCCTTCGGATTGGTCGGGCCGACATTGATCAGTGCCTTGAGCGTGCCGTCGGTGGCCTGCCACAGGCCGAGCTCGCTCGCGGGCAGTGTGGCACGCCACTCGCCGGGATCGCCGGCGGTGAGCGCCATTTCATGCGTGGTGCCGCTCGGCGACGTCACGGTGACCGGTGCGACGGTGTCGGCCATGGTCTGGCGCACCACCATGAGGTCCTTGCCCTGCACCTGCATGCGCAGTGCCTCTTCGTCGAGGTCGGGCTGCTTCATCAGCCAGTGCGATACCCGCCGCAACAGATCGAGATGCGGTCCGCCGCCTTCATAGCCGCGCGCCCACAGCCAGATCTGGTCTGAGAGCAGCAGCGCGACGCGGCCTTCGCCGAAGCGCGACAGCAGCAGCAGCGGCTTGCCGTCGGCGCCGGTCATCACCGGCGGGTTGATCGCGTTGCGGGTGTCGACGGTGCGGAAGAACCGGCTCCAATGCGGCGGCTCGGCATTCGAGCCTTCCAGCCCGCGCGTCACCGGATGGCGTTTCCCGGCATCGCTCAGATGTGCGTAGAACGGCTTCTCGGTGACGCCGACCGGCTCGGCCGGCAGCACCGAATCCAGCGGCGTACGCCAGATGCTGGTGGTCGAGGCATAGTCGGGACCGGCCGAGACCAGCACCGCGCCGCCGGAGCGGACATAGCGCGCGATGTTGTCGAAATAGGCGATCGGCAGCACGCCCTGGCGGGCGTAGCGATCGAAGATGATCAGCTGGAATTCGTTGATCTTCTGCTGGAACAGCTCGCGGGTCGGAAACGCGATCAGCGACAGCTCGTTGATCGGAGTGCCGTCCTGCTTCTCCGGCGGACGCAGGATGGTGAAGTGCACGAGATCGACGCTGGGGTCGGACTTCAGCAGGTTGCGCCAGGTGCGCTCGCCGGAATGCGGTTCGCCGGACACCAGCAGCACGCGCAGCTTGTCGCGCACGCCGTCGATTGCGACCACGGCGCGGTTGTTGACCGGCGTCAGCTCGTTCTCGAGCGGCGAGGCCTCGATCTCGACGATGTTCGGGCCGGCATGCTTGATGTCGATATCGACGCTCGAGGTCTGGCCTGATGTCATCGTGCGCTCGTTGATCACCTCGCCGTCGCGGCGGATCGTGACCTTGGCACGCTCGCCGCTGACGCCCTGGTCGTCGAGCCGGAAAGTAATGGTCTGGGTCTGGCCGACGATGCCGAAGCGCGGCGCGGCCGTGATCGCGATGCGGCGGTCGCGCTCGTCCTTGCGGCCCGTGATCAGGGCGTGCAACGGCGCCTGGAAGCCGAGCGCCTGCGCGTTGGCCGGAATATCATGCACGCGGCCGTCGGTGATCATGAACGCGCCGGCGACGCGCTCGACCGGGACGTCCGACAGCGCCGAGGTCAGCGCGCCGAACAGCTTGGTGCCGTCGGTTTCGCCGTCGGCCTGGCCGGCCTCGACAACGCGGACCTCGAGGCCCTTGATCTGCTTCAGGCTGTCGACCAACGCCTGCCGTGCCTTGTCGGTCTCCTGGTTGCGCGTGCCGAAATTCTGGCTCGGGCTCTTGTCGACCACGACGGCGGCGACTGAGGTCAACGGCTCGCGGTCCTCGCGGGTGAAGGAGGGGTTGGCCAGCGCGAGCAGGATCAACGCCAGCGCGGCGACACGCACCGCGGTGCCGCGCGCGCGCGACAGCAACAGCAGTGCCGCGATGACGACGATCGCGCCGAGCGCGATCCACAGCACGATCGAAGGAACCAGCGGTGTGAACGCGATGCCGTAGTTCATATCATTGTCCCAGCCGCTCGATCAGGGCAGGCGCGTGCACCTGGTCGGCCTTGTAGTTGCCGGTCAGCGTGTACATCACGATGTTGACGCCGGCGCGGAAGGCGAATTCGCGTTGGCGCGGCTCGCCCGGCGTCAACGGCAGCATCGGCTGGCCGTCGGGCCGGATCGCCCAGGCGCCGGCAAGATCGTTCGAGGTGATGATGATCGGGGAGACGCCGTCGCCACCGCGGGCCGGGCGCTGTGCAGCCTCCTCGTCGTCCTCGCGCGGCAGCGCCTCGACCCAGGTCTGGCCGGTGTTGAAGCGGCCGGGGAAGTCGCGCAGCAGATAGAACGTCTTGGTCAGCACGTGCTCGCGCGGCACCGGCTCGAGCTCGGGCACGTCGAGGGTCGACAACAATTCGCGCAGCGTCTGCATGCCCGGCGTCTGCGACGAGCCGTTGTCGCCGGGCGGCGCTTCGACGGCGTCGCGGGTGTCGAACAGCACGGTGCCGCCCTGCTTCATATAGGCGTCGATCTTGTTGATGGCGTCCTGCGGCGGCTTCGGCGCGCCCGGCACGATCGGCCAGTAGATCAGCGGGAAGAATGCCAGCTCGTCGCGCGCCGGATCGACCCCGACGGGATCGCCGGCCTCCAGCGCGGTGCGCTGCCCGAGGAACAGCGTCAGTCCGGACATCCCGGCCTTGACGATGGAATCGACGTCGGCATTGCCGGTCACGACATAAGCGAGCCGCGTCTGCGACACTGACTTGATGGCGAAGTCGTCGCTGCTGCTGTTCTGCGCGCGGGTCGGCGCGGGCGCCATCGTCGTTGCGAGCAGGAAGGCCAACGCAAGCACCGCCGGCGCGGCGCGGCGCCGGATCAGCGCGGCGAGGCCGCCGCCGAGCATCGCCACCACGATCGCGTCGAGCAGGAACAGCGCCAGCGCCGTCGACAGCATAATGCCGCGCAGATCGCGCGGCTCGGTGTTGGTGTAGGTCGCATGCTTCGCGCGCAGGCCGGAGGTGTCGAGCGGCGCGATGCGGTCGGCGGAGGCGAGCGTGTTGACCGCGATCGGGCTCTCTGTGCTGCCGTAGAAGCCGGGCGGATGGTCCGCGGTGCCGCGGTCGCGATAGTCCGCCGACATCGGCTTCGCGGTCGAGGGCGGCGGGCCGAAGGCGCCGAAGCCGTCGAGCGTGCGCAGCGGCGCGACCGTCTCGGCATTGGGATCGCTGGCAACGCCGGGGCCGGGCTTCGAGGTGTAGCCGGACATGTCGATCACCCGCCGCAGCATCTCGACGAAGGTGCCGGACATCGGCAGATCCGACCAGCGCATGTCTGCGCCGACATGGAACAGGCTGACCACGCCCTTGCCGCGACGCTCGCCGGTGACGAGCGGCGTGCCGTCTTCGAGCGAGGCCCAACTCTTGGTCGCGAGCACCGCGTCGGGCTCGGCCAGCACCTGGCGGCTCACGGTGATGTCCTTCGGCACGGTGAGGCCCGCGAACGGACCGTCGGCGGCGAACGAGGCCATGTGCTGCGGCTTCTCCCAGGTCAAGCTGCCGCCGAGCGTGCGTCCGCCGCGGCGCAGCTTGACGGGAACGAGGTCGTCGTCGGCCTGGGCGAGCCGGGGACCCGCGAAGCGCACCAGCACGCCGCCTTGCTCGATCCAGGCGTTGAGCCGGTCGCGAATCTCCGGCGACAGCGTGCCGACATCGGCCATCACGATCATCGGCAGCCGCTGATCGAGGAATTGCCCGATCACCTGCTGCGGCGCGCCGCGATCGCCGAGCCTGACGTCGGCGAACGGCGACAGCGCGCGCGAGAGATAGAAGGTCGACGCCAGCAGCGGCTGGGCGGTGTCGTTGCTCGCACCCGAGACCACGCCGATGGCGCGGCGGCGCCAGCGCCGGTCGAGCAGCTGCACGGCGCCGGCGGAATGCTCGCCCGCTATTTCGAGCCGCGAGATGTCGTTGCGCAATTCGACCGGAAGGTCGAAGGCGGCCTCCGTCTCGCGGTCCTGCGGGCCGAAGGAATAGCGGGCCTCACCGATCGGCGAGCCCTTGGCGTCGACCGCGCGCACGGTTCCGGCCGCGATGCCGTTCTCGGTGCGCAGCACCTTCACCGTCATCTTGGCGGCGGCGTTCTCGGCGGCGACCAGCGCCTGCGCGGATTGCGCACCGCCGGCAAAGATCGTCAGGTTGCGGCTCTCGATCACCTTGCCGAGACCTTCGGTGAATTCGCTGCCGCGGCCGGTGTCGACGCCGTCCGACAGCCAGGCGATGTCGCAGTCGCCGGTCGATTTGAGGAAACGTTCAAGTGTCGCGAGGGTTTCGACGCGGTCGATCGAGTAAGGCTTCGGCGCAAGCTGCCGCAACGCGACGCGCGCGGCGCCGGCCGGCATCAGCGTGATGTCGCGCGTCGGCTCGGATAGCGGCACCAGCGCGACGCCGCGACGGTCGCTGTCGGCATTGGTGATCAGCTCGTCCGCCGCCTTGATCCGTGCATCCCAGCTCGAGGCCGCGCTCCAGCCGTCGTCGAGCAGGATCACCAGCGGCTGCTTGCCGGCGGCAACGCCGGTCTGCGGATTCCAGATCGGCCCCGCGGCGGCGAAGATCACCAGCGCGGCGGCGGCGAGCCGCAGCAGCGTCAGCCACCACGGCGTGCGCGACGGCGTCTCCTCCTTGGGCGCGATGTCGAACAGCAGCCGCGTCGGCGGGAATTCGACCCGGCGCGGCCGCGGCGGCATCACGCGCAGGAGCCACCACAGCACCGGCAGGCTGACCAGCCCCAGCAGCAGCAACGGTTCGGCAAAGGAGAGCGGGAGGCCTGCGATCATGCGCTGCGTCCCGCCTTGACGGTTGAGCGGCCGCCGCCCTTGCTCACCATCATGCCGGCGTGCAGGAACAGCAGCAGTTCGGCCGCAGAGCGGCTGGTGGTGTGGGTCGAGAACAGCCAGTCGAGCCGGTTGGTCTCGCTGCGGATCTCGTCGCGATGCAGCGCGACGCGGGCGACATAGTCGCTCGCCCAGCTCTCGGCGCGGCCCGCGGTGATGGCGCTGCCGGCCTCGGGCTCGATGAATTCGACGCGGCCGGAATAAGGGAAGGTCTCTTCAGCGGGATCGACGACCTGGATCATCGTGCCGTGCGCACCGGAGGAGGAAAGCCCGGCCAGCATCGCCGTGATCTCCGTGATCGGCGACCAGAAATCCGACAGCACGACGATTTCGGCGAGCGACGACGGCACGAAGGACGGCGGCAGGCTCGCGCGCGTCGTCTCGTCGTGCAACATCACTTCCGCCATCTTGTCGATCACGTTCAGGCTTGCGGTCGGGTTCATCAGGCCGGGAATGCCGACGCGTTCTCCGCCCGCAACGAGCAACTCGGCAAGCGCGAAGGCGACGATCAGTCCGCGCTCCAGCTTGCTGTCGCGTGCCTCGCGCGAGGCAAAGGCCATCGAGGGCGAGCGATCGGGCCAGATCCACACGGTGTGCGCGGCCTCCCACTCCTGCTCGCGGACATAGAGATGGTCGTCGCGGGCCGAGCGGCGCCAGTCGACGCGCTGCGACGGCTCGCCGGAGACGAAGCGGCGGTACTGCCAGAAATTCTCGCCCGAGCCGGCGCGGCGGCGGCCGTGCAGGCCATGGATGACGTTGGCTGCGACACGGCGTGCTTCAAGCATCAGGCGCGGCAGCGATGCGGCGAGCGTTCGGCTTTCGCCATCGGCACGTCGAACCGCCAGGATCTCCTCGTTCTGGTGCCTGTTGTCTGCCGCCATCAACCAATCCGCGTCTTCAATTGCTTGATCACGTCCGGAATGGTGCGGCCCTCGGCGCGCGCCGAGAAGGTCAGCGCCATGCGGTGCTTGAGCACGGGCTCGGCGAGATCGAGCACGTCGTCGATCGACGGCGCGAGCCTGCCGTCGAGCAGCGCGCGGGCGCGCACCGCCAACATCAAGGACTGGCTGGCGCGAGGACCGGGTCCCCAGGCGATCAGCTTGCCGGCCTCGCCGCTCTCGGTGCCGGGGCGCGCGGCGCGCACCAGCGTCAGGATCGCCTCGACCACGGAATCGCCGACCGGCAGGCGGCGCACCAGGCGTTGCGCGGTGATCAGCGTCTCGGCGTCCATCGACGCCTTGGCGAGCGTCTCATCGGCACCGGTGGTTTCGAACAGGATGCGCCGCTCGGCGTCGCGATCGGGATAGTCGACGTCGATTTCCATCAGGAAGCGGTCGAGCTGCGCCTCGGGCAGCGGATAGGTGCCTTCCTGCTCGAGCGGATTCTGCGTCGCGAGCACGTGAAACGGTTTTGGCAGATCATGCCGCGCGCCGGCGATGGTGATGTGCTGCTCCTGCATGGCTTGCAGCAGCGCCGACTGGGTGCGCGGGCTGGCGCGGTTGATCTCGTCGGCCATCAGGAGCTGCGCGAACACCGGACCCGAGATGAAGCGGAACGAACGCTTGCCGGCGGAGCTCTCGTCGAGCACTTCGGCGCCGAGAATGTCGGACGGCATCAGGTCGGGCGTGAACTGGATGCGCTTGGCATCGAGCCCGAGGGTGATGCCGAGCGTTTCGACCAGCTTGGTCTTGGCGAGGCCGGGGACGCCGATCAGGAGCGCGTGGCCGCCGGACAGGATCGTCACCAGGGTGTTTTCGATCACCTGATCCTGGCCGAAAATGACCGTGGACACGGCTTCCTTGGCGGCCTTGATCTGGCCCGCGACCTGCTCGGCCGAACGGACGATCACATCCTCCAGTTTTTCGACGCTGTCTGCACCGGCCATTCGATCAGCTCCTTCTCGACGATGCGCTCGATTCCCGCGTCGTCATCACATGGCCCGCATGCTAAACCTGCGCGAAGGCCATGTATTCGTTGAATTAAACTATCCCCACCTTATCGGCATTTCAGGGTATGAACGGCATCACGATGTGGCGAGAATGACATCCCGACCACATCTCAGGATATGTGCACCAAACGTGCCAGATTGAAGGTCGGAAACTTCAGGGCAAACAATGGCGAAGCAAGGGCAGAGCGATTCCGGCAGGGAAACTACGGGCCCTGAAACGAGGGGCCTTGGAGGCAAGGGCCTCGAAGGATTGACCACTGCTGCCAATCAAGCTGCGACATCGGGACCGGCCGGACGCAAAGGGCTGCCGCCGGTTCACCTGTGGAATCCGCCGTTCTGCGGCGATCTCGACATGCGAATCGCGCCTGACGGCACCTGGTTCTACATGGGAACGCCGATCGGCCGCCCCGCGCTGGTGCGGCTGTTCTCCACGATCCTGAAGCGCGAGGACGGCAAGCACTTTCTTGTGACACCGGTGGAGAAGGTCGGCATCCGCGTCGACGACGCGCCGTTCCTTGCCGTGGAAATGCAGACCGAGGAAGACGCGCGCGGCCGTCTGCTCAGGTTCCGCACCAATGTCGACGACTGGGTCGATTGCGAGAAAGGCCATGGCCTCAGATTCGAGGCCGCCGAAGACGGCGGATTGACGCCCTATCTGCATGTCCGCGCCGACCTGTGGGCCAAGGTCACCCGTGCGCTCTACTACGATCTGGTTGACATGGGCGAGCAGCGGATGGTCGATGGTCAGGAGATGTTCGGCATCGAGTCCGGCGGCGAATTTTTCGCGATGGCCGATGCCAGCCAGGTGAGGGACGCACTTTGAACGAGCCGTTGCTGAAGGTGAAGCCGGCGACGGTCAGCTCGACGGAATTCTTCGCGCGGGCCCGCACGCGGCTCAATTTCGAAGTGCCGCCCGGTCTGGTCGATCCGCATATCATTCCGCGCACCGGAGACTCCGGCAACGACCGCATGCTCGAGATCGTCGCACAGGAGCAACCGGTGCGGCCGGCCGCGGTGCTGATCCCGGTGGTCGATCATCCCGAGCCGACCGTGCTGTTGACGCAGCGTTCGCCCAATCTGTCGAGCCACGCCGGTCAAATCTCGTTTCCCGGCGGCAAGATCGACGCCACCGACGCCTCGCCGCTCGATGCCGCGCTGCGCGAGGCCTGCGAAGAAGTTGGGCTGAAGCGGGAATTCATCGACCCGGTCGGCTATCTCGACCTCTATGGCACCGCGTTCGGCTTCCGCATCCTGCCGACGGTCGCCAAGGTGAAGCCGGGATTTGCACTTGAGATCAATGAGGCCGAGGTGGTCGATGCGTTCGAGGTGCCGCTCGCCTTCCTGATGAACCCCGAGAATCATCAGATCCACACCAAGGAATTCCGCGGCATGGACCGGTCCTACTACGCGATGCCGTTCGCCGAGCGTTACATCTGGGGCGCCACCGCGGGCATCCTGCGGGTGCTGTATGAGCGGATCTATCTGTCATGATCCGCACGGTGTTGACCGAGATCGGAATCTTTCTGGTCCCTTTCGCGGTCTATGCCATCTTCCTCATCGCGACGCGGTCCGGCGTGACGCTGCCGGCGTCCTGGCCGCTCGACATGCTGGCGAAGCTGACGCTGGCGGCGCTGGTGATGGTCATCGTGAGCTTCGTGCTGCTGGCCGAATTGACCGGCGCGCCACCGAACTCGACCTACGTTCCCGCCCATATCGAGAATGGCAGGCTGGTGCCGGGAGCTGAGAAATGAGCGAGGTGCGCCTGTTGTCCGACGCGCCATGGCTCGCTTCAGGGCCTGCGGCGCGCGTGCTCGGCCTGCTCAATGCCGACGGAGAGGAAGCGCGGGTGATCGGCGGCGCCGTGCGCAACGCGCTGATGCGGATTCCGCTCGCCGACATCGACATCGCCACCACGGCGCTGCCGGAGGAGGTGATCCGCCGCGCCAAGCGGGCAAGCATCAAGAGCGTGCCGACCGGAATCGAGCACGGCACGGTGACCCTCGTCGTCGACAGCCAGCCCTTCGAGGTGACGACGCTGCGCGAGGACACCGAGACCTATGGCCGCAAGGCCAAGGTGGCGTTCGGACGCGACTGGGTGCGCGACGCCGAGCGGCGCGACTTCACCATCAACGGTCTTTCGGTGGATGCCGATGGCGTCGTGCACGATCACGTCGGCGGCCTCGCCGATATCGAGGCGAGGCGTGTGCGCTTCGTCGGCGATCCCGCCCAGCGGATTGCCGAGGATTACTTACGCATCCTGCGCTTCTTCCGTTTCCACGCCGCCTATGCCGCCGGTGAGGTCGATCGCGCCGGTTATCTCGCCTGCGTCAGTGGGCGCGCCGGCTTGAGCGGCCTGTCGGCCGAGCGCATCCGGATGGAGATGCTCAAGCTTGTGGTGGCGAATGGTGCCGCGGGCGCGGTGGTCGCGATGGGTGATGGCGGGTTGCTGCTGCCGCTGTTCGGCGGCGTTGCCTATACCGGGCCGTTTGCGGCGATGATCGAGATCGAGCAACTGATGGCGCTCGCGCCAAGCGCGATGCGCCGGCTTGCCGCGCTGACGGTTGCCGTGACCGAGGATGCGCGGCGCATCGCGAGCCGGCTGCGGCTCTCCAATGCCGAAGCCAAGGCGCTCGATTCGATGGGGCATCGCTGGTGGCGCCTGCCCGGCATGGACGAAGCGCATGCCAAGCGCCGGCTCTACCGGCTCGACGAGGAGCCCTATCGCGACCGGCTGCTGCTCGCCTGGGCACGAACCGGCGCGGGCCGCGACGTCGATCAGTGGCGTGCGCTCGCGACGCTGCCGCAGCGCTGGCGCGCCCCGCACTTTCCGTTGAGGGCGTCGGATTTCATCGCGCGCGGGATTGCCGAGGGACCGGCGCTGGGGCATGTCCTGACCCTCGCCGAGGATGCGTGGCTTGCCGCAGATTTTCCGCTCGATCCGCAGGTGTTGTCCGGCATCGCCGACCAGACCGTTTCCCGTTTCACCCGCGACCATCGGCTGTGAGCGTTGGCCGATATCTCAATCAGGTCGCGGTCATGGTCGGCGGCGCTGCGATGATTGCGGACGCGTTGCGCGCATTGTGACGAGAAGCGGGGGCGATGCTGCCGGCGGTTCGCCGGTCGGCATCGCCTGAGGAATCCTACGCAGCCTTTTTAAGCAGCCTTGCGCTTCTTCTTGCGGTCGCCGTCCTCGTCGTCGTCCTCTTCTTCCTCGTCCTCTTCTTCCTCGTCGTCTTCCTCGTCATCCTCTTCCTCGTCATCTTCCGGATCGATCTCGGTCGATTCGAGTGCGACGAGCGGCAAGGTTTCGCGGAACAGGTCGCCGTCCGTTCCCATCCACAGGCACTCGACCTTGTCCTCGTCGACTTCGACGACCGTGATCGGATGGCCGCCGGACTTCAGTATGACAACATCGCCTGGTTTCAGTTCCATGATTTTCCCTCCGCGCTGGATGACGCGGCCGGCAAGCTACCGGGCGGTGATGACAGTCCGATCACGGCCGGCGTTCTGCGCGGTGGATGGCCGTGAAAACAGCCGCAGCTTCTATGTCTGCGCGACAGGAACCAGTTCGGTCAGCGAGCGGATGATGCGGTCCGGCTTGATCGTCGATCCCGGCGGCAGTCCGACACCATGCACATCCATCCAGATCGCATAGATGCCAAGCCGCTGCGGCGCCACGACTTCCCACTCGAGATTGTCACCGATCATCCAGGTATCGGCTGCGGTGACACCGAGTGCCTGCATCGCGTGCAGATAGGCGCGCTCCTCCGGCTTGCCGAAGCCATGCTCGCCCTCGATCTGGATGTGATCGAAGCGATGGCCGAGCGCGAAGCGCTCGACCTTGGCGCGCTGCATGTCGGCGGCGCCGTTGGTGACCAGCGCGAGCTTGATGCCGAGCGCGTTGAACGCATCGATCGCCTCATGCGCGCCGGGGAAGACGAACATCTCTTCCTCCCGATAGGCGGTGAAGCGGTCGGCGATGCGATCCGCGAGATCGTCGGGCAGCGACCGGTGGCCGGCTGCGGCCAACGCCGCGAAGCCGCCCTTCACGGTGAGCCGCCGCGCCTCGCCGAGCTTGATCCGCCAGATCGGCTCGGCCGTCGACCAGAACTGCCGGGCAGAAGCCAATAGCGCAGTGGCGACCTGATCCGGGGGCAGGGGAGCGAGCTCGGCGGCGAATTCGGTAGTGATCGCGTTCCAGGCGATCTCGGGGCGTCCATAGGCCGACAGGATGGTGTCATCCATGTCGATCAGCATTGCGCGCGGCAGGTTCGTTATGGCCATTTCACCTCCGGCGGCAGCGACGACAGGATCGAATCCACATTGCCGCCGGTCTTCAGGCCGAAGATGGTGCCGCGATCATAGAGCAGGTTGAACTCGACATAGCGTCCGCGGCGGATCAGCTGCTCGTCGCGATCCTCCGCGCTCCAGGCGGCGTCGAAATTGCGCCGCACCAGCTCGGGATAGATTTTCCGGAAGCTGCGCCCGACGTCCTGGGTGAAGGCGAGATCGGCTTCCCAGTCGCCGCTGTCGTGCCAGTCATAGAAGATGCCGCCGACACCGCGGGCTTCCTTGCGGTGAGGCAGATAGAAATACTCGTCGCACCATTTCTTGTACTTGTCGTAGTCGGCGACGCCGTTCGGCCCGCTGCACGCCTCTTTCAGCGCGGCATGGAAGGCGACCGTGTCCGGGTCTTCCTGGGTGCGCCGCCGGTTCAGCACCGGCGTCAGGTCGGCGCCGCCGCCGAACCAGGCCTTGGTGGTGACGACGAAGCGGGTGTTCATATGCACGGCGGGCACGTTCGGATTGCGCAAGTGCGCGATCAGCGAAATGCCCGAGGCCCAAAATCGTGGATCGTCGGCGGCGCCGGGAATCTGCGCGCGGAATTCGGGGGCGAACTCGCCATGCACGGTCGAGCAGTGCACACCCACCTTTTCGAATAGCCGGCCCTTCATGATCGACATCACGCCGCCGCCGCCGGGCTTGCCGGTGTGGTCGGTGCGATCCCAGGGGGTGCGCACGAACCGGCCGGCATTGCCGGGGTAGAGCGCGGAAGGGGCGTCGTCCTCGAGCGTCTCGAAGGCCGCGCAGATGTCGTTGCGCAGGGCCTCGAACCAGCTGCGCGCGCGCGCCTTGCGGTCCTCGATGATGGCGGGGTCTGTTGGCAGCATGACTAACCTTGCGGGCCGAAGTAAGTGCAGCTCTCGTTGCAGCTGTCGCGATGGACGCTGACGCGGGTCAGCTTGCCGGCGTGTTGCAGGCGCTCCCAGATGAAGCGTGAGAGATTTTCCAGCGTCGGGACACCGATCGCCTCGATCCTGTTCAGGAACTTATGATCGAGCGTCTTCTGCACCTCGGCCATCGCGCGCTCGAGCAGGCCGAGATCGATCACCATCCCGGTTTTCGGATCGGGCGTGCCGCGGACGGTCACCTCAGCTCGAAACGAGTGACCGTGAATCTCCTCGCTGGCGGTGCCAAAGGTCGTTCCGGACAGCGCATGCGCAGCCTCGAACCGAAACGCTTTCGTCAATTCCCACATCTCTCTCAACAATCCAGTTTCAGTTAGTTCATCTAATGCCGAGCGTCTTGTGCGTCTGCACGCTGAGGCGCCATTGCGGGTGCTTCAGGCAATAGGCGATCGCCCGTTCGGTATTCTCGATCACGTCGGGTCCGTCCATCGGCTGTAGCGAGAAGCGCTCGAAGGCAAGCCCTGCAAAATCCTCCGGCGCGTTTTCCGGCTGCGGATAGACCAGCTTGAGCTCGTGCCCCTTGCGGACCACGAGCTCGGACGCGGCCTTGGGGCTGACGCAGATCCAGTCGAGCCCGTCGGGCGGGGCGATGGTGCCGTTGGTCTCGATCGCGATCGCAAAACCGTGGCCGTGCAGGGCCTCGATCAGGGCCGTATCGACCTGCAGCAGCGGCTCGCCGCCGGTCAGGACCACGTAGCGGTCGGCCTCGCCCCCGGTCCATCGCCCGGCAATGGTGCCGGCGAGCTCCGCCGCGTCGCCATAGCGGCCGCCCAGCGTGCCGTCGGTACCGACGAAATCGGTGTCGCAGAACCGGCAGACGGCCCCAGTGCGGTCCTGCTCGCGGCCGCTCCAGAGGTTGCAGCCGGCAAACCGGCAGAACACGGATGCGCGGCCGGCATGGGCGCCTTCGCCCTGCAGGGTGAGAAAGATCTCCTTGACCGCGTAGCTCACCAAAAATCCCTTAAGTTGCCGATCCGGCAATTGCCGAACCTGTCTGCCGCAGCGCCTCGCCGACGGCCATGGCCACCGTGACGGCCACATTGAGCGAACGCATGGTCGGCTTGATCGGAATCAGCAGCCTCGCATCGGCAGCGGCCACCACCGCGTCGGTCACCCCTGCCGACTCGCGCCCGAACAGCAGGACATCGGAGGCCGTATACTCGAAATCAAGGTAGGATTTCGCCGCCTTGGTCGTGAACAGGACCAGACGGCAGGCGGCCTCGGCGCGCCATTCCTCGAATTTCGACCATGAGTCGTGACGCTTCAACCGCACATGGTCGAGATAGTCCATACCCGCCCGGCGGAAATTCCGGTCCGAGGTGTCGAATCCCGCCGGTTCGATGATATGGGCCGACACGTCCAGGCAGGCGCAGAGGCGCAGAATCGTCCCTGTATTCTGGGGGATGTCGGGCTGGAACAGCGCGATCTGCATGGTGCCGACAACCTGTGAAATCCGGATGAAATTGTCTCAATAAAACATCGCTCGGCGCGGATTTCGTGCATTGCACGTGTGCGAGCCGATAGCGGGCTTGCGCTCGTCCGGCAAGGGTGCCAATAGAACGATTCTGGACTGCTGTTCCGCCATTTGGGGTGGGGAATAGCGGTTTTCTGCCGCCGCGGGGGCCGCGGGCGCCGGCAGCCTTTCTTGGGGCGCTTCCCAGCGTCTCTGGGGCGGTTCCACCGGCTGCAGAAAAGAAAGGGCTAGGAATCGTGACGACAGCGTCTTCGGCGGACCATCCGACACGCCGTGATTTTCTCTTTGTTGCAACCGGAGCTGCCGCCGCCGTCGGCGCAGCCGCCACTGTCTGGCCGCTGGTTGCCCAGATGAACCCGGACGCCGCGACGATCGCGGCCGGCGCGCCGATCCAGGTCGATCTGGCGCCGATCGCCGAGGGCCAGGACATCAAGGTGTTCTGGCGCGGCAAGCCGATCTACATCAGCCACCGCACCAAGAAGCAGATCCAGGAAGCCCAGAGCGTCGCGCTCTCGAGCCTGCCCGATCCGCAGCCCGACTCGGCCCGCGTCAAGGCCGGCCACGACCAGTGGCTGGTCGTGATCGGCATCTGCACCCATCTCGGCTGTATCCCGATCGCCCATGAGGGCAATTACGACGGCTTCTTCTGCCCCTGCCACGGCTCGCAGTACGATTCCTCCGGTCGTATCCGCCAGGGGCCGGCGCCCGCCAACCTGGCGGTGCCGCCCTACGCCTTCCTTTCCGACACCAAAATCCAGATCGGCTAAGTCCCGGACCCCCGGGGCTTCGGCTTCCCTTTGGACCCATCGCGTCGTTTTTCTTCTTCAGGATCGCATCAATGAGCGGACCATCTGATTTCCAACCGAGCAACCCCGCCTTGAAGTGGATCGAACGGCGCCTTCCGATCTTCGGCCTGATCCACTCCTCGTTCGTGGCCTATCCGACGCCACGCAATCTGAACTACTGGTGGACCTTCGGCGCCATCCTTTCGATGATGCTGGCGCTGCAGATCCTGACCGGCGTCATCCTGGCGATGCATTACACGCCGCATGCCGACCTTGCGTTCAAGTCGGTTGAATTGATCGTCCGCGACGTCAACTACGGCTGGCTGCTGCGCAACATGCACGCCTGCGGCGCGTCGATGTTCTTCTTCGCCGTCTACATCCACATGTTCCGCGGTCTCTATTACGGGTCGTACAAGGAGCCGCGCGAGGTGCTGTGGATCCTCGGCGTCATCATCTACCTCTTGATGATGGCGACCGGCTTCATGGGCTACGTGCTGCCGTGGGGCCAGATGAGCTTCTGGGGCGCCACCGTCATCACCAACCTGTTCTCGGCCGTGCCGTATTTCGGCGAGAGCATCGTGACGCTGCTGTGGGGCGGCTATTCGGTCGGCAACCCGACGCTGAACCGCTTCTTCTCGCTGCACTACCTGCTGCCGTTCGTGATCGCCGGCGTGGTCGTGCTGCACGTCTGGGCGCTGCATGTCGCGGGTCAGAACAACCCGGCCGGCGTCGAGCCCAAGACCGAGAAGGACACCGTGCCGTTCACGCCACATGCGACGATCAAGGACATGTTCGGCGTGTCCTGCTTCCTGATCTTCTTCGCCTGGTTCATCTTCTACATGCCGAACTATCTCGGCGACGCCGACAACTACATCCCGGCGAACCCCGGCGTGACCCCGGCGCACATCGTGCCTGAATGGTACTACCTGCCGTTCTACGCGATCCTGCGTTCGATCCCGAACAAGCTCGCCGGTGTCGTGGCGATGTTCTCGGCGATCATCATCCTGTGCTTCCTGCCCTGGCTCGACAGCGCACGGACCCGGTCGTCGAAGTATCGTCCGCTGGCCAAGCAGTTCTTCTGGATATTCGTGGTGGTCTGCATCCTGCTCGGCTACCTCGGCTCGCAGCCGCCGGAAGGCATCTATGTGATCGCCGGGCGCATCCTGACGGTCTGCTACTTCGCCTACTTCCTGATCGTGCTGCCGCTGCTCGCCCGCATCGAGACGCCGCGCCCGCTGCCGAACTCGATCGCCGACGACGTGCTGGCGAAGAGCAAGGGCAGGGCCGCGACCGCAGCCTCCATGCTGCTCGCGCTGGTGGTTGCTGGCGGCCTGTTCGCCGGCAGCACCCAGAACGCCAAGGCCGAGGAGGGGGGCGACACCCCGCCGGCGCAGAGCTGGTCGTTCTCCGGCCCTTTCGGCAAGTATGACCGCGGCTCGCTGCAGCGCGGCCTGAAGGTCTACAAGGAAGTCTGCTCGGCCTGCCACAGCCTGAACTACATCGCGTTCCGCAACCTCGCCGATCCCGGTGGTCCCGGCTACTCGGAGGCGCAGGCAGCCGCCTTCGCGGCCGAGTACAAGATCAAGGATGGTCCGAACGACCAGGGCGAAATGTTCGAGCGTCCGGGCCGCACGGCGGACTACTTCCCGGCACCGTTCCCGAACGAGCAGGCCGCGGCCGCGGCCAACGGCGGCAAGGCGCCCCCGGATCTGTCGCTGATGACCAAGGCGCGGTCCTACAAGCGCGGCTTCCCGCAGTTCGTGTTCGACTTCTTCACCCAGTACCAGGAGCAGGGACCGGACTACCTCGACGCCGTCCTGCAGGGCTTTGAAGACAAGCCGCCGGCAGGTGTCACCGTCCCTGAGGGTACCTACTACAACAAGTACTTCCCCGGTCACGCCATCAAGATGCCGAAGCCGCTGTCCGACGGTCAGGTGACCTTCGACGACGGCGCGCCGGCGACGGTCAAGCAGTATGCGCACGACGTCACCACCTTCCTGATGTGGACGGCGGAGCCGCGCTTGGAAGAGCGAAAGCGGATCGGCATGCAGGTGTTCGTGTTCCTGATCATCTTCGCGCTGCTGATGTACTTCACCAAGCGCAAGGTCTGGGCCGGCGCCCACTGACCTCGGTTACGGTAGCGAGACTTTGAAAAAGCCCCTTCGGGGGCTTTTTTGCTTCACAACGTCATTCCGGGATGGTGCGCTGGCACCAGGCCACAGATGCGCAATTGCGCATCGGGGAATCTCGAGATTCCAGGTTCGATGCTGCCGCCTCGGCCCGGAATGACAGCGTCGTCAATTGCGTCCGTCACGAAGTACGGACAAGATGCCAGCCAATCAGCCGGCAAACATCGCGGAGGAATTCATGGGTACCAGCATCAACTTCAAGCGCCCGGACGGCAAGGATGCGTCGGGCTATCTCGCCAATGCCGCGCGCGGCAACGCACCGGGCGTGGTCGTGATCCAGGAATGGTGGGGCCTGCAGGACCAGATCAAGGGAATGTGCGACCGCTTCGCGCGGGCCGGTTTCGATGCGCTGGCGCCCGACCTCTACAAGGGCAAGGTGGTGCCGTATCACGACACCGACGCCGCCGGCAAAGAGATGAACTCGCTGGATTTCATGGACGCCACCACGCAGACCGTGCGTGGCGCCGCGCAATATCTTGGCAAGAACGGCGCCAAGGTCGGCCTCACCGGCTTCTGCCTCGGCGGCGCGGTGACCATCATCGGTGCCACCAAGATTCCGGAACTGACGGCCGGCGTGGTGTTCTACGGCATTCCGCCGGAGCAGGCGGCGAAGCCTGCGGACGTCCGGATTCCGTTGCAGGGGCACTTTGCCACCAAGGACGACTGGTGCACGCCGGCGCTGGTCGATGGTTTCGAGAAAGCGATGAAGGCCGCCGGCAAATCGCTGGAGCTGTTCCGCTATGACGCCGAGCACGGTTTCGGCAACGAGCAGCGCCTGTCGGTGCACGACCGCCAGTGCGCGGAGCTCGCCTGGGACCGCGCCACGGATTTCTTCAGGAAGCATCTGGGGTAAAGGCACTTCCCGCACACACTGCGTCGTCCCTTCGAAAGCAGGGACCCATACGCCGCGGCCGTGGCAGGGAGCACACCGGCAGTCATCTCGCCAAGCAACTGCTCCCTGTGGTT
>NZ_JACMYO010000136.1 GCF_020889685.1 Bradyrhizobium oropedii
CTGCGGCCGGCCGCAACGGCAAGATGCCACAGCGTGCGCCGACCGCGAGCTGCCGCGAGCTGATGGCGCTGTTGAAGCGCGCGCCCAATCCGTTTGTGGCCGGGCTCGAGCAGCATATCACGCTGTCGGCGGCCAAGGTATGGGGCGTGCAGCTTGCCGCCGGCTTCAGCCGCGACAAGGCGCTCGCGATGTATGCCCGGGCCATGAAGCGGCTGTCGAGCGTGATCGGCGATCAGGATCCGAGCTTGCTCGGTTCGCGGCTGCGCACCCGCGGCAGCGCGACGTTCTACCAGGTGCGCATCGGCGCCGACACGCGCCCCGAGGCCGACGGCCTGTGCAACCGCATCCGCAAGGCGGGCGGCGCGTGCTTCGTGCTGAAGAACCGGGCGTGATCTCCCCGCGTCATTGCGAGCCACCCGGTCGGCGCAGAGCGCCGCCGGATGACAGGCTCCGCGAAGCAATCCATGCCTCGGCGGAACGGATAGATAGATGGATTGCTTCGTCGCTTCAGCGCAAAATTGCTTTGCAATTTTGTCGCGAGCTCCTCGCAATGACGGTTTGGGCGCGGGGCTACTGCATAGCAGCGCTGTGCCGTCTCTTTCTTGACCCTGCGTAGTCAGCGCCCTAAGCCGCCGACATTGCAAAACCATCCGGCTCCCCGTGGCGCTTCCTCCGCTCGATTCTCCGCAATGGCAGACCTCGTTCCGCGCCTTCCTGTGGGGCGCGCGGTCGATCGGCGCCACCGTGCTGACGCTCGTGCTGTTCGCGACCTATCTTGGCATCGGCGCGCTGGCCCATGATTCCGGCTTCTCGCTGGGCTGGACCCTGGCGAGCACGGCATTCGTCTGGGCGGGGCCCGCGCAGATCATCGTGATCACGACGCTCGGCTCCGGCGCCACCGTGCTGCAATCGGCGATCGCGGTCACCGTCAGCGCGATCAGGCTGTTTCCGATGGTGGTCTCGGTGTTACCGTTGATGCGCACCGAACAGACCAAGCGCCGGCATCTGATCCTGGTGGCGCATCTCACCGCGGTGACGCTGTGGGTCGAATGCTACCGCTTCCTGCCGCAGGTGCCGCGCAACCGGCGGATCGCCTTCATCCACGGGCTCGGCCTGGGGCTGGTCTCGGTCTGCCTGATCGCCAACACGATCGGCTATGCGCTCGCGGCCAACCTCACACCGCTATTGGCCGCCGGCATGCTGATGCTGACGCCGCTTGCGTTTCTGTTCTCCACCGCGCGCAACTGCCGCGAGCTCGCCGACGTCATCGCGCTGGTGCTTGGGCTCTTGCTGTTCCCGCTGGCCGCGATGCTGAACAGCGGCGTCGATATCCTGGTCAGCGGCGTCGCCGCGGGGACCATCGCCTATGCCGTGCACCGGGCGAGGGCGGGCATCGTGAGGGCGCGCGCGTGACCGGCTTCATCGGAGACTGGCACGCGCTTGCTATCCTGTTCGTGGCGGGCGTCATCCCCAACCAGATCTGGCGCATGCTCGGCCTGTGGTTCGGCGGCGGCATCGACGAGAATTCCGAGCTGCTGGTCTGGGTGAGGGCGGTCGCCACCGCGATCCTCGCCGGGATCATTGCGCAGATCGTGGTGCAGCCGCCGGGCGCGCTTGCAAGCGTGCCGGACTGGCTGCGCTACAGCGCCGTCGCCGCAGGCTTTGTGGCGTTCATGCTGGCGCGGAAAACGATCTTCGCCGGCGTGATCGTGGGCGAGGTCGTCGTGATTGCGGGCAAATACTGGCTCGGCTGATTGCGGCGAGCGCATTATCCGCTACTCTCATTCCCCAAGAACAAAACAATGGGGAAACGGCATGCAGCGGCGCGCATCATCGCTATTCATTGTTGCTCTGACAGCGTTGCTGACGGTGGCGTTGCCGGTGCATGCCGCCGACTATCCGACGCGACCGATCAAGCTCATAGTGCCCTATGCTGCGGGCGGACCGACCGACGTGCTGGGCCGCATCGTCGGCGAATATCTCGGGCGCGATCTCAAGCAGGTGGTCGTGGTCGAGAACAAGGCAGGCGCGCAGGGCGCGATCGGCGCCGAGGCCGTGGCGCGCTCCGATCCCGACGGCTACACGCTGTTCGTGACGGCGGCCTCGATCTTCGTGCTCAATCCGCTGCTCTACAAGAAGCTGCCCTACGATCCGGCGAGGGATTTTCGCCTGCTGTCGGTGATCACGGACGCGCCGATGATCATGGAGGTGAATCCGTCCGTACCTGCCAAGACGATCGCGGAGTTCGTCGCCTACGCGAAGACGAATCCCGGCAAGCTCAATTTCGGCTCGGCCGGCACCGGCGGCACGGTGCATCTCGCCGGCGAGATGTTCAAGCAGATGGCCGGCGTCGAGATGACCCACGTGCCGTACAAGGGCGCCGGACCCGCGCTGCAGGATTTGCTGTCAGGCAACATCCAGCTGATGTTCGATACGCTTGGCACCGCGCTGCCGCCGGTCAAATCAGGCATGCTGCGCGCGCTCGGCGTCAGCTCGACCGCGCGCATCCCCGATTTGCCCGATCTGCCGACCATCGCCGAGAGCGGCTATCCCGATTATGCGGTCAGCGTCTGGTATGGTATCGCTGCGCCGTCGAAAGTGCCTGACGAGATCGCCGGCAAGATCAAGGCGAGCCTCGACCGGGCCTTGAACGACGAGGCGTTTCGCGCTTCGCTGGTCAGGATCGGTTTTCCGCCGCTGCGCGCGAAGAGCCAGGCCGAGATCGACAAATTCGTGGATGCCGATCGCGCGCGATGGGCGGGCGTGGTCAAGGCGCTGAACATATCATTGGACTGACAGATGGTACGTGAAATGGAATTGCGCCTGGGCGAGGTTGCCGTCGACATGCCGCCGGCGCGCGACGCCGGGCTTGTGTTCATCGGCCGCATCCGAACGCCCTGGACCTCACGGCTGGCGACGCCGCGACAGGGGCGTCATGACGGTCCGGTGTGCCGGCTCGAGATTTTCGAGCCGTGGGTCGCCGCGATCAAGGGCGTCGATTTCTACTCGAATCTCGAGGTGCTGTACTGGCTGCACCAGTCGCGCCGCGACATCGTGCTGCAAAGCCCGAAGAACAACGGCAACACCCGCGGCACCTTCTCGCTGCGCTCGCCGGTACGTCCCAATCCGATCGGCACCTCGATCGTGAAGCTGGTCGGTGTCGAGGGCAACGTCATCCTGGTGCGCGGCCTCGACTGCCTCGACGAGACGCCGCTGATCGACGTCAAGCCCGACCGCTGCGAGTTCACGCCGCTGGCGCCGCCGCAGTCGGGGGATTTCGAGACGGAGTGACGTCTCGCCGCCGTCATTCCGGGGCAGGCTACGGTTATGCCGTCATTGCGAGGAGCGCAGCGACGAAGCAATCCATCGTTCCGCATGTGCCGAACGATGGATTGCTTCGCTTCGCTCGCAATGACGGGGAAAGGCCGCTATTTCAACGCAGCGATCAGCTTCGCCGCGCTGGCTTCCAGCACCTTGCCGTCTTCCTTGTGGCTCGCGGGCGGCAGCAGCGCGACGCCATCCTTGCGGGGCATCACGTGCATGTGGAGATGGAAGACGACCTGGCCGCCGGCTGGCTCGTTGAACTGCTGCACGGTGATGCCGTCGGCCTCGAAAGCTTTCATTCCGGCGGCCGCGATCTTGTGCGCGGCGCGCGCGACATGGGCGTAGTCGTCGGGCGTGATGTCGAGGATGTTGCGGGCAGGGGCCTTCGGAATCACAAGCGTATGCCCCGGCGAGCGCGGCATGATGTCGAGGAAGGCGAGCACGTGCTCGTTCTCATAGACCTTGTAGCAGGGAAACTCGCCGCGCAGGATCTTCGCGAAGGGGTTGTTGTTGTCATAGGCGGCGGGCATGGCGGCGGCTCCTCGGAGTTTGTTGGCCTAATGTCCCGGTCACGATCCAAACGTCAAGCGTCGTCGTCGACGGTCTTCCGGAACGGGCCGGCCTCGGTGAGCTCGCGGCCGACCTCGGCGACGTAATCGCGCTCGCGCTTGAGGTAATCGGCGATGGCGCGGCGCAACCCCGGATCGGCGATGAAGTGCGCCGAGTGGGTGGTCTGCGGCAGGTAGCCGCGCGCCAGCTTGTGCTCGCCCTGCGCGCCGGCCTCGACCACCTTGAGCCCGCGCTGAACCGCGAAATCGATCGCCTGATAGTAGCAGACCTCGAAATGCAGAAACGGGTGGTGCTCGATCGCGCCCCAGTTGCGGCCGAACAGCGTGTCCGAGCCGATGAAGTTGATCGCGCCGGCGATCCAGCGCCCGTTGCGCTTGGCCATGACCAGCAGCACGTCCCGGCTCATGCTCTCGCCGATCAGCGAGAAAAACTCTCGGGTGAGATACGGCCGGCCCCATTTGCGCGAGCCGGTCTCCGTGTAGAACTCGAAGAACGCGTCCCAGGCGTCCTCGGTGATATCGGAGCCGGTCAGCCAGTGGATGGTGATCCCGGCGGTAACAGCCTCGCGTCGCTCGCGCTTGATGCCCTTGCGGTGACGGGAGTTCAGCGAGCCCAGAAAATCGTCGAAGCTCTTGTAGCCCTGATTGTGCCAGTGGAACTGCTGGTCGGTTCGCTGCAGGAAGCCGTGCGCGCCGAGGAATTTTGCCTCGTCCTCGCGAGCAAAAGTGACGTGCACGGAGGAGGCTTCAGTGGCGTTGCAGAGCGCCCGCAGGCCTCGCGCCAGCGCCGAGCCGATCGCCTCGCGGTCGACGCCGTCGCGGATCAACAGCCGCGGCCCGGTTGCGGGCGTGAAGGGGACCGAGACCTGCAGCTTCGGATAATAGCTGCCGCCGGCGCGGTGATAGGCCTCGGCCCAGCCGCGGTCGAACACGTATTCGCCCTGCGAGTGCGATTTCAGATAACACGGCACGACGCCGACGATCCGGCCGTCGAGTTTCGCCACCAGATGCCGCGGGCCCCAGCCGGTCCGTGGGCAGGCCGAATTCGAGGCCTCGGCGGCGGCAAAAAAGGCATGGGAAACGAACGGGTTATAGCTCGAACTTGCGGCGGTCTGGCAATCGCCTGCGGCAGCGCGCGAGGCCAGTGTGTCGAGGTTATGGATGCTGTCCGCATCCGCCTTGGGATTGGCGCAGGCGTTCCATTCGGCGGCTGGAATGCCGCCGATGTCAGCTACGGCCTCTAGGGTAATTTCAGAAGACGCCATCGAGAATGAAGACCGGTGCCTCTTTTGAGCATGATCTTGCCGGAACAGCTGGCTCCACTTCCGGATCATGCTCTGCATTCCGCCATCGCCGATGACGACCAACGCTTTGACCAACGCCCAACCAGCTCTTGCCAAGATCGTGCATCGCAGCGACGACTTCAAGGCCGCGAAGGAACATGTCAGGTTCCCGGCACAAACCCCTCGAAGATCATCTGATCGGCGTAACGGGCCGCGCGCTCGCGCTGTTCCGCGGTCCGCACGGTCCATGCCAGCAGCGGGCAGCCGAACACGTTGCGGGCGATCCAGGGCGCCGGCGCCGGTAGCTGGTTGACCCAGAAGGCAACGAAATGCGGCTCGGTCTTGAAGCCGTGGCGCAGATACAGCATGCCGTCGCGCTGCGCCGGCGTCAGCTTGGTCCATGAGCTGTCGTCATAGGTGCGCTGAGCCGTGATGCCGCGCGGCAAGGCCGGCATGATCTCGCGCAGCGCCAGCACCTGGTCGGGATCGAACGACATGCCGACGACAGGGCCGGAATAGGACGACAGCACCTCGGCCATCCGGGCTACCAGCTTGCGGTCGCCGTCGAAATGGCTCTTCACCTCGACCACCAGCGGAACGCGGCCGGCGACCAGCGCGCAGAGGTCGCCGAGCGTCATCATCTGCTCGGACGTGTTCTTGAACTTGACTGCTTTCAGCTCGGCCGCCGTCTTCGTCGCCAGTAGGCCCGAACCTTCGGTGAGGCGGCCGAGCGCATCGTCGTGATGCACCATCGCCTCACCATCGGCGGTGAGCTGGATATCGCACTCGATGGCGAAGTCGCCGGCAACCGCAGCGTTGGCCGCGGCCGGCATGTTCTCGATGACACCGCGTGCGGCATCATGCAGGCCGCGATGAGCGACCGGCCGTTTCGTCAGCCAATCAGGGGCACGCATCGATCAGGAGACTTCGAACACGCCTTCGACCTCGACCGCGGCATCCGCCGGCAGCGAGGCAACGCCGACGGTGGTGCGAGCATGTCGGCCCTTGTCGCCGAACGCTGCGACCATCAGGTCGGAAGCGCCGTTCAGGACCTTCGGTCCGTCGAAGAAATCAGGCGCCGAGTTGATGAAGCCGCCGAGTCGCACCACGCGCACGACCTTGTCGAGATCGCCGAGCGCCGCCTTGACCTGGGCCAGCAGGTTGATCGCACAGCCCTGCGCCGCGGCGACGCCTTGCTCGATCGTGACGCCGGCGCCGAGCTTGCCCTTGGCGATCAGCTTGCCTTCGGCGTTGAAGCAGACCTGGCCCGAGAAGAACAGCAGGTTTCCGCTGCGGACGAAGGGGACATAGTTTGCGACCGGGGCGGTCGGTTCAGGAAGTGTGATGCCCTGTGACGCCAGTTTCTGTTCGACGGTACCCGCCATCTTTGTTCCCCAATTGGATTGCACGAAAGCCTGAAACGCGGTCAGGGCCAAGTTTGTTTCGATTGTTTCGCGCATCGTGCCGCTGGTTGCAAGCGACTGTAAGGGTACGCGGAGTGCCGCCGTGACACGCGGAATCGCACGAAAAATTGCCGAAAATGACGGCATTTTCGCTGCGCACATTGCAATTTTGTAAAACTTGCCCCAGTTGCGGCGCAATACCACCGTCACTATTGTGGCGAATCCCTGCCTCCTTGAGGAAAAACCATGACCTTGCCGTTTGGGAATCCGTCGCGTGCCCTGGTGCTCACGATCGCGGTAGCCGCAGGATCCGGCCTGGTTCATGGGTCCGCCGCTGCTGCGGCAAGCGGGCCGTTTCTCGCGCATCAGGCGCTGTACGATCTCAGCCTCGTGAAATCACGCGGCTCCAATTCGGTCAGCGATGCGCGCGGGCGTATCCTCTACAATTTCTCCGGCAACTCCTGCGAAGGCTACACCTCCGAATTCCGCCAGGTCTCCGAACTCGACAGCGGCGAGGGCAAGGTGACGCTGTCAGATCTGCGCTCATCGTCCTGGGAGGATGCGTCGGGCAAGAGCTACCGCTTCAAGATCGACACGCGGATGAACGACAGTGAATCGTCCCCGGTCGACGGCACCGCCGAGCGCGTCGGCGATCATATCACCGTGAAGCTGACCCAGCCGGTGAAGAAGACGTTCAATCTCGACGGCAAGATCGTGTTCCCGACCGAGCAGATCCAGCACATCATCGCTGCCGCCCGTGACGGCAAATCGGTGCTCGAGCAGACCGTCTATGACGGCTCCGACAATGGCGAGAAGGTCTACAACACGCTGACGGTGATCGGCCGGCCGCTCGCAGGCGACCGCGCGCCCTCATCGCCCGATCCGTCGACGGCGAGCGATGCGATGAAAACCATGACGCGCTGGCCGGTGACGGTGAGCTATTACGACAGTGATGCGCGGGCGAAGGACGGCGAGCAGACGCCAGTCTATGCGATGTCGTTCGAACTGTACGAGAACGGCGTCTCCCGCGCGCTGGTGCTGGACTACAACGATTTCGTGATCTCGGGCGCGCTGGACAAGTTCGACGTCAGGGATTCCAAACCCTGCAAGTGAGGGGCTGGCTGTAGCCACACACTCGGTGTCGTCCCGGCGAAAGCCGGGACCCAACCACCGAACGTGATTACTGCGCGACGTTGGGGCCGCAGCTTCCTTCAACAACTCAACCCTGTGGCTATGGGTCCCCGCTTTCGCAGGGACGACAGCGGGGCAAGCCCGCGAGACCGCTCTGGCCGGAACCCTCAGACGCGAGTACGCTTCGCAAAACACGCGTCTCAGGGAGGCACATCATGAGCAAGCTCGACCATCTTCGCCCCAGCGGCCTGCATCACAATCCGGCTTACTCCCACGTCGTCGTCGCCTCGGGCGCACGCACCATCTACATTTCCGGACAGGTATCCACGGACGAGGAGGGCCGGGTGGTCGGCGCCGGCGATCTTGCCGCGCAGACGACCCAGGTGATGCAAAACCTCGGCACGGCGCTGAAGGCGGCCGGCGCGAGCTATTCCAACATCGTCAAGATCACGACCTTCGTCGTCGGCTACAAGCCGGAGCTTCGCCCGATCATCGGCAAGGCGCGCTCGGCATTCTTCGAGGGCATGGAGCCGCCGGCCTCTACGCTCGTCGGTGTCACCGCGCTCGCGGCTCCGGAGTGGCTGATCGAGATCGAGGCGGTTGCGGTCGCGGATTGAGAGGCACACTCTCCGTCATTGCGAGAAGCGAAGCGACGAAGCAATCCATAGTGCCGCAAGCGGCAAGCTGGATTGCTTCACTGCGCTCGCAATGACGGAGGTCTTACTCCTCCGCGTTCTTTTGCGGTCCCTCATAGGCAATGCCCCGGATCACGGCGGCATTGCCGAACTTCTTGCGCAGATTGTCGATCGCGCGTTCGGCGTGGGCCGAGCGGCGGTCGAGCATGTCGGAATCGTTGGCCTGCGAGCCCGGGCGCAGCGCGCTGACGCCGGCGCCCATCAGGCGGAAGGCCGTACCGTCGATCTCCTTGGCCAGCATCTCGCGCGTCACCGCAAAGATCTTTGCGGCAAGCTGGGTCGGGGTCTGGATCGATTGCGAACGGGTGCGCTGGCGGAAATCAGCGGTCTTCAGCTTCAGCGTGATGGTGCAGCCGGAGAGTTCGCTGCTCTTCAGCCGCGCCGAGGTTTTCTCCGACAGCTTCCAGAGCAGCTTTTCCAGGACTGCAAAATCGCGGATGTCAGTCTCGAAGGTGGTCTCGCTCGAAATGGTCTTGGCGCCGCGGTCGGGCACCACGCCGCGGTCGTCGATGCCGCGCGCCAGCCGCCACAGCCTGCGGCCTTCGCTGGCGAACTGCTTCATCAGTTCGTTCTCGTCGGCGCGCTGCAAATCGGCGATGACGCGGAAGCCGCGCTGCACGAGCTTCTCCTGCGTCGCCGGGCCGACGCCATAGATGAAGCCGACCGGCTTGCTCGCCAGCATCTCGCGCGCCTCGTCCTGGTCGAGCGTGGCGAAGCCCCTGGGCTTGTCGAGGTCGGAGGCGATCTTGGCGAGGAACTTGTTGCAGGACAGCCCGACCGACACTGTGATGCCGATGTCGCGCTCGACGTCGCGGGCGAATTTGGCGAGCACCTTGGCCGGGATCATGCCGTGGACGCGCTGCGTGCCGGAGAGATCGAGGAACGCTTCGTCGATCGACAGCGGCTCGACCAGCGGCGTCAGCGCCTGCATCGCGTGCCGCACCTCGCGCCCGACCCGGACATATTTCGCCATGTCCGGTGGGATCACGGTCGCATCCGGGCAGAGTTCCAGCGCCTTGAACATCGGCATCGCCGAACGGACGCCGTAGGTGCGCGCGATATAGCAGGCGGCCGACACCACGCCGCGCTTGCCGCCGCCGATGATGACCGGGCGGTCGGCGATCTCAGGATTGTCGCGCTTCTCGACGGTGGCGTAGAACGCGTCGCAGTCGATATGGGCCAGCGCCAGTGCGGGCAGGGTGCGATGACGTACCAGCCGCGGCGAGCCGCAATGGCTGCATCGCTTCACCTTGATATCGAGATCGCCGAGGCAGTCTCGGCAGAAACTGAGGGGGCCGTCGGATGCCGCCGCTGCCGTCGTCACGGCACGTCGCGCTCCCATCTCGGGTCACCCAGCGCCTGGTGGGCGGCAGCGATGTTGGTCGGGTGCAACTCGGAGGCCGCGGCGAACGCCTTCACGGTGGCATCGTCGCGCATCACGAAATCGAGCACGCTCGCAAGAAATTGAGGATTGGACGCCGCGTTCCGCAGCGTCTCCGGACCGATTCCGGTTTCAGCCAGGAACAAGCCCAGCCGCTCGGGATCGCCGGCAATGAAGCCGAGCGCCTGAATCGCAACGATTTCAGCGACTTCCCGCGGGTTGTGAACAGGCTTTTTCAACGCGCCGGTTTGCCTTTCCGTTAACTTATGGTCTCTATTGAGAGACCCATCATGCCCGAGTCTTCCGCGTGTGTTCAAGCAACGGAAACCACGCTACGGAAGTTGGACTTCGGGTTAACGGGTTAGAGCGATTCTGGCGCTAGTTTGAATTCACATTTTCGACGCGTCCCGAGCGCGGTGCGTGAGGTGCCGCAGCCGGGCCCGTCTCCTGGGTTTGGGAGGGACGGGATGGCCAAAACCGTCCTGATCGTGGAGGACAACGAGCTCAACATGAAGCTCTTTCGCGATCTGTTGGAAGCGCACGGCTATCAGACTTCGGGTACCAGCAATGGCTTCGAAGCGCTCGATCTCGTCCGCAAGCTGCGCCCCGACCTCATCCTGATGGATATTCAGCTGCCCCAGGTTTCCGGCCTCGAAGTCACGCGCTGGATCAAGGACGATCCCGATCTGCGCACGATTCCGGTGGTCGCGGTCACCGCCTTCGCCATGAAGGGCGACGAAGAACGCATCCGCGAGGGCGGCTGCGAAGCCTATTTGTCCAAGCCGATCTCGGTCGGAAAATTTATTGAGACTGTCCGACGCTTTATCGGATAGGGGAGTTGTGGTGCAATGTCCGCGCGTATCCTCGTCGTCGATGACGTTCCGGCGAACGTCAAGCTGTTGGAAGCCCGTCTGTCGGCCGAATATTTCGATGTGCTGACCGCTTCCAACGGGACCGAGGCGCTGGAAATCTGTGCACGCGCCGAATGCGACATCATCCTGCTCGACGTCATGATGCCGGACATGGATGGTTTCGAGGTCTGCCGCCGGTTGAAGTCGAATCCGGCGACCCATTTCATTCCAGTCGTCATCGTCACGGCGCTCGACAGTCCTGCCGATCGCGTGCGCGGGCTGGAATCCGGCGCCGATGATTTCCTGACCAAGCCGGTGTCCGATGTCGTGCTGATCGCGCGCGTGCGCTCCCTGACGCGGCTGAAGATGATGACCGATGAGCTGCGCATGCGCGCCATCACATCGCTCGAGATCGGCATGCAGGCGCCGGAGCGCAGCGCAATCGCCGACAAGGGCACGGGCGGCCGCATCCTTCTGGTCGACGACCGGCCGTCGTCCTATGAGAAGCTGGCGCCGATCCTCTCCGCCGAGCACACCGTCGACGTCGAGACCAATCCGTCGGAAGCCCTGTTCCACGCCGCCGAGGCCAACTACGACCTCCTTATCGTGTCGCTCAGCCTCGACAATTTCGACGGCCTGCGCCTGTGCAGCCAGGCCCGCTCGCTCGAGCGCACGCGCCAGGTTCCGATCCTCGCGATTTCGGATGCCGACAACAACGCGCGGCTGATGCGCGGGCTCGAGATCGGCGTCAACGACTATCTGCTGCGTCCGGTCGACAAGAACGAATTGCTGGCGCGCGCACGCACCCAGATCCGCCGCCGCCGCTACACCGATCATCTGCGCGACAATGTGCAGAACTCGATCGAGATGGCGATCACGGATGCGCTGACCGGCCTCAACAACCGGCGCTACATGGAGAGCCACCTCGCGACGCTGGCGGAGCAGGCCTCGATCCGCGGCAAGCCGCTGGCGCTGATGATCCTCGACATCGACTACTTCAAGGCGATCAACGACACCTACGGCCACGATGCCGGCGACGACGTGCTGCGCGAATTCGCCGTCCGCATCCGCAAGTCGATCCGCGGCATCGATCTCGCCTGCCGCTATGGCGGCGAGGAGTTCGTGATCGTGATGCCCGAGACCGATCTGCATGTCGCCGGCATGGTCGCCGAGCGGCTGCGCCGCTCAATCGCGGGCGAGCCGTTTGCCGTCGACAAGGGCGGCAAACGGATCACGGTCACGATCTCGATCGGGCTCACCACGCTGGAGCGCAAGGGCGAGCAGGTCTCCGACGTGCTCAAGCGCGCCGACACCGCGCTCTATCGTGCCAAGCACGATGGCCGCAACCGCGTGGTTTCGGCGGCGGCGTAACGCGATCTCGTAGCCCGGATTTCGCGGAGCCTGTCATCGGGCGCGCCTTCGCGCGACCCGTTGGCTCCATCCGGGCTACCAAATCCTGCTATCTCCCGCGCTTCACCGCGTCATACGCCATCCGCTTGAACTCGAACGAGAACGGATGGACGAACGCCATCTGGCGCTGCGCCATCATCACGCCGGCGGTGCCCGTCTTCGGCGAAATCCACCACTGCGTGCCTGCGACGCCGCCCCAGTAGAATTCACCGGCCGCGTCGGGATGATCGATCGGCGAGGGGTTGAGGATCAGACCGCCGGCAAGCCCATGCGCCTTGCCGGGCTGTTCACCCATCATCGCGAAGCGGATCCATTGTCCTTCGGGCAACTGGTTGGACATCATCGCGGCGATCGTGTCCGGCTTCAGCAGCGTCGGTCCTCCTGGCAGCAGGCTGCGGATCAGTGCGACCATGTCGGGCAGCGTCGAGACCAGGCCACCGCCGCCATTGAGCCTGGCGATCGGGCGCAGATAGGCGCCGGGGAAGGGCGCATTGTCGGTGCGGGTGAGGCCGGGTTTCATCGGCTCCATGAGGTCCGCGCCGGCGTAGTACGCGACGAGGCGACCCTGGTCCCGTTCGGGAACGACGAAGCCGGTATCGACCATGCCGAGCGGTTCGAGGATGCGTGCCTTGATGAAATTGTCGAAGCGCTGGCCGCTGACGACTTCCACGAGGCGTGCGATCACGTCGATCGCGAGCGAGTATTCCCACGACGTGCCCGGCTGATAGATCAGCGGCAGGTCGGCCAGCACATCCACCATCTGGGCCAGGGTCGTATTCGGATTGTGCACGCCGCGCTCGTTCAGCGCCTTGAAGATGACGGTGCCGGGATCGAAGAAGCCGTAGCTCAAGCCGGCGCTGTGGCTCAGCAATTGGCGGATCGTGATCGGGCTCTTCGCGGGCTCGGTCTGATCGAGCGAGGTCGCGCCCTTCAGCAGCACCTTGCGATTGCGGAGCTGCGGAATGAATTTCTCGATGGGGTCGTCGAGCTGAAGGCGGCCTTCCTCCATCAGCAGCAGCACTGCGCAGGAGGTGATGAGCTTGGTGTTGGAGAAGACCCTGAAGATATGATCGGTGCGCAACGGGATCTGCGCTTCCTTGTCGGCCCATCCGACGCAGCTGACGTCGACGAGCTCGCGCCCGACCATGACTGCCGACGAGATACCGGAGAGGAGATCGTTGTCGATATAGCGCTGCATGGCGGCGCGCGCCGGCGCGAAATCGTAGCCGGTGGCCGTCACCTTCAGATCTTCCATGGTCGTTCCCCTGTTGTGCCGCGGATCTTCGCGCGGTCGTCGGCAATCTCGCGTGACGGAATATTCGGTCGGTCCGTCGCGCGTGGTCAGCGCTACCAACCAAACGGAACCTCCAAGTGCAACCGGATTTATCTAGCCCGCTTCTTGTCGGCAGGCGCGGAGCTCTCGACCTTGACCCCGGCATTCGCCAGCAGCACGCGGGCGGCTTCCTTGGCCGCGCGCGCCATTCCCGGATCGTCGCGCACCAGGTCCTGCGCGATCGAGCCGTCGACCAGCAGCGTGAGCTGGGTCGCAAGTCCCTCGGCATCGGCGACGCCGAGCTGCCGCAGCAGATCGCGAAACCAGACCCGGCGGCTTTCCTTGAACGCAATTGCGATATTCCGGAAGGTGCGGCCCTCGTCCTCCGGACCGAGTTCGGCCACCGCGTTGACGAACGGGCAGCCGCGAAAGTCTTTTGCCGAGAAGCGCCGCTCCAGCGAATCGAAGGTCGCGAGGATCTGCTCGGCCGGCGGCTTGTCCGAGGGACGGGGCTGCACGAAGCGGTGCTGCAGATAGGCCTCGATCAGCGCGTCCTTCGACGGGAAGTGATTGTAGAGCGTGCGCTTGCTGATACCGATCTCGGCCGCGATGGTGTCGACGCCGATGGCGCGAATGCCCTGCAGGTAGAACAGTTTGTCGGCGGTCTCGAGGATCCGCTCTTTCATGGTCTGTTTGGGAGGCGGGGAAGCCATGCGCCGGCCGTGATCCTCTTCGCTTGACAGTTGGTCCCCTGTATAGCCTAAGTACACAGGTCTGTGTAACCAAAACATGCGTGAATCGCAGGCCGTGGCACTCGTGCCGCGCCGTCATGGGAGAACAAGAACAATGCCCCTGTTGCAGGTCCTGCGTCCCACGCTTCCCATTCTGATCGGTGCCTCCATCATGCTCACGCTGAGCATGGGGCTGCGGCAGAGCCTCGGCATCTTCATGCAGCCGCTGACGCACGACATCGGTATTTCGGTATCGCATTTCACGCTGGCGCTCGCGGTGCAGAACCTCGCCTGGGGCTTCTTGCAGCCCCTCGCGGGCGCGATGACAGTGCGCTACGGCTTCCGCCCGATCATGGTGGTCGGTGCGCTGGCCTACATCGCGGGCCTCGTGCTGATGACGACGGCGCATAGCCTCGTCGCCATCATGATCGGCGCCGGTGTGCTGATCGGCCTTTCGCTCGCCTGCACCGCGAATGCGATCGCCATGTCGGTCGCGGCGCGCGCGGTGTCGGAGACGGTGCGCTCGACCGTGCTCGGCATGGTCTCCGCCGCGGGCTCGCTCGGCGCGCTGCTGTCGGCGCCGATCGGCCAGATGCTCAATGAAGGATTCGGCTGGCGCGTCGGGCTCGCCGGCTTCGTGATCTTGTCGATCGGGATGATTCCCGCCGCGTTGTATGCCGGTCGCGTCGACAAGATTCCGCTGCCGAAGCCGGCGGCCGATGATATCGGCAACGCCACTGCGGCGACCGCGGCCAAGACCGCGTTCGGCAACGCATCCTTCGTGGTGATGACCTGCGCCTACATGGTTTGCGGCATGCAGCTCGTCTTCCTCACCACGCATTTGCCGTCGTATCTGGCGATCTGCGGGCTCGACCCGATGCTGAGCGCGCAGACGCTCGGCATGATCGGCGGCTTTAACGTGCTGGGCTCGCTGTTCTTCGGCTGGGCCGGTCAACGCTGGAACAAGCTGGCGCTGCTGGGTGGGATCTACATCCTGCGTTCGCTCGCACTCGCCTGGTACTTCATGCTGCCGGCGACGCCGGGCACGACGCTGCTGTTCGGCGCCATCATGGGCTTCCTCTGGATGGGCGTCGGTCCGCTGGTCGCGGGCGCGGTGGCCGAGATGTTCGGGCTGCGTTGGCAGGCGATGATCCAGGGCCTTGCCTTCATGAGCCACCAGGTCGGCAGCTTCCTCGGCGCTTACGGAGGAGGGGTGATCTACGACTCGCTCGGCTCCTACACGATGGCCTGGCGGATCGGCGTCGCGCTCGGCCTAGCCGGCGGCATTATTCAGCTTGCCTTCGCACTGATCCGGCCGGCGCAACCGCCGGTGCTCAAGGCCGCATAGCTTCTGATCCCGGTGAACCGGCGACTGCCCCACTCGTGGGCAGTCGCCGGTTGCTGCCTATTTTTCCATCGATGGCTTGCTGCGAGAACGTGCAGTGGAGCGCGAAGCCGTTCTGTGCGCGGATCGGATTTACAGTGTCTTCAACGTGTTGACCGGCACGCGCCGGTGGCACGAATCTTGATTGAATTTGGCTATAAATCGTGCCGGAAGCCGTCGCTGCGGGTTCCGGCGTGGGGACCTATGGGAAGGGCTGGCCACGATGAGGCTAGTCGCCGTCATTCTCCAGCCATCCGCGCACCACGGCTTTCGCCGCGCCGCCGAGCAGTGGCCCGTTGTGCCTCGCATCCGGCCTGATGCCGCAGCGACTTCGCTGCTTCGCGCTTTCAGCGTCGCCGACGCCGGAACGCACTGCGCCCATTCCGAACACCAGCATTTCTTGTGATGGGAGGACGATGATGGAGTCTGCGACATACACGCGCCCGAAGCTCGTGAGAATCGTGTTTGCCTTGCTGGGAGTGGCCGCTCTTTGCCTGTTGTTCAGCAACCTTGCGCTGGCTGAGGATGCGGCGTCGCCGCCGGCCTGCGGCGGCAAGATTCTCGAGAAATGCACGCCGAATTCCGGCGACACCGCCTGGATGCTCACGTCAGTCGCGCTCGTCCTGATGATGACGATCCCGGGCCTTGGCCTGTTCTACGGCGGCATGGTGCGCAAGAAGAATGTCGGCGATACCGTGATGACCAGCTTCGCCGTCACCTGCCTGGTCACGATCCTGTTTGCGGTCCTGACCTACAGTCTGGCGTTCCGCGCCGGCACGCCGTTTATCGGCGGCCTGGATCGCATGTTCCTCAAGGACATCCTGAGCGACATCGGCAAGGGTGGCATCGGCAATCCCAATCCACTCGCCGCGACCATCCCCGAGTCCGTCTACATCTGCTTCCAGATGACGTTCGCCATCATCACGCCGGCGCTGATCGCCGGCGCGTTCGCCGAGCGGATGAAGTTCTCCGCGATGCTCTGGTTCATCGGGCTGTGGGCGATCTTCGTCTACGCGCCGATCGCGCATTGGGTCTGGGGGCCCGACGGCATATTCTCCGCGGGTAACGATGCTGCGTATGTCAAGGTTCTCGATTTCGCCGGCGGCACCGTCGTCCACATTAATGCCGGCGTCGCCGGCCTGATGTGCGCCATCATGCTCGGCAAGCGCGTCGAGACTGGGCCGGCGCACAATATGGTGCTGACCTTCATCGGCGCATCGCTGCTGTGGGTCGGCTGGTTCGGCTTTAATGCCGGCTCCGCTGTCACGGCTGGAATGCAGGCGGGCATGGCGATGCTGGTGACCCAGATCGCCACGGCGGTGGCGGGCTTCACCTGGATGCTGGTGGAATGGGCATTGAAGGGCAAGCCGACCGTCGTCGGCATCTGCTCGGGGGCCGTTGCGGGCCTCGTCGCGATCACGCCGGCCTCCGGATTCGTCGGGCCGGTCGGCGCCTTCGCCATCGGCATCGCCGCCGGTGTCTGCTGCTACTGGGGATGCACCGGCCTGAAGCGCATGTTCAGCTACGATGATGCGCTGGACTGCTTCGGCGTCCATGCCCTCGGCGGCATCGTCGGGGCGCTGCTGACCGGGGTTTTCGCGGTCGAGCAGTATGGCGGAACGGCCGGGGTTCTGGAGGGAAATGCCGGACAGTTTCTCAATCAGTGCATCGGCGTCGCGACGGTTTTCGTGTATGATGCCGTCGTGAGCCTGATCATCCTGTTCGTGATCAATCTCTTCGTCGGGCTTCGCGTCACACGGGATATCGAGCGCGAAGGGTTGGATCTGGCACTGCACGGCGAGGTCGTGCAGTAGACTTTGGCGGCATTCCGCACAGCCGGCGATCTTCGCCGGCTGGCGCGGATCAAAGCTGTTCGAGGTGATCCGATGAACTGGTTCTATTGGAACACAGCGTGGTCGCTGTTCTTCAGCCTCGTTTGGTTCATGACCATCACGCACAATCCAGATGCACGCATCGCGGACGCGCATCTGCCCGATGAGGCGTTCGGCGGCCGCTAGAGCATGATCCGGACCCGGAGGGCCGCGTTAGCGCAAAGTGCGAAGCGGTTTTCCGAAAAGATCATGCTCAGACAACGAGCTAGAGCGCGATGACGATTCAACCAATTCTCGTCGCGCTTTAGCTGCGGTAGTAGCGCCACATTCTGAGGAACGTCCGGTGGATCTCGTCGGGCGTCCGGTCGAATGGCTCGAGATCGACGCGGACCACGCCACGATGGTCCATGCGCCACGGCAGGCGCATCAGGAGCCGATAGGCCGGCCGCTTGCGCCAATCGGCCACCAGCGCGCTGCCGAGCGGCCCGCTGAGTGCGATCTGCAACTCGTGAACGGTCATCGCGCGCTCGGCGATCTCGACGAGCTCGATGCGCGTGATGGAGCGCCAGCGGATCAGCCCGAAGGCCTGGATGAAGATGCCGTACTGGTTGGCCCCGATGGTCGGACGACCGGCCTCCAGCAGGGGGATGTTGTAATAGGTGAAGCCGCAAGCTGCCGCTGCCGGCGCCAGCCAATAGATCGCGCCGGTGATCCAGGTCGCGGTCAGAAAGATCGCGGCCAGGGCGGCCGTGACATAGACCGGAAAGTAGATGTCCTCGCGGCCGTAGGCGACCGAGTAGCCGCCGACGTTTCCCTCGTCCAAGCTTGCGATCATGTGAGCCCTGCGCCCGAGGCTTGCCCGGGAAGCATGCGGGATGACGCTCAGCTACAAAGCAAAAACGGGGCCGCGAGGGCCCCGTTCGAACACCGAAAGCAAGCGATCTTACTTGATCTTGGATTCCTTGAACTCGACGTGCTTGCGCGCGACCGGGTCGTACTTCTTCTTGACCAGCTTGTCGGTCATGGTGCGCGAATTCTTCTTGGCAACGTAATAGAAGCCGGTGTCGGCCGTCGACACGAGCTTGACCTTGATGGTGACCGCCTTGGCCATGTGCAAAACCTCGAAAATCGGGGGATATCGGGAGCCGGCCAAATCGGCCCGCGTTTGGCCGGGAAACTAGCTGCAAACCGCTCAAAGTCAAGGATTTCCGAGCCAAAACCAGCCCGATTCCGGGCCGATTACCCCTCGAAGAACTGATTTTTTGGCCTTGGCAGGCCCAAATTCTCGCGCAGCGTCCGTCCCTCGTACTCCCTGCGGAAAATCCCGCGCTTCTGCAATTCGGGAACGACCTTGTCGACGAACTCGAACAGGCCCTGCGGCAGATAGGGGAACATGATGTTGAAGCCGTCGCTGCCGCGCCCCTCCAGCCATTCCTCCATCTGGTCGGCGATAGTCTGCGGCGTGCCGACAAAGGCGAGCCCGCCATAGCCGCCGACGCGTTGCGCGAGCTGGCGCACGGTGAGCTTGTCGCGCGCGGCGACATCGACGAGACGCTGCCGCCCGCTCTTGCTGGCATTGGTTTCCGGGATCGGCGGCAATTGCCCGTCGGGATCGAAGCCGGACGCGTCGGTGCCGAGGATCACCGAGAGCGAGGCGATCGCGCTGTCGTAGTGCACGCGGCTGTCGAGCAGGGCGCGCTTCTCCTTGGCTTCCTCGACGCTGTCGCCGACCACCACGAAGGCGCCAGGGAGGATCTTCAGATGCTCGGGATCGCGGCCGATCGTCTCCATGCGGCCCTTGATGTCGGCATAGAGCTTCTGTCCGTCGGCGAGGCTGCCGCCGCCGGTGAACACTGCTTCCGCAGTCTCGGCCGCAAGCTGCCTGCCGTCATCGGACGCGCCGGCCTGCACGATGACCGGCCAGCCCTGCACCGGGCGGGCGATGTTCAGCGGGCCGCGCACCGAGAGATATTTGCCCTTGTGATTGAGCGTATGCATCTTGTCGGGATCGACGAACAGCCCGGACTCGACATCGCGCACGAAGGCATCGTCGGCGAAGGAATCCCACAGGCCTGTGACGACGTCGTAGAACTCGCGGGCGCGCTTGTAGCGCTCGGCGTGCTCCATGTGGTCGTCGAGTCCGAAATTCAGCGCCGCGTCCGGATTGGATGTGGTGACGATATTCCAGCCGGCGCGGCCGCCGGAGATGTGGTCGAGCGAGGCGAAGCGCCGGGCGACGTGATAGGGCTCGTCGAAGGTGGTCGAGCCGGTTGCGATCAGGCCGATATTTTCGGTGACGGCTGCCAGCGCCGAGAGCAGCGTGAACGGCTCGAACGAGGTCACGGTGTGGCTGCGCTTCAGCGCATTGATCGGCATGTTCAGCACGGCCAGATGGTCGGCCATGAAGAAGGCGTCGAACTTGCCGGCCTCGAGCTTCCGGATCAGCTGCTTGATATGGTCGAAGTTGAAATTGGCGTCGGGCCAGGCCCCGGGATAGCGCCAGGCGCCGGTGTGAATGCTGATCGGCCGCATGAATGCGCCGAGCTTGAGTTGACGCTTCGCCATTGCCCCGTTCCGTTCTTGATGTCGTTAGCGGAACAGATAGGAAGGCGTTTCGCGGCGCGCCATCCGGAAGATTATTTTGTTTTTGCTGGTTGTCTCAGCATCGTCATTCCGGGGCGGCGCGCAGCGACGAACCCGGAATCCATTCTTCAACCGTTGTGCGGCTCAATGGATTCCGGGCTCGCGCCAAGAGGCGCGCCCCGGAATGACGAATGGATAGTTCGTGCGCGCCTCACGCCCCCAACACGTCCTTGTGCATCTTGCCGCCATAGAAATGGAAGAACGGCACGGCCGCGTCGTGGCGGAGCGGGCCGGTGGCGAGACGGCGGTCGAGCTCGGCGAGCACGTTCTTGGTCATGGCATGCGCGTCGGCGAGCGGCTCGGAGCCGATCTCGACCCAGACCAGCTCGACCAGTTCGGCATCGGCATGCACCACGCCTTCAACGCGATGCGCGATCGTCGAGGCGTCCGCGGTGAAGAAGCGGGTGTCGAAGCGGCGGACGCGGCCGGGCGGGGTGATCGCACGCGCGATCAGGAACAGGCCGGACGGATCGGGCAACAGACCGGCGTCGGCGAACGGCGCCCAGGGACCGTCGAGCTTCTGCGACTTCTCGACCTTGCGGCCGAGGCAGAGCCCGGTTTCTTCGCAGGCTTCGCGGATCGCCGCATTGGCGAGCGCGCGTGCGCGGCCGGGCGTGATCTTCGGGCTGCCCTTCAGGAGATTGGCTTCCAGCTCCGGCGTGATTGGTGCAGCGACCGGCACGCGGTTGTCGGCCTTGTCGACGCGGCCGCCGGGGAAGACGAATTTGCCCGGCATGAACACCACCTTGTCGTGGCGCTTGCCGACCAGCACCTTCGGCTTGGCGCCGGAGCGATCGATCAGGATCAGCGTCGCGGCATCCTTCGGCCGGAAATACGCGTGATGATCGGCTTCTTTTTCGCCCTGGTGGACGACGGCGGCGGGTGCGGCGGCTTCAGTCATTTCATCCCTTTCATTTCTTCTTGTGGTCCGGTTTAGCTAGACCGGCGGGATGTCGCTAGGGGGATTCTCGTCAAAGCCATGCATGCGCAGGGCCCATTGCAAGCCGATCACGGCTCCCTTCACCGGCTGCAGCAATGCGAGCGATGCGAACAGCGTGAACGGCAGATAGATCGCCAATTGCAGCCACACCGGCGGCGAATAGTTGGTCTCGATCCAGAGCGCGGTCGGTACCACGATATGGCCGACGATGACGATGACGAGATAGGCGGGCAGATCGTCGGCGCGATGCGGCGTGAAATCGAGATCGCAGACCGGGCAGTGGCCGTCGCATTTGAGAAACTTGCGGAACAGTTTTCCTTTTCCGCAACGCGGACAACGGCCGCGGAACCCGCGCCTCATCGCGCTCCACACGTCGCGCTTCTCGGGCTCGGCCGCGTCGCGAGTCCAGACCACCGTCGGCGGTGTCACGTCCATGACTTGCCTCTCTTCGATTTGCCGGACTTCTGCTTCGCCGGCTTGCGGTCCTTCTTGTTGCGCGCCTTCCGTTCCTTATGCGCCTTCTTGCCGGATACCTTACCGGGTCCCTTGCTGTGTCCCTTGCCAAATCCCGCGGCGCGACGCTCGTCCCGTCCGCCGTCGCGCTTTCTGCCGCGCGGAATTGTCTGACCATCGGATAATAGCTCAAAACGCAGGGCGCCCGCCACAGGAGCTGCCTCGACCAGCCGCACGTCGACGACGTCGCCGAGCCGATACATGGTGCCGCTGCGCGTCCCGATCAGCGCGTGGCGGGTTTCGTCGTAGTTGAAATATTCGCTGCCGATGGTCCGGATCGGGATCAGGCCGTCGGCGCCGGTGTCGTCGAGCTTCACGAACAGGCCGGCGCGCGTCACGCCGGAAATGCGGCCCTGGAACGAGGCGCCGACCTTGTCGGCGAGGAAATGCGCGATCAGCCGGTCGGTGGTCTCGCGCTCCGCCTTCATCGCGCGGCGTTCGGTGACGGATATCTGCGCTGCGACCTCGGCCAGCGTCTCCACGCTCTCATCCGTCGGCAAGGCGCCTTCGCCAAGGCCAAGCGCGCGGATCAGCGCGCGGTGCACGATCAGATCGGCGTAGCGGCGGATCGGCGAGGTGAAGTGCGCGTAGCGGCGCAGGTTCAAGCCGAAATGGCCGTAGTTCTCGGCGGAGTATTCGGCCTGCGCCTGCGAACGCAGCACCACCTCGTTGACCAGCGGCTCGTAATCCTCGCCCGAGACTTGCGCCAGCACGCGGTTGAATTGCGCAGGCCGCAGCACGCCCTGCTTGGTGAAGGGCAGGTCGAGCGTCTTCAAAAATTCCTGGAGGTTGTGGACCTTCTCCTGGCTCGGCTCGTCATGCACGCGATAGATCAGCGGCAGCGCCTTCTTCTCGAGCATCTCGGCCGCGGCGACGTTGGCGAGGATCATGAATTCCTCGATCAGTCGGTGCGCATCGAGTCGCTGCGGCACGATTACCCGATCGACAGTGCCGTCGCCCTTCAGTAGGATCTTGCGCTCAGGCAGATCGAGATCGAGCGGGTCGCGTTCGTTGCGTGCGAGCTTGACCAGCTCATAGGCCGACCACAGCGGCTTCAGAATCGGATCGAGCAGGGGACCTGTCGTGTCGTCGGGCCTGCCGTCGATCGCGGCCTGCGCCTGCGCGTAAGCGAGTTTTGCAGCCGAGCGCATCAGCACGCGGTGGAACGTGTGCGAGCGCTTGCGGCCGTCGGCGCCGATCACCATGCGCACCGCGAGCGCGCCGCGCGGCTCGCCCGGCACCAGCGAGCAGAGATTGTTGGAGATGCGCTCGGGCAGCATCGGCACCACGCGATCGGGGAAATACACCGAGTTGCCGCGCTGGAGCGCGTCGCGGTCGAGCGCCGAGCCGGGACGCACATAGAAGGCGACGTCGGCGATCGCGACATGGACGATGAAGCCGCCCTTGTTGTTCGGATCAGGATCGACTTCCGCATGCACGGCGTCGTCGTGGTCCTTGGCGTCAGGCGGATCGATGGTGACGAGCGGCACGTCGCGCCAGTCCTCGCGGCCCTGCAAGGTCGCAGGCTTGGCGTCTTCGGCTTCGCGCAGCGCGGAGGACGAAAACACCTGCGGAATGTCGTGGGTGTTGATCGCGATCAGGCTGATCGCCTTTTCGCTCGCGATCGAGCCGAGCCGCTCCTTGACGCGGGCGGAGGCGAGCCCAAAGCTGCGGGTGCGGATCAGGTCGACGCTGATCAGGTCGCCGTCCTCGGCGTCGCCGCTGTCCGCCTTGGCGATGTTGAGCTCGCGGCCGGCCTGCTTCTTGTCGACCGGGATCAGGCGGCCGCCGCCGTCGGGATTGCGGCGAAAGATGCCGAGGATGCGCGTGCGCCCGTGATCGATCACCTTGATGACGCG